>JBBSVW010000106.1:0-17309 GCA_038046605.1 Microcaldota archaeon | reverse complement strand
CACTGCACGCTTACAGGTTGAGCCTGTAAATTTCACAGAGGACTTGCCAAGCCGGCTACGGGCGCTTTAGACTCAATATTCGTGGATACCACTTGTACTACCTGTATTACCGCGGCGGCTGGCACAGGATTTACCCACTACTTATTCTCCCAGGGATTCAACCTGGGCAAAAGCTTCCCGTAAGGGAAGCACTCAGAGTTCCCCCGTCACGCTTTCGCGCATTGCGGAATTTTCGCGCCTGCTGCACCCCGTAGGGCTTGGGCCCTTGTCTCAGTGCCCATCTCGAGGCTCCTACTCCCATAGCCTCTACTGATTATAGGCTTGGTGGGCCTTTACCCCACCAACTACCTAATCAGCCGCACTCCCATCCTAAGGCGGAGTTGCTACAATTTGCAATCCTTATTGCTCTGGCGTCGTTCCAGACATCCAGAGCTACGGCGTATTACCGTCAGTTTCCCGACGTTGTGCGCCTCCATAGGGTAGGTTAAGTACGTGTTACTGAGCCGTTCGCTGCGTTGGGAAGCCCCAACGCAAAACTTGCATGGCTTAATCGAATTCTGATAGCGGTATCCTCCAGCAGGATCAACTGGTATTACAGCCTGCCATCGGTTAGGACAGCAGGCTGTGTACTCAGCTAAACGCTGAATACGATACGAATCGCAAGAACTAATGGCGTTTGCTCCTCAGCACCTGAGTCGAATTTGAAGCTTCAAACCTACTCAAATTCCCATTTTCGCCACAGTGGAATGAAGCGTGCTAGGCACTAATCATGGAATCATAGTAGCCAGGCCCACTTCAAAGATCAGTCATAGCGTAAAGCTCTGATTTACCGGGTCTGTAGCATTTAACGCATAGCTGCATGCCAGTTATGCGGAGAGGAGTTTTGCATCGCGGGATATTTAAACCTTCCCTCGTGAATGCGTCAATTAGGAAACGGAATAATTCGGCAATTCCCGATGGTATCATTCGCCCCTTTTCCAGCAGAAAAACGGTCAATTTACGGAAACGGAGGGAAAATTGGGGTTATTTAGTTGTTTGGAGGTAATTAGTTCGTATTTAATGTCGATTCTGAATTGCCAATTTCTATTTTTTGCTGAAATGGAACGCAATTCGATCTTTCAAATGTTCGACAACAAAATTCAATTTTTTTCCTGCAATTTTATTACCATAAAATTTGCCCGCCTCAAGGAGCCTTGGTTCCCACATTTTCATAGAATCCGTATTTGTTTTTGCAATTAGTGTGGATCTCTCTTCTGAATCAGTCCGTACGAAATTATTTCCAGTACCTGACGAAGGGGCTAGTAACTTGGCAACTCCGCCTAGTAGGGCCTTGTCGGATTTATCCTCTTCCCTTTTGTAAGCGATTTCTTCCTGGGTTTTTCCGCGAGCTCTTAATAAGCTAACCGGAGTTCCTCCGAGCATCCATCCGACAAGAACGCGCTCCAGCCTTCTTGCAGCTTCTTTTGGCATATTCATAATAGCATTGCCCATGATAAAAATCTATGTAAATCAACTCTTTTTTGATTTTTTTTTCTACCCAACAATTAAATGGAACTTTTCCTCTAAACCATAAAATGTTCCAAGAAAACGTATATATAGTTGTTTGACGCATAATTAGCATGCAATTAGAGGGTGATTAGCATGCGAACTACGCTAAGATTTGTTGGGCTTCCGGAAATGATTTTGGAAAAAGCAGTCGATGTGGGGCTGGCGCGCTCCAAAACCGATGCGCTGCGGATGGGCATTTTTGCGCTAAACAAGGAATATAATTTGGTCAAGGATGTCGAGCTTGCAATGGTTGCAAGGAAGCTGGAAGAAGAAGAGCTTGGAATGAAAAGTTCAAGAAAGAAATACCTTTCAGAAAAGCAGGCGCTAGCCAAATACCGCAAGGAGAAGGCGCTCAAAAAATACTCTGGCGGAAAGATTTCGATCAGTGAGGTCGCGGATAAAGCCGGTATGAACATTCGGGAATTCGAAACCTATGCGGTTCAGCATGGCTTCAAGTCAAGCTATTCGATAGAGGATTTGGAGAGCGAGCTGAAATGAGTTTCGTGAAAATCAACTCCAAGTTTACTAATTTTTTACCGAATGCTTATATTTCTGATTCCGCCCCTTTCATCCATGCTCTTCTCAACCGAAACCTTTAAAATATTCGAAATATGTGGAATATTGCGTTTAAGTAAAATATTTGAAAAAACGCAATATGAGAATAAGGCGGCAAATTGCCCGATATCCGACTTATTCGCTATATGTGGTGTATGTGGCCATGCCAAACAGGACATTCCATATTTCAGAGGATATAGACCAGAAAATGAAAAAGCACCCGGAAATACGCTGGGGGGAGATAGCAAGGCAGACGTTCGAGGAAAAGCTTGCGATGCTCGATTGGATAGATTCCGCCCTTTCAAAAAGCAAATTTACGGACGAAGACGCTATCCGCATAGGCAGGCAGATCAACAAGGATATGTCTGCCCGTATCCGCAAAGAGAGGGAAAAAGACAAGTTGAGGTCGTAATTGATGCGAACATACTCCTCGGATGCTTTTCAAAGAATTCGTTCACCAGGAGGCTTATTCTGCAATCTAACCTGAATATCTATGCACCGGATTTCCTGTTGTTTGAATACGGTAAATATAGGGAAGAAATATTTGACAAGTCTGAAGTTGATTTCCCTCAATTAGGATTGCTTGAGAGACTGTTGTTTGACAGATTGAAGATCATCAGCAGACGCGAATCCTTGAAATTTGAACACGAAGCCAAGACAATTTCCCCCGATCCAGATGATTTCCGTTATTTTGAATTGGCCCTGGCGCTTGGCTTTCCCATTTGGTCAAATGACGCCAAATTGAAAAATCAAGAAAAGGTGCTGGTGCTAAATACGCCTGAAATCGCCGAATTGCTGCAATGAAATCAACTTCCTTTATTTTTTCCACCAAACGGATTTCTTCCGCCTAACCGGCAAGCTGCCGCACAGCCGCCTAAGAGAAAAAAGCAGCTACCTTATTCCCTCAATCAAAACGTCATCGATTTCCGCATCCTCGCTTGATGAGCTTTCCTTCGTGACGAACCTTGCCTTGAAATTGCCGGTGAGGTAAGCCGGCGGCAAGGCGTATGTCTCGTAGTGCCACGTGTCATCATCCCCGCTTCCGTTCTTCCATTCGAATATTGTTTTCCAGCTTGCGCCGTTAAGCACTTGAACCTGCAGGAATTCGCCGTTGTCCAAATCGTTGTCCACATATCTCCAGAATTTCAAGGTGGCATTCAGGTAGCCGCTTAAATTCGCGCCGGTCTTCATCGTCAGGATGCATCCCTTTGAGGAAGTGCATTTGTCCGCGTGCGCGACTAAATTGGAGGAAGGATAGCTGGGAATGTTCCTCTCTGCAGGGTTTTCAACATTCCAGTCGAACTCATTTGACTCCGTCCATTTGCCAAACCCGCCGCTTTGGAAATCATCTGAAAAAACTGCTATTGTAGTTGGTTGGGCATTTATTGTTGCAATGGCAAAATCTCCTGCCATCAACCCTCCGTTATCCGTTACGGTAAGTGTTGCCGTATAAGTGCCCGGCGAGGAATAGGCGTGAGTTGCAGTGACACCGGTTGCACTGAAGGAGTCCCCGAAATCCCAACTATAACTGACAATGCTCCCGTCGGGGTCGGCGCTTGCGGAGCCATCGAAATCCACATTTTGGCCTGTGTAAGCGTTCTTGTCCGCTCCCGCATTTGCGGCCGGCTGCTGGTTTGCATTTACCGTTACAATCGCCGTGTCAGAAGCCGTCGCACCATTATTATCCGTTATTGTCAAAACAACCGTGTGCATTCCAACTGCAAAAACAGGGGAAATTACTGCTCCGGTTCCTAAAACAACTTCGCCCTCCTTCCATTCGTAAGAAACTATTGCGCCGTCCGTGTCATAGGAAGCAGAGCCGTCAAGAGCGACCGTCTCCGAACCGGTTCCATCCGCATCGCTCGCTGTTTTATCCGGCCCCGCATTCGCAACCGGCGGCTGGTTGGCAAACGCAGTAACAGTTATGGTGGCCATATCCGTGCTGCTTGCGCCGGAATCGTCCGTAACTCTCAAGGTCACATTGTGGATTCCAACTGTGAAATTGAAAGCGATCATTGCACCATTTCCTAAAACGGCTGCTCCCTCCTGCCATTCATAGCTTACTATGGTTCCATCGGGGTCAGAGGATGCGGAACCGTTCAATAGGAATGTTTCAAAACCGTTGCCATCGGAGTCCATTGCCGTTTGGTCCGCACCCGCGTTTGCAATTGGCGGCTGATTCGCGTTCACAGTAACTATTGCGGTATCGCTCGATTGCGAATTATTGTTGTCGGTTACGGTCAGGCTGATGGTATGTGTCCCTATCGAAAAGCTGCTTGCTAGAACCGCAGTTGTGCCCAGCGTCAGGTTGCCCTCCTTCCATTCATAGCTCGTGATAATCCCATCGGGATCATAGGAAGTGGAACCATCAAGAATTACTGCCTCCGAACCGGTTCCATCCGCATCGCTCGCTGTTTTATCCGGCCCCGCATTCGCAACCGGCGGCTGGTTTCCAACAGCGATAGCATTCCATGCGGCAAGTGCATCCACCCTGCCATAACCATAAATGGTATCAAAGCCAGCTGCGCCCAAATCTTTAGCGGAGCCCAGCATGATGGAGCGCACTTCCGCAGTAGTCAAAGCGGGCTTTTTCCCTAAAAGCAGCGCTGCAGTCCCGGCAGCATGAGGTGTCGCCATCGAGGTGCCGGTAAGGGTGGCAAAACCGCCTCCCAAATAGGTTGAGGTTATGCTCGTTCCGGGGGCGACGATGTCCAATCCTGTTCCCTCATTGGAGTAAGGTGTCCTGCCATCATTTTTATCAACCGCTCCGACTGCAATCACTTTGCTTGCGCATGCCGGCGCGGATATTGAATTGATATAGCCGTTGTTTCCGGTTGCAGCGAATACCATGACCCCCTGATCTACTGCAGTATTGCTTGCCTGCGCAATAGGCAACGTATCGCACGTGCCGCTGTAAGCGCCCGCGCCTAGGCTCATGGAAATTATGTCCGCGCCGTTTGCAACGCACCAATCTATGCCCGCAATAACATCCGAAGTCCAGCCGGAACCCTGCGCATCCAAAACCTTTGCCGCCATCAGGGATGCGCCCGGTGCAACTCCCTTGTAAGTTGAATGCTTGGAAGCGACGATGCCCGCCACATGCGTTCCGTGGCCGTTGTCATCCATCGCATCCGCATCGAGATTCACAAAATCATATTCAGCAACCAGCGCATTCAGGGAAGGATGGGTATCATCCACTCCGGTGTCAACGATGCAAACCCTCACCCCGATGCCGCTTCCGCCAAGTAAATTCACGTCATCCGCATTGATTTGGGGAACGCTGCCGGAAAGTGATGCAAAGACGCGGAAATCCTCGAAAACGGCAACCACATCCTCGTCCGATTCAATCTGCGCAATGCGATTCTCATCAACTTCTGCGGAGACGGCGTTGATTGCCTTGAAGGTTTTCATTATTTTTGTGCCAACCGTCCCCAGCTCGTCAATATCCTGCTTTCCGACCTCGTTCTTATAAAGGATTATGACCCTCTTGCCTTCAAAGGAAGCTGTGGGCGATGCCGATATTTGAATCGAGGCCAGCAATAGCAATGCAATTATCGCAAAAGTAACCATCTTTTTCATTCAAATCGCCCTCTTCCCTCATCAAACTTATTACTTAAGGATGGTGGCAACTTATTTTTAACTCCTTTGGTCGCCGCCCTGAAGAAATGTTCCTCATTGTCCGATGCTATTTTCTATCGAATGGCGCCCCCGGCCATCTTTTCAACATCCTTATCGGCAAGCCTTTGGATCGTTTCCCTGCATCGCACTGGATGATAAATTGCAATCATATCGCAGAATTGCTACCAGAATCAACTTCCTTTTGATTTTTTATCTACCAAACGAATATATAGCAGCTTCCGGCCCTTTCTTTCCATGGCGCATAAGGGCTTCATTTTTTCACTTGAGGCGGCAATCACGCTGCTAATTGCAATTTCGCTTATTTCCGCAATCCGTTATTTGCCACTTCCCACCTATTCGGATCTTTATTTGCAGCAGCTCGCAAACGATTTCCAGCAAATCGCCGCGAAAGGTTATTATTCGGAATTCGCCGATTTCTCGAGGGGGAATTTGCTTGCAAAAGAAAAAATAAGGTCAGAATTTGAGGATTTAATTTTCCAACTTGGCAATTACTGCTTAATCATCGATGCGCGCGCCAATTCCATGAAAATAAACTGCGGAAATAAGAACGAAAATAATTTCAAAAAAATAATCCCCACTAGCCGCATATTTTACGACGGGGATGTTTTTTTCGAGCTGAAAATGAGGCTTATTGTCTGATTTAAATTTGCAAAGTTTTGAAAGGGGGTAGAGGCGACTACGAGTAGGGGGGAATCCTTCCCCCCTATAGGTGTCAAAGAGTGCGGCTGACGGGATTCGAACCCGTGCCATAGGCTTGGAAAGCCCAGATCCTGACCACTGCCTTGCTTTTCTTTCCAAAAGAAAAGCGTATGGCGCCGCAAAAGAAAGGATTTTGGCGCTACGCGCTTTTTTCCGGAAGGAAAGGCATCTAGACCACAGCCGCGTCCCCAATATTTTGGTGCTTTCAGTTAAAAAACAAATGGGAATGAGACGAAAACAGGAGGTTGCAAAAAATAATTCGCAGCACAAATTTGGGGGGAATGACCAGTCTGGTCAAGGGGGGCTATGCCCCCCGTTGCAGACATGGGGTCGCCGAGATTTTCATGCCTTGCCCCCTTCTTTAGAAACCGGGCAGACAAAGTCTGCACGGCCCCCGAGAACCAAATTCTCGTGGGAGAAGGTGGCGAACGGCTCCGCCGCCAAGAAACGAATTTGCGCGCGAATCAAAACCATTTGGCCTTTGAACTCGGATCGCCGCCACATTAGCTTTCATTGCTTTTCGCATAAGCTAGCAGGGAAAGTCCCCAAGGCGGTAGGATGCCAGATTACCCCACGACCCCATTCGGATCAATTAATGGTAAGTATAGCTTAAAAAACGCTTTTCAGCCCGTCTGGGAGCGTTGACCGATTGATGAACGATTCGATCCATTAGTTTTATAAAGTTTGATCCGCCTAAAAATAGTACTATGGTAAACGGACTTATAGATCCCATGGTTTTTGAGAAGTTCTCCTGGCGTGCCTGAGTAGCCGGAGCTTTTGCTGATTCTGCCTTTGCTTTTGGTGATTTTATGCATCTAACCACTACTGTAAAAGAGTTGCGCTGCAGCGCCAATCCATTCGAAGCGTTCCTTTCAATAAGGGCGCATTTCGGCAGCGGATGCTTCCTGCTCGAGTCCGTCGAGGGAATTAAGAAGACCGCGAGGTTCTCCATCATCGGCTTCAAGCCCATTTTTTCCTTCAAGGCAAAGGGGAGCGGGATCGAAGTAATGAATGGGGGGAGGGAAAAATTCGAGTCCAAGCGGCCATTCGATGAGTTGCGGAAGCAATTTTCCCGGTTTTCGGCGGAAAAAATACCTACGCTGGCGTTTTCTGGCGGGATGGTGGGGTACCTATCCTACGATGCCGTGAGGTATTTTGAGAATTTGCCATCGGAACTGCAGGACGACCTCGATTTGCCGGATATGCATTTCATAATTCCGGAATCGGTGATATGCTTCGATCATCTCCATGGTAAAATTTACCTTATCTCGCATGGCCCGGCTGATTCCGGCGAAATCGAAAAAATAATGGGGCAGAAGCATTCTGCGGAATTTTCCCTTCTTAAGGAACGCTCTGATTTTCCCAAGGAGGAATTCGAGGCTGCGGTTGAGAAGGCGAAGGTGCACATAAAGGCCGGTGATATCTTCCAGGCCGTGCTCTCGCGCAGGGTCTCCTTCGATTTCGAGGGCGACGAGGCGCTGATCTATAAAATTTTGCGTAGGATAAATCCGTCCCCGTACCTTTTTTACCTGGATTTCGGGGATTCGAAAATCATGGGCTCCTCCCCGGAAATGCTCGTTAGGCTGGAAAACGGCATCCTCACAACGAGGCCCATTGCGGGGACGCGGCCGCGTTCCGAGGATGTTGAAGAGGACGAGAAGCTGAAAATAGAGCTGCTTCAGGATGAGAAGGAACGGGCGGAGCACATAATGCTGGTGGATTTGCACCGCAATGATTTGGGAAAGGTCGCGGCGCCCGGCAGCGTAATCGTGGATGAGCTGATGGGGGTGGAAAAATACTCCCACGTGCAGCACATCGTCTCGAATGTCACTGCCAAATTGCGGGAGGGAAAGGACGGTTTTGATGCGTTGAAGGCGTGCCTGCCTGCGGGAACCGTGTCCGGCGCTCCGAAAATCCGGGCGATGGAACTCATAGAGAAGTTCGAGAAGCAAAGGCGCGGGCCTTATGGTGGCGCTGTTGGCTATTTCGACTTCTCCGGAAACATGGATTTTGCGATAACCATCCGGAGCATAATCATTTCAGGAAAAAGGGCGCATCTACAGGCGGGAGCGGGCATTGTTTACGATTCCATTCCTGAACGCGAGTTCCAGGAAACGGAGGCGAAGATGAGGGCGATGGTCGAGGCCATCAGGGGTGCATCACATGAAGATATTGCTGATTGACAATTATGATTCCTTCACATACAATTTGGCGCAATATTTCGAAGCGGCCGGCGCGGAAGTAACCGTGCGAAGGAACGACGAGCCGGTCGCAGGCCTGCACCTCAAAAATTACGATAAAATCGTCCTCAGCCCCGGGCCCGGCCATCCGAGGGATTCAAAGGCGACGCTTGAGATTTTGAAACTGCAGCCCGAGCAGCCGGTTTTGGGGGTGTGTTTAGGGCACCAGGCCATGGCTGAGGCATACGGCGGCAGGGTAATTCGGGCAAAGCAGCTCCTGCACGGAAAAACGAGCAAAATCTTCCATAGGAAAAAGGGAATTTTCAAGGGAGTGGAAAACCCGTTTTCGGCGGTGCGTTACCATTCCCTGATTATCGACAGGCAGGACTTGCCCGATTGCCTGGAGATCACGGCAGAAACCGAGCAGAACGAGATCATGGGAGTGCAGCACCGGACACTTCCCATCTACGGCGTCCAATTTCATCCGGAGTCCATCCTCACGCAGGACGGGAAAAAGATAATGAGGAATTTTTACGAGGTGTGAGCAATATGCTGGCGGAAACGATCCAAAAATTGGTTGAGAAAAGGGATTTGGAAACAGACGAAGCGGAGGGGGCGATGGAGGAGATTACTGGAGGAAACGCGCCGGACTCCCATATAGCCGCTTTCCTGACGGCCTTGAAAATGAAAGGGGAAACCCCGGCGGAAATTTACGGCTTGGCTAAGGTCATGAGGGAGAAGTCCGTTTCGGTTAAGGCGCCACCAAATGCAATGGATTTATGCGGAACGGGCGGGGACGGAAAGGGCACCTTCAACATCAGCACCGCCGCTTCCTTTGTTGTTGCGGGCGCAGGCATACCGGTTGCGAAGCACGGAAACAAAAGCATATCCAGCAGATGCGGCTCTGCGGACGTGTTGAAGGAATTGGGGATCAACGTGGACATGGATGCGGGACGCGCGGAAACGTGCCTCAGAAAATGCAATATCGCCTTCCTTTTTGCGCCCAACTTCCATCCATCCATGATGTTCGTTGCGCCAATACGGAAACAGTTGGGCTTCAGGACGGTATTCAACCTTCTTGGCCCTCTCTGCAATCCCGCGAAAGTGAAATTCCAAGTGCTCGGGGTGTATGATAAGGCGCTCCTGCCGAAAATCGCGGAAGTGCTGCGTCTGCTGGGCTCCGAAAGGGCCCTGGTTGTCGCCTCGGAGACGGATGAGATTTCAGCGTCCTCGGAAACCCTTGCCGCAGAAATTTCAAATGGCGCAATTCGCGATTACGTGATAAATCCTCAAGAATTCGGTTTTTCATCGTTCACGCTGGGCGCCATAAAAGGCGGGGATGCAAAGGAAAATGCGCGCATAATCAGGGATGTTTTGGATGGAATCCATTCGCCTTATTTGGATTCGGTGATCATAAACGCCGGCGCTGCAATCTACATAGCTGGTAAGGCTGCCGGCATTTCAAAAGGAATCGGAATTGCGCTGGATAGCATCCATTCCGGCGCCGCGAGGGAGGCACTGGACAAATTGAGGGTTGAATCAAATGCATAGGAAAATTGAAAAAATAATCAAATATCACAAAAGAAGGGAAATGCTGGCGCCGAAGGCACGAATTGGGATAAGAAAGCAGGATTTCCAAAGGGCGTTGCTTGCAAAACCATATTCGTTGATTGCAGAGCTCAAGCCCGCTTCCCCATCAGGGGGAAAATTGGGGAAATTTGATGCTGCCGCAAGTGCAAAAATATTTGAAAAAGCGGGTGCGGATGCGATATCAATCCTCACCGAACCCACTGCCTTTGGGGGAAATTTGGAGAACATCACGCTGGCTAAAATGAACAGCCGCCTGCCTGTTTTATGCAAGGATTTCATCGTAACTGAAAAGCAGATTCGCGAGGCGGATGCGTTCGGCGCGGATGCGGTCCTGCTGATTCCGAAAATAATCGGGGAGGATTTGGGCCATTTTGCCGGCATGGCGGCGGACTTGGGGATGCAGCCTCTCGTGGAATGTTTTTCAAAGGCTGAGATCGAGGCAGCTGGAAAAATATCGGACGTCATCGGAATCAACAATCGCAGTTTCGACGATCTCTCGGTTGATATTTCCAGGACGAAAAGGCTGGCGAAATATGTGCCGGAGGGGAAAATTCTCGTCTCGGAAAGCGGCATCCTTTCTTGCAAGGAGATACGGGAGCTCCTGCCGTTCGGAGCAAGATCGTTTCTAGTCGGGACTTCGATCATGCAATCCCAAAATATGGCCGGGAAAATAAGGGAATTGAAGGGGTGTGAATTATGAAAAAATATATTGGGGAATTCGGGGGGCAGTTCGTGCCCGAGACCCTGATGGAAACCTTGATGGAGCTTGAAACGGAATTCGGGAAAGCGCTTGCGGACGGGGCCTTCCTTGCAGAATTGCATTATTATTTGGAAAATTACGCCGGCCGCCCCACCCCGCTCTATTTTGCCAAAAACCTTTCGAAAAAAATGGGCGCAAAAATCTATCTCAAGCGCGAGGACCTTTTGCACACCGGTGCGCATAAGATCAACAATGCGTTGGGGCAATGCCTGCTTGCAAAAAGGATGGGCAAGGGAAGGGTAATTGCGGAAACCGGCGCAGGGCAGCACGGCGTCGCCACTGCAACTGCGGCCGCATTGCTGAATTTGGAATGCGAAATTTACATGGGTGCGGAGGATGTGGAGAGGCAGAAGCTGAACGTATACCGGATGAAGCTGCTCGGGGCCAAAGTGAATATTGTCGAGGCTGGATCCAAAACACTCAAGAATGCGATCAATGCCGCCTTGAGGGATTACACGGCAAATTGCATCGGCACCCATTACGTAATCGGCTCCGTTGTAGGTCCGCATCCCTTTCCCACAATTGTACGGGAATTCCAGAAGGTGATTGGGGAGGAAACGAAAGAACAGATAATGAAGGTGGAAAAAACTCTTCCAAACTACGTCGTTGCGTGTGTGGGCGGGGGAAGCAACGCGCTTGGAATCTTTTATCCCTTTGTTCAAAATCTTGAAGTAAAATTAATAGGCGTGGAAGCAGCGGGAAAAGGGCTGGATACAAAAGAGCACTGCGCTACTCTGGAAAAGGGCTCGCAGGGGATTTTGCACGGGATGAAGAGCTATTTATTGCAGGACGAAAACGGGCAGGTGCAATTAACGCATTCGATTTCGGCGGGCTTGGATTATCCCGGCGTGGGGCCCTACCATTCGTACCTGAAGGACACCGGACGCGCAGAGTACGTTTCCGCAACCGACGAGGAAGCGCTGGAGGCGTTCCATTTGCTTTCCCAGTTGGAGGGAATAGTGCCCGCCTTGGAGCCCGCGCATGCTATTGCCCATTTGCTGAAGATGCGGCTGAAGCCTTCGGATGTGGCTGTAATTTGCCTATCCGGCAGAGGGGACAAGGACGTGCAGCAGGTTGCAAGAATGGAGGGTTTCTTATGAGCAGAATTTCAGATGCGCTAAAAAAAGGAAATTCCTACTTGCCCTATGTTTGCGCCGGCGACCCCGACGAAGATTTTACTTTGCAGCAGATGAAAGTATTGAGCAAACATGCCTCCCTCTTTGAGTTGGGAATTCCCTTTTCAGACACTTTGGCGGATGGGCAGGTAATACAGGCGGCCTCCGATAGGGCTCTCAAGAATGGCATTACTCCAAAAAAATGCATTTCCATAATTGCAAAGGCAAGGGAAATGCGAATATCCCAGCCGATAATCGCAATGACTTACTACAACATTATTTTCAAGTACGGATTGGAGGATTTCTGCAGGGATTTGAAGGATGCGGGCGGCGACGGCGTGCTTGCGGCGGATTTGCCGTTTGAGGAATCCGCAGAATTAAGGGAAGCCTGCAAAGCGCATAATCTGGACCTCATTTACATGATTTCCCCCACAACCTCCGAGGAAAGAATGAAAAACATCCTCTCTGAAGCAACCGGTTTCGTTTATTTGGTGGCGGTAATCGGAATCACGGGCGCAAGGGAGGAGATGCAACAATATTCTTTGGAATTGATCAGACGGGTTAAGGCTCATTCTTCCATCCCGGTTGCAATCGGCTTCGGCATTTCGAAGCCCGAGCATGCGAAAGCTGCATTCGAAGCTGGCGCGGACGGTGTAATTGAGGGATCCCAGCTGATTAGAATTTACGGCGAATTCTTCAAGGGCGGAATCACGCCGGAAAAAAGGGCGGCGGCGCTGGAGGCATTGGAGCGGCACGCGAAGGAAATGACCTTATTAAAATAATTTTTCGATTTCTTTCCAGAATGTAGGAAAGCTTTTTCTGACGCACTCCGCATTTCTGATTTTCATGTTGCCGGTTCTCAGCCCTGCAATCGCAAACGCCATGGCGATGCGGTGGTCGTTGAAGGGGTTGATGGTTGCGCCATGGGCGTTGGAATTCCCGTGAATGGCCAGATTGCCGTTCCTTTCCTCAACTTTCACGCCCATTTTTCCTAAATTGATTTTTATGGCTTCCAACCTGTCGCTTTCCTTAAATTTCAGCTGGCCAATGTTTTGCAGGATGCTGGTGCCATTTGCAAACGCCGCCGTAACCGCTATGGGAACGGCCAAATCCGGAAAATTTTTCATATTGAAAATTACGGGTTTCAGGATTTTAGGGCCGGTCACTTCGACTGTATTCCGGCTTCGATGGATATTACATCCCATCTTTTCAAGAATGGGCAGGATGGCTTTGTCCCCTTGCTTTGTTTCCCGACTTAATCCGGCAATTTTCACTTTACCTCCGGTTATCGCCGCGAGCTCCATGAAGAACGCCGCGGAACTGTAATCTCCCTCTATGCTCATGTTTGTTGGCATGTATTTTTGGGGCGCGATTTTGAATTCGTTACCCCTTTTTTGCACTTTCACTCCGAATTTTTCCATTATTTCAAGCGTGATGTTCACATAAGGCCCGGACACCAGATTTTTTGCCGTTATTTCAATGGAAGCCGAGGCCAGGGGCGCAGCAAGTAATATTGCAGAAAGGAATTGGGAGCTTTTTCCCGCATCGAGAACGATCTTTCCGCCTTTCAACGGCCCCTTTATTGCGGCCGGAAAGTGATTGGGCTTTCGGAGGAAAATGATTTTGGCTCCCAATTGGGAAAGGGCGAGGCATAATTCAGAAATGGGCCTTTTCCTCATTTGGGGGCTGGCATCGACGGTGATTCCCTCTCCGGAAGCAGTTGCGATTGCAAGCAGGGCACGGGCGAGGAAGCCGGAACTTCCGGCGTTGAGGGCAATTTTCTTGAATTTGGGAATTCCGATTATTACGAGCTCCTTTTCCTGAATTATTATTTTCGCGCCCAGCCTACGCATTGCCTTAATTGCCGCAAGTTGGTCGTCAGCCAAGAGGGGTTTTTCAATTACCGATTTGCCTCCGGCTAGCGAAGCGACGATTATCGCCCTCAGCGTATGCGCCTTTGACGGCTGGGCAATGATGGACGCATTTACCGGCTTCCCCAATTTACTTATGTTCCTGATCATTTTATTCACTATTTTTGATTTTGCCGTTTCGAATATTTCCGTTTCATCTTTTTGAGTTGCTTTTCCGTCCTCTCAATCATCTTCCTTGAATGCGGGTTCAGTTTGAGCATCGAATCATAGAGGGGCCATTCCGACAGCACTTCCTTCGCAAGCTCCTGATGCTTTTTCATCATGGGAGTAAGTGCATCGAGGGGGATGTTTCCGGCAATCTCGTAAAAGAGCTTCGAGAGAACGTATGCGGGCAGCTGTCGTTGGGCCATGATTCGGTCATGTTCCTCGGTCCGCATAAAAATCACGTTTGCGCCAAATTTTTTTAGATGCCTTGAGGCGCTTTTTTCCAAGGCTGCATCCTTGTTTTTCACGATGATGACGTTTTTTCCCTCCAGGGATTCAAAGTCGCCGAATAAGGGATGCAGCGAAACGGCCTTGCAGGGCATTTTTCGGAGTGTTGCAGCAAAGGGCGTTTTGACTCCCGCCAATTCCACCAAAATTTGGGCAGGTTTGAGAATTTTAGAAAGTTCGGCCAAAACCTCTTGCGTGTTTGCAAGGGAAACAGACAGGATGACCATATCCGCGCTCCCAACAGCAGATTTCAGGGATTTTGCATTCTCCGCTCCCCTGATTTTAACCCGTTTGTACTTATCGAAAACGAGAACCCGGAATCCGCGCTTCACCAAGAATTTAGCGATGGCGGCGCCTAGCTTGCCGATTCCGATCACGGCGATTTTTCCTTTATCGTTATGGCCGAGCATATTCACAGTGCCTCTTTGCCCGGGCTTCATTCTTTGCCGGGTTTCATTCATTCCCATCCGCCGATCCGTTGCGTTTTGCCTTTTCGTAGACGCCGAGCAATTTGAAGAATTCCGCAAATTCCTTCAGCTGTTCAATCGCCTCCGCAAATTTTCCCTCCCTTGCATCCCCCTCGAAATCCATGTAGAACAGGTATTCCCAAGGCGTCCCCTTCGTAGGCCGTGACTCTATTTTAGTGAGGTTGATGCCCTTGTCTGCAAACGGCCTCAAGGCCGAAAATAGCGCGCCGGGCTTATGCTTGAGGGAGAACACCAGAGAGGTTTTGGGGTTTTCCGGCTTTTCGGCAGTTGCTTTGGAAAGGAGCAGGAATCGGGTGAAGTTGCTCCTGTTGTCCTCTATGCCGGCGGCAAGTTCCTTCAATCCGTAGTATTTCGCAGCGGCTTGGCTGGCGATGGCGGCGATGTTCCGCTTGCCGTTTTCAGCGATCATTTTAGCCGCGCCCGCGGTATCGTAGAACGGAATAATTCGTGCATACGGGAGTTTCTGCTCGATGAATTTCCGGCATTGCGCCAGCGCCTGGGGGTGCGTGTAGACCTCCATAATCTCGGCTAATGATGCCTCCCTGTCTGCCATGAGGCAATGCCGCACCTGCACCACGGTCTCGGCATGGATGTGCAATTGCTTCTCCAGCAGCAAATCGTACACCTCGTTTATGCTCCCTTCTGTGGAGTTCTCAATTGGCACGATGGCATATTGCGCCTCCCCGCTTTCAACCGCTTCGAAAACCTGCCTGAAGGTTTCGCACGGAATGAAAATTTTCTGCGGGAACAGGCTGTTGCCGGCAGCTTCGCTATAAGCGCCGCGCTCCCCCTGGAATGCGATTGTGGGTCTGCCTCCCCGCTGCACCTCTTCCGCCTCCAACATCATCTGGGACATGATTGCCGATATGAATTCCGGCCTGACGTCCTTTGCAGAAGCGAGCTGCGCTGCGCGCTCAAGCACCTCCGCCTTCCTTGCGGGGTCCTCCACAACCGCCCCCCTGCTGCGTTTCAGGTAGCCGATGTTTTCGGTCGTTTCGAGCCTCTGTGCCACCAGGCTGATAAACTTCGCATCAATCCTGTCGATTTTCCGTCGGAGTTTCTCCAATTTGGTCCCGTTCATTTTTCATCACCTAAAATATAATCCGCCATGCAAATCGCAGCTGCGCTTTCCACGACCGGCACTGCCCTGATTGCGATGCAGGGATCGTGCCTCCCCCCCACCTGCAGTTTTTCCATCCTCCCCGTTTTCACGTTCAACGTGACCTGTTCCTTGGCAATGCTCGAAGTGGGCTTGAACGCAACCCTGAAAACGATCGGCATGCCATTTGCCAGCCCGCCCAGAATCCCTCCAGCATTGTTTGAAAGGGTTACCACTTTCACCTTTATTTTGGCAAACCTGTCGTTATGTTCACTTCCCCGCATGCGTGCCGCTTCGAATCCAGAGCCGAACTCTATCCCTTTGGTTGCCGGGATCGCAAACACAAACCGGGAAATGCTGCTCTCAATGGAGCCGAACATGGGTTCGCCCATCCCTGCAGGCACGTTTAAAATGCGGCACTCGATCACTGCGCCGACGGAATCGCCCTCGCGTTTCAGCCTCCCGATCAATTTTTTCATCTTCTTCTCCGCAGCCTTATCCGGGCAGCGCACGTCGCTCTTGTAAGTGAGTGATCCAATTTCAGAGTCCTTTAATTCGCGCGCTGATATGCTCCCCATTTTTTTTATGTACGCAAGGGCCTTTATGCCCCTTTTCCGCAAAATCGCCTTTGCAATCGCGCCCGCCATCACGAAGCACGCGGTCATCCTGCCGGAAAAATAGCCTCCGCCGCGCAGATCCGCTTTTTCGCCGTACTTCTCCCTCGCTGTAAAATCCGCATGGCCGGGCCGCGGCGTGGATGCGAGCGCCTCGTATGGCTTGCTCTGCACGTCCTTGTTGAAAATTGCCATTTTGATGGGCGCGCCCGTGGTTCTTCCGTTCCGGATTCCGCTTTCAATCACCACTTCATCCGGCTCATTCCGTTGGGTCGTGAACCTGCTCTGGCCGGGCCTCCGCCTGTCGAGCTCCGCCTGAATGCCCTGCCTGTTTATAGCTATTCCCTGCGGTACGCCGCTGACAACCACCCCTATTTTCTTTCCATGGCTCTTGCCGAAAACCCTTATTCTGAAATTTTTCCCGAATGCGAACCCCATCTTATTTCACCCTTTTTGAAGCGAACTTAATTGCCTGCGAAAATGCGCGCCTATCTGCTTTTTTTCCGAAGAAAATTCCGTATGCATCCATTGCCTGCTCCATCAGGAGGCGTTTCCCGTCAATCGTCCTGCACCCTCGCCTCTTCGCATCCCGAATAAGCCGTGTCTCCCCTCCTAAAACGTACGCAAAATCAACAACCAGCATATCCTCACTTAGCAAT
>JBBSVW010000105.1:0-13845 GCA_038046605.1 Microcaldota archaeon | reverse complement strand
ACGGATTTGATCTTCTTTTTGTCCTCCTCATTTAGCTTGTAGATGTTTTTGTCCCAAGGGCCGTAGCCTTCGGCAACGGGATCGATTTTCCGCTGGATGCCATCGAGCCCGGCCATCAGCATTGCCGAAAACGCCAAGTAGGGGTTTGCGGTTGCGTCGGGCGGCCGGAACTCAATTCTCTTGCTCTTCGCATATTTTTCGCCCTGCGCATACATTGGCACTCGAATCGCAGCGGAGCGGTTCCTTTGCGAAAAAGCAATGTTCACCGGCGCCTCATAGCCGGGAACCAGGCGCTTGTATGAATTTGTGGTAGGGGAGGTGAAAGCCAAAACCGCATCGGCATGCTTGAGAAGGCCGCCGATATAATGCATGGCCATTTGGGAAAGCTCCGCATACCCAGCCGCATCAAAGAAGAGGTTTTTCCCACCCTTCCATAGGGATTGGTGCACATGCATCCCCGAGCCGTTGTCCCCAAAGATGGGCTTTGGCATGAAAGTTGCCGTCTTGCCAAACTTCCTTGCAACGTTTTTTACCACATATTTATAGAGCATTGCCTTATCCGCCATCGCGGTCAACGCATCAAAGCGCATGTCTATTTCAGCCTGCGCAAATGCAACCTCATGGTGCTGCGTTTCCACATGGATGCCGGTTGCCTCAAGTGTTTTGGTCATCTCGGCACGGATGTCGTTTTGTGTGTCCGCCGGCGCAACTGGAAAATACCCCTCCTTGGGGCGGATCTTATGGCCCAAATTGCCCTTGTCGTGCGATTCAATATCCGGGCTTGAAAGATGCGATTCACCGGTGAAAATCTCATATCCAGTTCCCAATTGGCCATGATGGTATTTTAGCGCATCAAAGATGAAAAATTCAAGCTCTGGCCCCCAATAGCTTACATCGGCAAGGCCAGTGCCCATCAAGTATTGCTCAGCCTTTTGCGCAACATGCCTTGGATCCTTGTGATAGCGATCCTTAGTCACGCCGGGCATTGCCACATCGCATGTGATCGAAAGCGTGGAATCCTTCATGAAGGGATCGATGAAGGCGGTCTTTGGATCCGGAAGAAGCAGCATGTCGCTTTCCTCTATGCTTTGGAACCCCCTAATGGATGAACCATCAAACCCCTCGCCATCGGTGAAAACGGCCTGCGAAAACTGCGCAATTGGAACGGTCTTGTGCTGCCACTGCCCTGGAAGATCTATGAATTTGTAATCGACCATCAAAACCCCGCGCTCGCCGGCAAAATCCATGAGCGAATCAATTGTGGCGCCCATGAATTTGAGCGAATTGACATGCGGAGCCTTGAAGGCGGCCCTTTGGACCTGCGAAGTAAGCTCCAATTCATTCGTATGAGTCATTTTCCCACCACCTCGACAAACAATTATGTGCGGATAAAAGCTTTCGCTTGTAAAGTTTGCAATTAAAAACACGAACGTATATTTAAAGGTTTGGGAGAAAAATGGGAAATATTTTTGTTATTTATTGCAATAATCGAACATTTGTCCAATTATTTATAAATAAACCCTAAAATATTGGACATTTCAACATCAACTTATGGTAAGGGCAAAACCCATCCACAGCCGGATTCAATATAAGCGGATGGAAAGGGGAGTTGATAATTCGGAATTGGATACTGCATCAGCATATGGAAAGGTTTATTTTGGAAGCGATAGGTAAAGCTAACATGTTTGGGCTACGGAAGTTTCCATATGGAAGCGCGGTTTTAGCCGGAATAATCCTGGCGCTTTATTATTTCCTATCGCTAGGAACCCCCTACATTACGGATTCATCGCTTAGGGGCCTTGCCCTAAATGGCCAAAACCCGCTTTCCATCATTTCCCACCTATTCATCCACGTTGGGATATTCCATTTGATTGGCAATTTGATACCACTTCTGCTTTTTGGGCTTGCGCTTGAGGCGGCAGTGCTATCCATCGATGTGGTTTTGATATTCCTGATGGCAGGAACAGGCGCATCCCTGCTATTTTCAATTGTAAACCCGGGCGTCCCCCTGATTGGCGCAAGCGCGGGGATTTCGGGAATACTTACCAGTGTTATGCTTTTGAGGCCAAAAGCGGCCCTTGCGCTGCTCATTGCAACGCCCCTGCTTATCAGCTTCGTAATTTTCCCAGGCATTGATTATGCCGGCAAATGGTATGATTCAAATCTGGCATCCCAAAAGGTTGCGCTAAAAGAGGAGCTTAAAGTGGCAGTTGAGCAAAACAAAACTCCCGAAGTTATCATGCAAATAAATCAATCCCTTGAAAAGACTCAAACAAAAATCGAGGTTACCCAGGATGGCAGGCAGCGGGAGGCGGCAACGCCATCCGATTTCCTGGTGCACGTTTATGGCGCAATGATTGGCGGATTTTACATTTATTTCTTCAAGCGAAAGGAATTGTTGGCATCCGAGGATGAGTTCGTAACAATAGGCGCATTCATTTTTGGGAAGCTCGATTCGCTGCAGGAGATGCTCAAAGGAAAGGAAAAAGGCAAGGCGCCCAAACGGAAGCAAAAAAGCGCCTGATGCGAGTTTTTTTAAAGTTCACAAACCATAAGGAGGGGGAACGAGCGATCGGCTCAAGGGGGATGCGTCCCACGACGCCGATGCGGGGATGACAGATCGGCCATGTATCCGCCTGCAGGCCTCTTTTTCTTTCCCGAAAGAAAAAGACCCCTGGGAGAATAAAGAAAGGGGTTTTGATCGGAGAATTAGAAAAGGAGAGCAGCTAGCGGAGTAGGTGAGTTCAACTCTCACTCCCCGCTTATTAGGTAATCAATATGTCTTCGGACTTTTTATTTTTTGACCCAAATATAATGAATTTTAACATTTTTGTGCTGTTTTTTGGAATATTTATTCCAGGCTATTTTAGTTTTATTTTATTAAAAAATCATTTTCATGAGATTGCCTCTGATATCGATATAATTGGAAAAAACTTTCATAAAATAATAATTATTTTCATTATAGGACTTATCGAATTCCTTTTTGCAAGTATTCAAGTAACTACATACAACAAAGAAATACTGCCACTAGACCTGCCATACTACACAATAGCTCATTTGTATAAATTGATTATTCTTGTATTTTGCTCATTAATTATCTGGAACATGTTTGATAAAAAAATTGAAAATTACACCAAAAAAATTAACAACGAATATTTGAAAAAAATAGTTCCTCTATTTGCCTACTTACTATTAGGATTTATAATAATATATTTTATTTGGGGATTCTTCAGCCCTCCTTATTATTTAGCTAAATTTCTCGTTGGAATAATTAATTTATTCGGAAATTTATTCGTAATTGTGTTCCATCATCCTACTACTTCGGCAATACTAATAGACCATACGACCAATTTAGACCTAATAGTAAGTAATAACGAAGAAAATCCGATATTTATTCAGTATCTTTTAGGGAATTGTAGCAATATCTTTACAACGATGCCAAATGAGGGAAAATTTCCTATGAAAATCGAGGCTAATGATGCAATATTTATAACAGAAAACAAAAGCGGAATGTGCAATTATCCTTATAAAATCGGAATTGTGGGAAATCAAATGACCGAGTGGATATGTAATAAAATACCCGGGCAAGATAAAAAATGCTATATAGAATTTCAGCCTTGGAAAGTTAATATTTGGAACTGACTTATTTTTTCTTTTCTTCCTCCTCCTCATTATTCTCCTCGAAATCCTCGCCGAATTCCTCCACGAATTGCTCGTTGTGGTCGTTGAGCTTCTGCTCTATCATGTTCAGCCGGCGCTCGAGTTCCCGGTTCTTCTCCTTCAGGATGCGGATTTCATCGCCGGGATCGGTTCCGGCATTTGAATTCTGGTCAGAGGGGATTTGTGGTTCCCCTGCCTTCGCTTTCGATATCTTTTGCATAATTATCGCTTTTTCGAGCAAGTGGGGCATTTGGTGCTCCTTTCAAGGGCGATGGATTCGAACAAACCCGATCTTAAATCCACCCTAAGCAATTTGTTAGCATAATTTGGCTTATTAAAGCAAATGAGATTGATCAGCTCTTGCACCTGCAGGGCGGCAATTGCCGCAACCGCCGTATTCATGATCCCCGCATCCTCGCATGAGAGCTCGTTTTTGGGCCTAATTGCCCAGCATTCAAAGCATGCGGATTTTAGCGGAAGGATTGTGGAAAGCATGCCTTCGAATTTGAGGGCGGATGCAAAAATCCAGGGAATCTTGTTTTGAAGGCAAAAGCGGTTTATAGCAACGCGCGTCGAAAAGTTATCGGTGCCATCAAGAATAACATTTGCATTCCTAAATGCCCCTTTTGATTTCCCCTCACCAAATTGCTCGAAATGCGCCTCCACCAAAACATTTGAATTCGTTTTTCCAATTTTTTCCTTGAGCGCCTCAACCTTTGCCCTCCCCAAATCTGATTCGGAGAATTGCTGCCTGTTGAAATCCGTTTGCGAAACCTTGTCGCGGTCCATCAGAATTAGCTTTTTTACCCCCAGTTGGGCGCAAAGCAATGCCGAATTGCTCCCAAGCCCCCCGCAGCCAATGATCCCAACGGTTAGATTTGAGAGTTTCGCGTGGTCTTTTTCGCCAAGCAATTTGATTTGGCGGATATAGCGATTAACAAGCATTGACCAATAAATACGCATAAGAATAAATAATGCGCCATGAATACTTATTAGGAAACCGGCTTGGTGAATGAAATGAAATCAGGTGAGGAGTTCGCCACAGAATTACACAAGGATTTTTTCAAATCCGTCCTCGATAAATTGTCAAGCCCCGTATTGCTAGCTCTATCAGTGTTTTGGGCGTTAGCATCGGGATATCAAACGGGAGGCAAGCAGCTTTGGGGGATAATCTGGCTTTATTGCCTTGCAGTAATTGCACTGCTTGTCATCTATTTCCTGCATGGCAAAATCGAAATGTTTCCCAAAAAGTTCCCAAGCAACCAGCTAATATTCGCCGGCCATATCATATACATTTTCGCTTATGCATTATCGATTATAATGATCATAATGGGCATGATTTATTTTTCATACCTTAACATATCCCAAGCTGTCCAATTCGCTTTAAGCTTCATTTTGGAGGATAAAATGGCCAAAATTGCCGCGCAAATTATTACTGTTGGAGTTTTCATAATAATTGGCATGAAAGCAAAATGGAATTCAACTTCAAAATCAATTAGCAAACAAAATTAGGGGGGTGGGCGGCAACACGTGGGAGGGGACCTAGGTCCCCTGTGGGGTGTTAGTTACTTGAACACTTCCTCAATCTTCTTGACGACAATGCCTTTTTCCGTAATTTCAAGCGGATGGATCTCAAGTGAGTGCTTTGTTCCACGCATTTTCCTGATGTAGAGGGTACGGGTTGCGCCGGTGCCAACGCCAAGGAAATTAAGAATTATGACACCGTCGGCCACATATTCCTCAACCTCATATTTTGAGAATTGGAGGGCGGCGCCCGAGCCAAGTGATTGTTCTGGGATTTCGGAAGTCA
Source organism: Microcaldota archaeon (assembly GCA_038046605.1). Classification (GTDB taxonomy): domain Archaea; phylum Micrarchaeota; class Micrarchaeia; order Norongarragalinales; family SBBD01; genus JACRGC01. The sequence continues at coordinate 8,375 of JBBSVW010000105.1, read as the reverse complement.
TGATAGTCGTAAGGCCGGAGCGGGAAACTATGTATGCAAGTTTCAGGACCGCGCGCCTGATCTGGGATTCGGTTTCGAGCTGGGAGGCCATTGCTGGAATGGAATCAATCACGAGCCGTTTTGCGCCTATATTCCTGCATACGCCTAAAATGTCAACGAGGAGCTTGTCAATATCCAATTGCCCCGGCAAAATCGCATGCTCCTCTTCAGATGGAACGCCGGCGCGGGCAGATGTCGCATCCACAATCGCCAGAAGGTCGTTATCCTCGAGTTCCTTGAGGTTCCATTTGAAATTGAGCATATCCTGGCGGATCTTTTCGGGCATCTCATCAAAGGTCACAAAAACGCCCGGTTCTTCGGCTTCAAGGATGCCCCGGTAGATGAATTGCATCGAAAAAATGGATTTTCCTGTTCCGCAAGCGCCGGAAACAAGCAGTGTGCGCTTCTTTGGGATTCCCCCACCCATGAGGTCGTCAAGCCCGTAAATTCCCGAAGTGGTCCTATCCATTCAAATCACGAAGCGATTATGAAATCCCGATTTAAAAGGGTTGGCTTTATGCATGGAAAATAATGTTTTGCGATATGGATATATCGGCTTATTGGCGTTAAGTTGAAAAACAGAATTGGCTTCTTTTTTACCCTCATTTACGGTATCCTTTTATCTGCGATTTTTCCGAATCCTTCCAGACCTTCCTTCCAAGCGTGTTGTTGATTGTGCGCTCGGCAAATGCCTCCGCGCGGACCAGGTCGTTTTCATCAAGCGAGCCAAAACCGATGAAGGCGGATAGCCCCTTGCGCTTTAGGCTTATGGTATTGAAAACCTGCGCATTCCTCCCCTCGAGCTTCTTAACGATCCGGTCAAGATACTTGCGGTTGACATAATAGGAGCAGAAAAGCGCCACCCGCTTGCCTGAAAAATCATGGGATTCAATGAAATCAAGGAACTTGCCGCTTTCGGATGCGTTATGGATTTCAAAGCCAATGAAAATAATATCATAGGATGACAAGTCATGCGGCATCTGGATTTTTGATTTGGGCAAAAGGGACCGGATTGGGAGGTAATCAAAAAGCTTGTAGCTATCCCCCAGATTAAGCATTTCGGGCTCAATTCCGGCAATCCGGCATCCCTCAACTATGTGGGAGGCAAGCAATTCTGCGGATTTGCTCTTGGATGCGAAGGCAATTAGGATGCGCATACAGCCCTTAAACCGCAAAAGAATTTAAAGGGATTTTTGGAAGGTAAAATGGGGGAAATGGGATGGGCCTGCCAAACCGCGATTTGGCCTGGATTGGGGGAATTTTTGGAAGCGGGTTTACTGTGATGCCGGATATGGGGGATATGGAACATATGGAAAAAAACGGGCTTGGCGGTTTTTGGGGCGCATGCGCAAGTTTAGCTCCTCCACACACGAATATTTTCCATCCGTTTTAGCTGGGTTATTTAAACCTGCAGGAATTTTCTTTTGGAGGGGGAACTAAATGGGTGATGAAAAACTTGCGGTCATAATGGCCATTGCCAGGCGAGGCGGGCTTTTGAACACGGCAAAGGCAACAACGGGCATGCTTGCATCAGAGCTATCCGTTTCACAGCAAACCGTTTCAAGGTGGCTTACAAATCTGGAATCCCAGGGGCTTATTTCCCGCAAATCCGGAAAAATTGGGCTCACCCAAAACGGCAGGGATATGCTCGTCAAGCTAAGGGATGACCTTACAGCGCTTTTTGAAAAATCGAAGAAGGAATTAGGCCTAACTGGCAGGGTAATATCCGGGATGCATGAGGGAAGGTTTTATTTGTCAATACCCGAATACAAAAAACAAATTGCAAAAGCACTTGGATTTGAGGTTTTCCCAGGAACGCTCAATTTGAAACTCGAAGGAGTGCAAAACGCGGATGGAAAACGCCGCCTTATGGGCCTTGCTGGAATTGAAATACGGGGCTTCAAGAAAAATGGCAGGGTACTTGGGGGGGCAAAGGTTTTTCGGGCAAAAATAGATGGGAAAAAGGGGGGCGCATTTGGAGCCGCCATAATACCCGCAAAATCCCACTACGGCGCGGACATATTGGAAATAATAAGCAAGGAAAACCTGCGAAGGCTACTTTCCCTCAAAAACAAGGATGAGGTTGGGGTAACAATTGAATTGTAGCCAGTTGGGCTATTTTTTCATTATTTTCTTATCCATCAAATCCAGCTTGATTGGCTCAAGCACTTCTGGCTTTTCAAAACCGGATGGCATTTCAATACTCGGGCCTGCGGATGAATTCCCAAGGACACTAACCGATAGGACGGATTTTTCCGCGTTTTCATCCTTCTTTTTCATGGCAAAATAATAGTAGGCAGTGCCGGCCAAAATCAGGATTATCAAAGCGCCAACAATCAGCCAACTGGTGGAAATTTTCCCCGCCTTCAAGTTGGCAAGCATCACCTTAAGCCTTGCAAGGGCTCCAAGCTTTACCTGCTCGGATTCCTCAATCCTGCCCTGCATTTCCAAATCCTGCGCAACAAGGAGCTGTTCTTCAACATCAGTTGTATCCTTCCCGTTTTCATGGAGCTCCCTTAGAATCTCATCTGTTTCCGTGTCGATGCCCACAAGTGAGGGGTTTTGAGTTGGGGAAGGCTTTACTGTTGCATTTGGCGAAGGCGATGGTTTTGGCGCCGTATCCCCTCCAGGATTGCTTGAGCCGCCGCCATTGTTATTCCCCCCAGGCGGGGCTGTTGGGGCTGCGGTAACACCCGGGGTTGGCGTTGGCACGAGCGGAACTCCGTAATATGGGCCAACTGGCCATGGGCCGAAATTGGATAGGTATTCGAGAATGTAATTCACATCCTTTCGGTTTACGGAACCATCCCCATTTGCATCTCCCAAAACAATGGGAGCTGGTGCAGGGCCGCCGGATAGGTAACTTTCCAGGAAAGCAACATCCGCCTTGGTGATTTTGACATCGTTATTTACATCGCCCCTGAAAATTGGAAGGGGAAGGGCGCCGTTCTTGAAGGCGGCATCATTAACCATTGCCACATCGAAAATGTCGACTTTCCCATCCGGCTTTGCATCTGCAACAATGGACGGATCCGGCGCTGGAAAATTCTGGAAGGCGATCTTGTTGATCAGGGTAACATCGAAAACATTGATCACCCCATCAAAATTTACATCCCCCCTCATCACAACGCCCAAAAGGCCGTAGTAATTGCCAGGAGGGGATGGCCCGCCCGTTAGATGGGCAGATATGTAGCTGGAATCGGATGCATCCACTTTGGCATCCCCGTTTGCATCGGAAAAAAGGAGCGGAGAAAGCACCGGGGATCCGGTGTTCACATAGCTCGAAATTGCCGTCGCATCCGCCTGCTTCAATTCACCATCCCAATCCGCATCCCCCTTAAGGAACATGCCAGAGCCGGACATATTCCCAACCAAAGTGGCCTTGTGGATATCGATTCCTAATCCGACATTTGGATCAAATTGGTGATAATAAATTGCTTTTCTGCTGATTTGCGGATAGCTCTCGCCCAAGGCGCTTGAAGTGACGCGCACTTCCTCACTTGTGTTCAAATCGTATGCATAAATATCCCAATTTCCGTTACGATCATCGGGATATGCAACAATCCCATTTCCAATTGCGGGCATTGATGCATTTGCGCCGTCAGGGGTGATTTTCCTGGCTATTTGGGAAGCTATATCGTAAACATAAACAGATGCGGAACTTCCTCCTTGGGGATATGACAAGTATGCCACTTGGCCGCCCTTAATCTGGGGAAGAACTTCATTATCCGCAGTGGCAGCAAGGGGAGTTTCAGTATTCGTGCTAAGATCATATAAGTGCAAATCGTACTGGCCATTTGTCTCGTAGGCATAAACGACGATATTGTTTTCGATAGAGGCATATCGCACGTTTAATGCCGGATCGGTTAGGGGCTTGCTTAGCACGAAATTCATATCGTAATACACAACATAAGAGCCGCCCTTGCCATACTCGATCCAGATTATTTTGTCCTTGCTTATCTTGGGGTTCAACTGGTCGATGGCATCAGTGGTTAGCCGCTGATTGAACCTTGCACTAATATCGTACAGGTAAATTTCGGATTGGCCATTCACGTAGTACTGGTAGACGATTTTTGTGCCATCAATTGAGGGATTTAGCGGGTATGGCTGCTCAGTTAGGCCGTCCGTTAGTTGTGTTTCATCGCCAGTAGTAAGGTCCTGAAGTATTAATGAAAAATTGCCGGACCGGCCGCTCACATATGTCAAGTAATTCCCATCTACGCCGGGCGCAAAATCGGCATTCGGATCATTTGTCAATGCCTGGCCGTAGACATCCCAGGTGGCGGTAGAAAATGAGGCTAAAATAATTGCTATAATAACGGTTAGCTTCACGTTTGGCATATTGTCACCCACTCCCAACACATAGAGAAATGAAAATTCCTATATAAGGCTTGCCATTTTGGGGAGGCAGATGGGCATTTGGATGTGCAAGAATATCCCGCACCAAGGCCATGCAAAACGCCCATATGGAATTTGGCACTCAAAAAGGCGTGCCGGTGCAAAGGCTTATAATGCATAAACATGATTTTTTTAGGGAATCCTAATCATTGTGGGGGGTGTGGCGGAAATGAATAAAATCATCATTGCACTGATCCTATTGGGCGTAATTTTATTCGGGTGCGTCCAGCAAAAGACGCAGCTGCCAGCGCCGGAATTCCAGGCAAAGGCAAGCATCGCCCCTACTGATGAAGGCATTGAAATCTCAATCAATACCGCACTTTTGGACAACGCTCTGGATAGGATTTTTGCTTCAAAAGAGCCGCGGAAAACCGCCAAGATTGAGCTTGCCAAACTCCGGGCATCAAATCCCGAATTCACGGGTGCGGCGGATTATGTGGAAAGCGTGCTTGAAACGGATGATTCCATAACGGAAACACAGCGGGCGCTAGGAAAATTCGAGAGGAATGAAGCCGAGTGCATATATGCCGGAATATTATACAGCGAAAAGGTGGGCGGGGCAATTGGAAGGAATGAAAAATCAAAAAAAATGATGCAAACCCTTTCCAACATTCTCAAGAAATCAAGGAGCATCGATAAATTCCCCCTAAAGGATGAAGAGATCAAATTCTTTGATGAGGCATTCAAGGCGGCATTTGCAAAATATTGCCCCAACTTGAAAAATCTCCTTCTCCTAAGCGAAAAACTGCCATTGGATTATGAGGCAGGGGCAAAATTGGTGCATGGTCAGGTTGCGGGAGGGGATCCAAAAAAATTCGTTTATTCATTTGATAAGGTGCTGGCAGCCGGAGATGCCATAAGTTCTGCGAAGGAAAGCGGATTCAAGGTTGGAAGGAAATACCTCTTCTTTTTCATTGATGAAGAACCATTTTCCAGATTCTCCCATCCGGTGAAGTACGTTTTCGTGGAGCCGGAAACCGGAAGGTATTTTGTGATGGATGAGGATTGGTGGCCAACGGTTAATGGAAAGCAGTATTGGGCGAGCTTTGATGAGCGATTAAGCAAGGAATTGATCGCTTACCCAAAGAATCCGGATTTGAGCATGAAAGACAAGAAAATGGAGCTCTCAGTTGGAGGAAGCGTTTTGCGCTTTGATGAATATTCCGATTCAAAAAATTCCAAGGTTCCCTCATTATATTTCGAGGCGCCAGCATCCCCCCTTTGCAACAAGCCGCCATGCTGCGATGGGCTAGGAAAGAAATATGCGATGGTTGTTACCGGATACGATGAAGAGCCCTTCAAGAAGGATACGGATGATTTCTACAATCTTTTGACGACCCAGGGTTTTGATCCGGGAAACATTATCTACCTTTCAACTTCGGTCACTGCTGGCGTGGATGGAATAACGACAATCAATAGCTTTGTCGATGGGCTCATAACTATGGCAGGAGTCCTCGAAAAGTGCGACACGTTTGTTTTTTATACGGCTGCCCACGGCCTAAATGAATCGAATGCGCTTTTTGTGAACAGGATCAATGGGGACAAAATGGAATTGAGTTCGGATCAGATAGCAAGCCTGACGGATTCGGGATATGCCAAATTACGCGAGGAGTATGATTTTGATGCGAATGTGAAGGAGCTCTCATTTACCGTAAACCCATATTTTGAGACTCCCTTCCTGAAAATCTTCAGCAAGGGCCATGGCTCAAAGGAGGGCGGGGACATGTATGTTTCTACCCTCAATGGCTGGCTTGATCGGATGCGCAATTGCGACAAGACCATAATTTTTGATACTTGCCATTCGGAGCTGATGGCCCTTGAGGTCGTATCAACCGGAGAGTGCAAAATTGCCATATCAGCTGCAAAATCCACGGAATCCTCGTGGGCGAATTCAAATGGGGGCTATTTCACGCAATCATTCATATTAGCGATGCAAAACGGAATAGTGGCAGATGAGGATGGGAATGGCCAGGTTGATATAATTGAGGCCTATAAATTCGCAAAAACCAGGGCGGGCGTAGTCTCTGATGGGAAGCAGACGGCAACGGGCTACAAAAGCAAGGAATGCAACTGCTGCAATGTGACAATTTCACCTTCGCCAAGGATTGCAATTCCTTCACCGACACCTTCGCCATATGTGCATCTGCCAAGCCCCTCGCCGCAGCCATCGGAATATCCATCAGTTGAACCCTCGCCAAAATATGAAATATCACTTGATATCAAATGGAGGCTTACAACCCCTCAAGTAGGTTATGATTATCCGGATCCATCAGTTGGGATTCCAACAACAACTGAGCGGCCAACGGAATACCCGACTACAACCACTAGACCGACCAAATTCCCAACTACCACAACAAGGCCCCCTTCACCTACACCTTCAATTTATGCATCCGCATCCCCATCATCATTCCCAACAACAACGACGCGGCCCCCTTCCCCAACTCCATTCCCCACAACGACCTCAAAACCCCCCTCACCAACGCCATATGTTTATCCAAGCCCATCGCCAACGCCCACTCCAACAACATATGTTCAGCCTTCAGCAACAACTTCACCAAGCGCTTCCCCATCACCAACGCAGGATGCCAATGATTTTGATGGTGATGGAATTTTGAATGCGCAGGACAATTGCCCCAACTCCTACAATCCCGACCAAAGCGACATGGATGGCGATGGACTTGGGGATGTTTGCGATTCCTCTGCAGTAAATTGCGCATCCTATTGCGCAAGCGTAGGCTATCCGGAAGTAATTGGTTCTGCAATAACACAGCTCACATGCACAACGCTTGGGAATGAGGGCGAACCAACCGCCTGCTTCACCACATGCAATTATATCAAATACCAAAGCTGGAGCTGGACGGCTAATTCATATAGCTGCTGTTGCAGGAAAGTTGTGATGCATGCCTGCAGTGATTGCCCGGGGGAGAACCCAACGTGCCTGCAGACGTGCCCGGGAGCGCCGCAATAGTTTAATTTGCGAATGGGAGGGAATGCAAAGCATTCCAAGAGGGCAGGGCATTCCCAAACTTGGCTCCTTTTCAAAACAAATATATACCAAGGGCGCCATATTCATTGCGGGCGGTGGGTGGACAGCTAACACGCCAGCAATGGTAGTGAGGAAGTTCCCCCCATCGGGATAAGTCATGTCTTGCACAAGCTGCAATATGCTTGCCTTAGGCAAAGGGTTGGAACAGAAACGATATTGGGAATTGGGAAAAAAGTGATGAGGAATACGAACATTCCCTTTTTTCAAGTGAAACGGTCAATCTGTGCATGCCAAAGCGTTTTGGCACGATGCAAGGCCATTTAGAGCCGCTTAGAACAATGCTGCCAAAAACAGAAGGGGGACTACGGCCCGCCGCCCAACCACTTATTTTTTATTTCTAGTGGGCAACAGATATCCGAATATCATGGTTGTTAATCTAAAACACATAGCCAGAAGGGATTTGAGGGAGGAGGTAAAATTTGCATGGGGCAATATCAGGATAACTGAGGAAAATTTGGATAAATTGAAAAAGGGGGAAAGGCCAGAACACGTACCCACCCAACTTCTTCATGCAATTTCGCTCCCGGGATCGGAATTGGAAATTACACGAAAAAGAGTGCCCCAATCGATTCATTATCCGGAAATCCCACAATTGCTAAACCGAAGGGCAGGCGCACTTATTGAAAAACTTGCCACCTACCATGCGGAGGGCATAGCCGATAAGTCAAAATTAATTCGCCTCCTGAATGAAAAACGCAAGTTGGAGAGGTATTACCTTCGGCTTGTTGAAAGAAAATTGGATGGGCTACCCAAGTAGCAGTTTTTTAACCGCCCCCGCCTAATTTCAAGTATGAAAATCGCATGGTTTTCGGACACCTTCGAGCAAAATAACGGCGTTGCGACCTATCTGCAGGAAACGCTTCCAATGCTTGCCAGGAAAACCGACGTTACG
>JBBSVW010000104.1:0-4002 GCA_038046605.1 Microcaldota archaeon | reverse complement strand
ACCATGTGATGATCTCCCAAATCATTCCGCCTGCGAGCACCGCAAGCACCAGCTTTGCGCCAATCACATTCCCAACAACAATCCCCTGCCCTATGGTTGTTGCAACAGCTACCCCAAAAAGTATCCCAAGGAAATTGCCAACTGCTGCCAGCGCAACGGCTTTCACGGGCGAGAGCACACGCGTTCCGATTATCGTGGATATGCTGTTTGCGGCATCCGATAGCCCGTTCCAAAATGAGAAGAAGAATGCGAAAAGAATGGTTATTTCGAGCAAAACCATATGGCTTACCCGTGTTTCATTATAATATCGCCAAGCACGTGGGAAACATCCTCGCAGCGGTCCATTGCGTGCTCTACGGATATGTAGATGTCCTTAAGCTTGATTACAAGAATGGGGTCCTTTTCCTTGAAGAGTTCCTTAAGGCCCTGCCTTTGCACTTCTTCTGCGCGCGATTCGAGCTCGTTTATTTTTACGATCCGCTTCCTAATCTCGTCCCCTTCCATCTTGTCTAGGGCGCTGACTGCAAGGTGCATTTCGTGAGTACCGCGAACCAAAAGCTCCGAAAGCCGAACCAAATGCACCGGCACTTGCCTAATGCCATAAAGTTCCGCGCGCTCGGAGGCCTCAAAGCACGCATCCAAAATGTCATCCATTAGCATCGCTAGGTTTGAAATGTCCTCACGGTCAATTGGCGTGATGAATGTCTTGTTAAGTTCCGAATAAAGCGAATGCATCAGGTCATCGCCCTCGGATTCTATTTCCTTAAGGCGCCTAGCGGTGCCGGCAAGTGAGCCGTTGGAAAAGCCCTTTTCGAGCTCCTTTGCGCCATTTGAAATGATGGCGGACTGCTGCGCCAGCATGTGGAAGAAGCGCTTTTCCCTCGGGACTATCCAGTCGATTACATTCAATTCAACCCCCCCTTGAAGTTAGGTTGATGAAGCTGAGTGTTTTTAATGGCCAGCACAAGGGAGGCTATGTGGTTGGGTTGGGCATATGCCCAAATGCCTGCATTTTTCACTTGAAATTTCGTTGTGCCTCCCTAGCCAGTCACTTTGAATTTATACCCGTATGCTATGACGCCATCCTTGTCGTCCTCCGTGATTTTCCGGAACATCATTTTTACCGGCGCACCGAATTTTATTTTTTCCTCTTCGGAATCCACTATTTGCGTCATCAGCTTGACGCCGTTTTTTAGCTCCACAATTGCCAAGAAATATGGCGCCTCGTTCTCATGCCCAATTGGCGCGACCTGGACTTCCGTGAATGAATAGATTTTCCCTTCCTCCGGCATCTGCTTGGTTACGACCCTGCCTTTCCGGCGGCATTTTGAGCAGAACTTTCGCTGCGGGAAATAATCGGTTTTGCAGTTCTCGCATTCGCTCCCTATTAGGGCGTAGCGTTCGGGGATCCTTCGCCAGACAAGTGGAATTGCGTTTTTCATTTTTTATTACCCTTGAATTTTTTCCATCCATAAATGGCAAGACTAGCAAGAATGTACCAGATGATTAGGTCTAAAATAAAATTTTCCACAAGAAACGAGGTGCATGGGCATGGCACTTCTTCCAAGCACTTTCCTGCAACTGCGCAAAAATCCGAATAATAAGTTACCGGAATCCCTATTGAAAAAACACTAACCCGAAGCCCATAAACAAATGCAATGGCGCCAGTTATTGCTCCGATTGCGGCTGTTGCAAGAATATTTTGCTTATTTGGCATTAACTCTTCAAATACTGCATTCATCTTAATCCATCCTCTTGAAAACAGCCGCCTTACCCGCATTCATCAAATTATCATTACATCCTTTTCCTTGATTTTCTTGAAATGCTCGCACCCACTAACCGCAGTTGCCTTCACCATCCTTGCTGCCGCGTAGGTTATTGAGTCAATTGCCGGCAATTTGTAGGCAAGCTTTAATTCTGCCGAAAGCTTTACCAGCGCGTCAGTCAATTCGATGATTGTTGCATTCTGAAGCATGTATTCGTAGAACTCATCCGCCTTTGCCCTGCCGTACCTTTCCATGGTTTTATAATAAACCTCGTATAGGTTCAGTTTCGTCGTATAAAATTCCCCCTTCACCTTGAGATCCTTAACCTTCCTGCCGCTCTCGCTTCCGCTGAACAACTCAATCCATGCGTATGAATCAAGCAAAATGTTCATCTTCATGATCCTCCTTGAGGCCTTTTGTGGATAATTTTGGCAATGTTCCAAAAAGGTCATCGATAGTTTTAATCGGCCTTAGCACTATCTCGTCTACGCTGCTTTCCAGCTTGAATTTGCGTGCATTGAACATTTCCCGCACCTTTTTTGGAATCAATAGCCTTCCAAGATCGTCAAAAGCCACGATAGTGGTCGTTTCGATTCTATTCATTTTCATCACAGGTAATATACTTTTTGGTATTTATTAACTTTTTGGTAATTATTTTTATTTGCCATTTTTATGTTATTCCCAGAATTCTTATTTGAATTAATGGAATTGCGTTTTTCATTTCGGCTTACCTCTAAAATTATTGTAGATGCAAATTATCAACAAAGATAATGCGTAGGAAATCAATGCTGCCACAAGACCAAATATTATCTTATACCTCTCGCACTGCTGAACAATGGAATCGAGTCTTTGTCTGCAACTGGTATCATCCGGCAGACAGTCTATTGTGAAAACCAATTCGCGGCAGTTGTCTGAAAGCGTGGGATAATACATTGTAAGATTGGGGTAATTTAAGGATAAGAATATCAGCAATGCAAGGGCTACGGTTCCCAAAGTCGGTTTGACGCATTCATGCCCTGTTGCTTTGCTTTTCATCTCAATCCATCCTCTTGAAAATATGCACAACCGCCGTCGCGCCGCTTCCTCCGACATTTTGCGTGAGCCCGATTTCCGCGTTGCTCACCTGCCTCCCTTCCGCCCTTCCCTGCAATTGCCAGTAAATTTCAACTGCCTGCTTCACTCCTGTCGCTCCTACCGGATGGCCGCAGCCCTTCAACCCTCCGGAAGTGTTGATTGAAATATCCGAGTTGAGCGCGCTCCTTCCTTCCTCCGAGAATTTTCCACCCTCGCCCTTCTTGCAAAAACCCAGATCCTCAATTGCCATGATTTCCGCGATGCTAAAGCAGTCGTGGACTTCTGCAACCTGCACATCCTTTGTGGTAATTTTTGCCTGCTTGAATGCCTCCTGAGCAGCCACTTTGGTTGCCGCAATTTCCGTCATGCTTTTTCGGTTTGCTAGGGCAAGTGCATCCGATGCCTGCCCGGAACCAATTATTTCAATGGGCGTATCGGTATATTTTTTCGCTTTTTCCGATGCGCACAGTATTACAGCTGCTGCTCCATCGGAAATCGGCGAACAATCATATAGCTTTAGGGGCGTTGCAACCGGAGCCGAATCCATCACGTCCTGAATAGTAATTTCATTCTGATACTGTGCAAATTTATTCTTGCTGGCATTCTTGTGATTCTTAACGCTGCACGAAGCCATCTGCTCTTCCGTTGTGCCATACTCCAGCATGTGCCTCCTTGCCATGAGGGCGTAAATAGCCGGGAAGGTTGCTCCCAAAAACAACTCCCATTCCTGATCCCCCGCTCCGCCAAGTGCAAAGGAAACCTCTTCAGTAGAAACTTCCGTCATCTTTTCGACGCCGCCAACTGCCACAATATCATACATGCCGGAAGCAATTGCAAAATAGGCATTGCGAAGGGCAACCGAGCCGGATGCGCATGCCGCCTCCACCCTTGTGGATGGAATGGGGTTAAGCCCAAGCTGGTCTGCAATTAGCGCCCCTACATGCTCCTGCCCAATAAGCCTTCCCGGAGCCATTGTCCCCCCGTAAATTGCCTGGAGGTCCTTGCCCTCCATCTTGGCATCTTCCAGTGCCATATAGCTGGCTTCGAAAATCATGTCCCTGAACGAGGAATCCCACCGCTCGCCGAATTTGCTAAGCCCGCCGCCGACAATTGAAACCTTCCTCATAATTTTTTTCACTCTTTTTAAGCGGCTAACTTGATT
>JBBSVW010000103.1:0-6098 GCA_038046605.1 Microcaldota archaeon | reverse complement strand
GGGTTACCGCTTTACAACGGATGACGTTTCGCCCGCGACCGGATTCTTCTCCGCGTCATCGGCCCCATACCTTGGGGGCGCAATAGTTGCACTCGGACTAGTGCTGCTGTTCTTGTTTGCAAGGCGCAAGAAGCTTATGTGAAAGCGGACATGCATTCCTCAGCAGGGAGAGTCAAACTGAAATATTATTCCCCTGAAGGCGCGCTTTTCCGCACCTGCGCCTGCATCATTCTGAACGGCTCGGATGAAGCGTTCGACGCCGTTTCCCTTTCAGACCCGGAAGGAAAGAAGATTACCACTAAAATAACCAAACCTCCGGCAAAAACCGGGACGTCAACACCGCTTACATGAAACGGTTTTTACGGTCTAATCCGGCGGCAATCGATTAACCGATATAATCAATACCTTTTTATACGCTTTTTCCCAATTTATTGAAAACAGGCGAGGGATTTCCATGGCAGATGAAATTTTATCGGTGCAGACTTCAACTTCCGGCAGGAGCCTTAGCTTATTTGCCGAAATAATGGCCAAAAAGGGTTTCATCCTTAAGGCGCTATTGGCACTGATCATCTTTTCCCTCCTTCAATTGGCAAACCAATATTTTTTCGTCCCATATCAGGCAATTCCCGACATCCTGATTAGGGGTTTTGCCCTTGGAGGCGCAACGCTTGTTGGGCTCTCGCTCCTAATTGGCCCTCTTGCCGTGCTCATGCCTAAATATAATTTTGTCAGGCGCAGGCGCGCAATTGGCGTTGCGGGCTTTACCCTGATCATATTGCATTTCTCCCTTGTTTTCTCCCAAAGGCTGGGTTATAGCACGAAGTTCATTTTCGGAAACCTCAACCCCTTTGCAAACGGCCTATTCATGGGCTCACTTGCATTCACCTCCCTTCTCCTGCTTTTTCTCACATCGTCTGATTGGGCTACACGTAAGCTTGGCCAGCAAAACTGGAAGAACCTCCATCGGCTGATTTATGTTTCGTTCATGCTCTACATCCTCCATGCACTGATCATGACGCAAAAAAACCCAGAGCGCCTATTCAATCCTGCGGGCTATTTGATGCTTCTCGTGGCACTTCTTGCAGCACTATTGCAGCTTTTCGCCTACATAAAAAGGATTCGGATGGGCAGGAGCAGGCCGATTGCATTGTATGTGGGCGCATTCCTCATCTTGCTTTACCTTGCCGTTTTTGGGCTATTCTTTTTCGCAAGGAATCTTTTGACCGGATAAAGCATTGGTGGGGCGGCCAATTAGGCATTGTATGCCCATCCGATTAATTTGCCCAATTGCATTTTTTTTCCTCTCCATCGGCCTTTTTTCCATCAAGAAAAACCTTATTATACCCCGATCCGTAATAGCTGCTAGGTGTTTGAAATGAAGAAAGCCGTTGCCCTGCTTTTGGCGCTTGCCTCGCTTGCCCTGCTGAATTATTATGCATTCGTCAAGGGGACGGTGCTTTTTGCAATCCCGGATTTCTTTAGCGTCCTTGCGCAGGTAACCCGCGGCACTGCACAGTTCCCAACCTTCATCCAATCGCTTGGGGATGCTTTCACCGCAATTGGCGTCATTTTCCTAAGCGTAGGCACATTTTGGGTGGCCCTTGAGATCGCTTTTTCAAAAAACAAGGAATTCACGGCAATAATCTCGAAAACCCCAATTGTTTTCCTTTCTGTTGGCACTGGCATCTACTTCGGCGCGCAGTTTGCGCATGCATTTGCGGATGTGCTCCTATTGGATTTTTATTCGCTGATTGTGGACGGCCTTCTTGCCATTGCGTTCCTTGAATTTACCCTGACCCTCCTCCGCTACCTGCAAATGAAAACCGAAAGGTTCGAATTCTCACTCAAGCTTTCGCGCCTCTAGCAAATGCCATACCATGTTGATTTTCAATAATATTATTCCCTTTCACTCTTTTATTGGCATAGTTTAGGCTGTAGGTCAATTGCATGCTTTCGATAATTTCCCCATCCAAGGAGAGGATCCTGGTTTTTTTCCTCATAATTCTCGCATCCAATTTCCCATTCGTAGGCACCTACCATACCGAGCTAGGATATACCGCCTGCGGCGAGGATAGGCATCTGAAAAACTGCCAAACCTACTATGAGCGCTCGCTTCACTTGAACCCAATTTTCTGGTTTCCCTACATAACAATCCAGGGAAATGGGCTTCTTGCCAAATCAGCCTCCCCGAGCGAGGATGCAATAATTCCGCTTCTTGAATTCCAAAAGGACCCCCAAATTCTGGCACTTTTCATGACCATAGTTTTTTGGTACCTTGCGGCATGCATCATGGTTTCGCCGCTATCCCAACCAAAAAAATCGGATGATTGAGGCTTTAAAAAAATGAATCCTGGCGATTTAAAATTTGCCATCCCGTTCCCTTCCCCCCTGTTTTTTCCGTTATACCGCAGCACTATCTTTATATATTTTGCCGAAGAATAGTGCTCTTATATGGAAAAGCAATTATCTGGAAAAATAAGGAAAACGCAAATGAATGCGCCTTACCGCGAATCGCTCTCCCACATCCTGCTTATGAGCAATATCATCCGCTGCGAACCCGAAATCAACTATTTGAAATTCGTTGACCGGTACGGCTTTTACACGGATGGGGAAATAACGGAAATGCGGCTTCTTGAGGGGGTGAAAAACGCAGCCGAACTGCGGTTTGCAATCAATAATGTCAAGTCATTCCTATCCCGCTCCTTGGGCGCAATTTCAGTTGCTTCAAAAGGGGTTTTTGGCAGCAATAGCCCCTATGATGGGTATATAGATTCCGTGAGGGATGGTTTATCCGCATGGTCGGAGGTAATATCCCAATGCGATGAATTTGTTTCAGGCTTGGAAAAAAATAACAAATGATATTTTGGACTATACGGGGGTCCCGTTTTTGATGCGGCGTTACTGAATTGTTTATTTCAACCCCCTCCCAACTTCTTATTATTCCATATTATTCGGTTAAGGTGGTTTTATGGCAGACGGAGATGAGCAAATAATCCCGGAAATAAAAAAATCCGGCGAACCTGCCTCAAGGGGCATACCCTCAAAGGAGAGCATATGGTTCCATTACAATAAGTTGCCCATGTCCCTCCAGGGAAGATGGGAAACCGATGATATCCTAAAGCTTGTCTTTCCGCCGCAATACAAGAAGGCGCAATTTGCAATTGCCGGAAAATTGCTCTCCCACCTTGCATCCACCGAGGAGGCAACGGGCGACCAGGTTGCGCAATGGGCGGTGAAAAACAGCATTCCCATGTCCACCCTTCGCAATTTGGTGATACCCCGGATGATAGCCTGCGGCTTCCTTGCACGCGAGAGGAAAAATCCTACCGGCCAAACCGACAAGGATAAGCGCCATGAGATGGTCCTGCGCGTTTCCGGAAAGTTCGGCGAGGCCCTCTTGCATATCGGCGGCGAGTGGACGTCCATTGTTGAGACGTGGAAAGTGAAGAGGAAACAATCAGAAACGAAATAGGGGGGTAAGGCGATACGATGCGTCAGAACCTCCGGAGGTTCTTAGCATGCCCAGAATCGCCAATATTCTGGAGCATAGGGGATAATTCCCCTTTGTGTCGTTGGAGATGTGGAAAGTAAAACGAAGGCAACCCGAGATAAAATAAGTAGGGATCATCAAATTTTCATTAAACCCCCGCCATGGCGTTTGATTGCAACTATTATATAGCCTGCCCGTTTAACGCATTCATGGCTCCACTTGGGCTTCTTGTTATTTCCCTGACCTTGGTGTATATTTTCTCCGAGGTTTGCCGGCACTTCAACATCCCCCGCGTTGTGGGGCAGATTTTTGTTGGGATTTTGCTTGGAGCTTTTGCCAAGCAGCTGGTTTTTTCAAGCGAATCCCTGAGCACGTTTTCGAATCTTGCTGATGTGGGAATCATACTCCTCTTCTTCTTCACGGGTTTCGAGGTCAATTTGAAGGAGTTCCAGAAGCATTTCAGGAATTCAATTGGGATTTCCATCTTGAACACGGCAATCCCCTTCATCGCAGGAACGGGACTATCACTCTATCTGGGGTACGGGTTGGTGGAAGCAATAATTATTGGAATTTGCCTATCCGTCAGTTCAACTGCCGTTTCCATCGATTTCCTTGAGGAGTTTGGGATGCTCAAATCCAGGATAGGCAATATAATAGTGACCGCGGGAGCAGTTGATGATTTCCTGGAACTGATTTTCATCTCCATAATTGTCACCTTCCTTCAGGTATCGATAGGGGAAAGCCCCCTTCAAAGCCTATTCATTGGAATGCTCGCATTCATTGGAACCGCAGTAATAATCAGATTCCTGCTGCTCCCATTCGTGCTTGGAGTAATCCAAAAGGAGCATTCAAGTGCTGGCCTATTCATGATCGCCCTTGTCCTTACGATGGCGATGGCCACTTTTTCGGATTACCTGGGGCTGGGTTCGCTAATTGGCGCCTTGATTGCAGGCGTGATTGTGCGCCACTCCATTATAATAGAGAGGCACCGCCGTCCCTGGGAAGCCCACGAAATATCGAAAACCATCCATACCGTCTCATTTGGATTCCTTGTGCCTATTTTCTTTGTTTGGGTGGGTCTGAATACCGATTTAGGCAGCATTTTTGCCAAACCGATATTGAGCTTCGCGTTTGCGGCAATTGCTATTGCCGGTACCGTTATTGGGACGGCCCTTGCAGTTAGCTGGGAGAGGGGGAAGTGGTCCGATGGGATTCTAGTTGGCTGGGGGGTTACCGCAAAGGGCGATGTCGAGCTGGTTGTTGCGTCCCTTGCGCTGAAAAACGGCCTCATTTCCACCGAGATTTTTTCCGCCCTGATATTCATGGCCTTTAGCACAACCGTTATTGCGCCAATTGTGTTCAGGAATCTGATTAAAGGAAAATTGGCTTTGAGGGCATAGTTGAATTAAGCCTGATTTCGGAGGCATTCGGGAAATAGGTTATTAATAAGTTTGTTCAAAATTAAAATATGGGATTTTTGGACTTGAGTTTCGCAAATTGCTTTCTTAGGAGGTAAAATGACGTCCTTGTTTTGTTGAATGACGAAGAAAATGAATGGAACGCCCTCGTTTTACGTCAATCGCCTAAAAAAATGATGTTGTTTTTGTTCTTGTTGATGAGTTTGCGAAACTTGGGTTTTGGAATCGCTTTTTGAGAGGCGCCAGAGAAGCAGCTGAAGCAGGTTTTGAGGAAGGATTATTACGCTATAATTCTGAGCAGCATAGTTTCCGGCGCGTTTTTATTTCTTATGGCGACGGCGGCTGATTTGACCGCAGCAATTAAATACGGATTTTTGTTCTTGGCGGCATTTTCCCTCTCAGCCTTAGCCTATTTTGACGGCTTGCTTTACGGCCTGAAATACACAAAAGGGAAATAACCGAATTTATATCCCTTTCGCTGCATTAATACTAATGAGGGAAATGCGGGCTATTTTCTTAATCGCAGGAGTGCTAGTGCTAGTTTCAGCAGCCGATGCCATCACCGATTACTCGCCTGAGATGCGTGAGGCGGTCGGGACGAAGAGGCTGATTGCACTCTCCCCCTCAGATGCGGAGATAGCTGAATTCACGGCGAGGGGATGCGTGCAAATTCATGAGCTGAAAGATGCGTTAGCCCTGGAATGCCCGCTTGCCAAATTAGGGGGTCTGCGGGTTATAGAAGACGAGGTGCTGCATATTTTGGATTTGAATGCGGATAAGCAAATCGCTGCGAATAAAGTTTGGAATTTGAGTGCTGCAGGAATGGAAGTGAATGGCACAACAATCAAAGTGGCGGTTTTGGACACGGGGGTTGATTATAATCATTCTGAATTGAACGATAGCATTTCAGGCGGAAGATGTTTCGTTTCTGGCTGCTCGGATTTCAAGGATGATAACGGGCATGGCACGCACGTGGCCGGAATAATTACCGCTGACGGAGTGGGAGGGGAATTAATTGCGGAGGGATTCCTTTCGCGGGGCGTCGCACCCGGCGCTTCAATTTACGCGGGGAAGGTGTGCGATAAGAATGGGAATTGTTTCTCTTCCGACATCGCTGCGGGGATAGATTGGGCCATACTGCAAGGAGCAGATGTGATAAGCATAAGCCTCGGAGGAGGAAATTATTTCAC
>JBBSVW010000102.1:0-3637 GCA_038046605.1 Microcaldota archaeon | reverse complement strand
GCTATGAGAGATGCCGTATATGAATTGGAGGGCTGGGACCATTCCGTACAGTCACGAATACGCGATTTTAGCCTTGGCTGCAATTTTGGGAATGCGGTGGGTCTCAATTTGATAGAATTGACACTCGGGAAGGATCCCATCCGTCTGAAAACCATTCACGACCTCGTAAATGAATTGAAAAGAAGGGAAAAGGAGCCCATCCCACCCGCCTTCATGCATTATGAATAGGGCGATTATTAGGATTCTAGTGCACCGTCTTCAAATAAAGCGCGCAGAGCACGATCATCATCAGTGCGTAGAACGAGACGAAAAAGTCCTTAGGAATGTACTTGGACATGAACTGCGTCGAAAACATCGCAAATCCCAGCAGGACAAAAAAGAAAGTCACGAGGGTCCCGATTTTAGTGTTGATGAAATGGTGCTTCCAAACGCTTACTTCCCTAGGCAATGGCCTTTTTCCCTTCATAATCCCCACAGGAAAATAAACCGCCGCTGATATTTAATGGTATTGAATTGAGGGGAAATGGAAATAACGGCCGGATTGATTGCTGGATTTAAGCCTTATGGATTAAGGCGCCTCGATTAGAACCGCCTCAAAACGCGCTTACTTTGTTTTTACCACGTATCCTTCAGTTCCATCGTGGAATCGCTGTTGTATGCGCCGAAGAGCAGGGCAATTACTATCATCACAAATCCATAAATCAGGTTGTTTAGCGCAACGAGAATAAGCCCGGCGAATCCCAACCCTATCGGTATCCTTTGCTTGTTCCAATCGATTATCGCCTCGTGCGCCGGCATAATTATCGCCATGAGCATTGGGGGGATGCGGGTAACTAACAATTGGATTTGCTTCCATTAAAGCCTGTTTCCCGGCAGTTCCCCCCTTTTGGGATTGCTCCCACTAATTGCCCCATTCCGGAGCATATAAGTTTTTGCAATTCGGGCAAAATTAGACAATCATCGACAATGTGCAAATGAGGGGAAAAATACTAGGAGTAGCATCGGATGATCCGCAATGTTGCTTCGAGGATAAAAATATTAACTCCTGCTTTTCCGAATTAAGTATTTGGAATCTATCCGCAATATTCCCAATTCCGAATGGAATTTTCAAGCCCTATCCATCATCCGCATCGCATCCCCGTATTTTGAGAATTTCCTTTCGTCCAGGTGGAATTCACGGTGGTGCACGCGCCGCCTTTTTCCGTACTTCGCATCGTGCTTTGCGTGCAAAAGCTCGTGGAAAATCAGGTACTCCAGGAAAAACTCCGGCGCTTTAAGCGAATCGAATTTTTTGCTGACAACTATCTGGTTGAATGCCGTATCATAGAATGCGAGCCTTCGGTGCGATACGTGCCTGCTCCAAAGGATGGATGGTTTTTCAACGCCCGTAAATATTTCGGAATATTCCCCCGCCACCTTGTCCAATATAGGCTGCAAATTGTACGCCTCCCCCTCGAAACTGCCTTTGCGCTTCCTTCCGCGCCTGCTGCGAAGCGATTCGTGCAGATCATAAACCCCCTTGCCGTTTAGCGACCGAAATTTTGAGAGGAATATTTCCGTCCGCTCGTCAATTCCGCGCACCCTAAAAAGCTTGATCATCAAATCAAGCGCTAGCCCAGTTAGTGAATCCACCTCCGCAGCCTGGTAGCCATCGGAAACCTTGGCAATGACCTTTCCGCCCTTTAGCTGGATGGTGCTCTTAAGGCCCGCATATGGGTAAAATCTAACCTCCATGGGATAATTTCCCTTCCCAAGCAGGCTTCCGGCGGATGCGAAGGCGGTTTCCAGGTCGAGTTGGTCGGACATATGTTTGGCACTTTGAACGGATAAATATTTTAAATGGGCGCTAAAAGGAAGAAATTTAATTCGCTTTAAATTGAAACGAAAATATGGGCAATATTATTATTTTGAAAAAATATTTAGCGTGCGGGAATTTACCGGGAAATTAACTCGAAATCCCTCATTTTGTAAAAAAAATCAAGCTTTGTTCGCTTTGAGAAAATCTAGCACTTCGCCGTATTTCTGCCTATCCATTTTTCCCTCTTTCAAGAGGAATTTGAGCATCTTTTTCAAGGGCAGGCAGGCATGCAGATTGTAGCCCTTTTCCAGGAGCTGCTCCCTTCCGCCCTGCTCGCGGTCAATCAAAACGACGATGTCCTTTACAACTAATCCTTCTGCAAGCAAGGGCTCAATTGCCCCGAACTTGCTTTTTGCGGTTGTCACCAAATCATCTATCACAACTGCCGTTTCGCCGGATTTGTACTCGCCCTCAATTAATTTTTTCGTGCCATACTCCTTCTGCTCCTTCCGTGTGTAGATCATGGGCTTGTTTATGAGCAAGGAGAGCGCAGTTGCAATTGGCAGTGCCGCATAGGGGATTCCTGCAATCCTATCGTATCGCAATGCATCCAGCTTTTTTTTCATCTCCTTTGCGACTATTTTTAGGAGGCCCGGTTAACTGACGAGCAGCCGAAGGTCGATGTAAATGGGCGAAACCATCCCGCTCTTCAATGTGAATGCGCCGAATTTGACCGCGCCGATTTCGGATAATTTCAAGACGAGTTTCTTGTTCATGCGAATCACTTTTATTTTTGCCTTAATACCCCCCCAAATACCCCGCGAAGCTGCGTGCGAAGGGAGGGTTGCTTGATCTTTTCCTCCTCATATAGCACGTAAATTTTCCCATCGGAAATCCGCATGCAGTTGCACGGGTCAAGCTGCACCACTATTTTTTCATTGCTGCAAAAATCCGTGCTTTCATCGCATCCGATATAGCGCTGGGTGCTGTTTACTTCCTCCGGAACGTATGCATAAGTGGACACATTCCTTCCCGATGCGCTAAAGGCGCCGGCAATTTCGGCTGTTAGCAGGGCGACATAGGAATTCCTTGCATCTTCGCCCGGATACGCGAATGCCTTGATTGTTGTTTTGCTTCCGGACAAAATGGATGTCATTTCAGTCAAAGGATCCCCCCTTGAGAGGACTTTAAGGCCCCGCACATCATGCTCGCGAAGCTGGGTTGAAAAGAAATAAAATGATGTTATGAAGATAAGCATTGCTAGGAGCGCGATGATGATGTTTTCGGAGCTCAAAAGGCCGCCTTCCTTGCCGCCGCTTTTTCCCGCAACCATGGTATGCTTGCCCCGCAAATCTTTTTTTAACTATGCCTTTGATTGCGGGCCCCAAAAGAGTGCGATAATTTAATATTTTTTAAGGGCGCTTCGCAACAAAACCTCGTTATCTGTAAAATCCGCTTTTCATTTGAACCTTTTAAGCGCCTCCTCAAGGGCGGGCTCCCGCTCCGAGAGGTCGTAGCGCACGCGCACGCATTTCTTGTTCACTTTCATCAGCTTTGCCAAATCAAAGGGGGTCCCGATCACCACAATTTCCGCATCCGACCTGTTGATTGTTTCCTGCAATTCATGCACCTGCAAATCCCCATAGCCCATTGCTGGAAGGATCGTTTCGAGATGGGGGTATTTCCTGTATGTTTCCAGGATGGATCCCACCGCAAACTTCTTTGCGTCGATTATTTCCTTTGCGCCGAATTTTTGCGCGGCAACAAAGCCCGCACCGATTTTCATTTCGCCATGCGTAAGCGTTGGCCCATCCTCCACAACAAGTACGCGTTTGCCCC
>JBBSVW010000101.1:0-7775 GCA_038046605.1 Microcaldota archaeon | reverse complement strand
TCTGGCATATTCCAGCTTTGTAGCCTTTTAGCTAATTCTGGCATAACTTCTGCAATATCGCTTCTGGTTAAAATTTCATAAAGTTCTCTGTACTCAGGCTCCGGACGCTTACCGTAAATTACGTTTTTGAGCTTTTTGTAGAAAGAGGGGTATTTCTTCTCTAAAGGCGCCAATATTTCCCCTTCCCCCTCATTCCTGAACAAATCCGCCAATCCCTTGTTTTTTTCCGCCTCCGCCGCCAGCTCCAGAAGCGCCTTTTCCTCCTTGCGCATGGTGGTTATTTTATCGGGAGTTGTGAGCGCATTGAAATATTTGGGAATTTCGGTCTCCCTTCCCTTCAAATGCCTTCCCAAAATGCCCTCCAATTTCGAGGTGAAGAAGCCGGAAATGTCAAGTGCCGGAGCGATCCAGCCGTATCCCCTAGCGACCTTAAGCAGTTTGCAGTATTCCAGGTAATATTTGAGCAAATCGGCGTTTGTTTTTTTCCCCAAATCCCTCCCGTAAACCTCATTTGTGATTTTGAAAACTGGCTCCATCAGCTCGTATGTTTTTTCGATCGCGGTCTCAACGAAATTCGGATCCTTTTCAATTTTTTCCACCAATTTTTTTGCAACCTTCGCAAACTCCCCTTTCCTCTCATAATAAATCCAGTTTCCCTTGTGGAAAGAAACCATCACGCCGCTCAAACCCACCCCCAGCGCCTGCTTCATCGGGGCAGTTGCGCTCTCAGTCATCAGGAAGATCGGGAACAGGCTCGCATCATTCCGGCTGTCGCCCTTTACCCATTTTTCCATTCAGTTCATCCTCTTCGATATTCTTACGAAACCGTGGTTGCCATCTACCTCTACGAAATCCCCCGTTTTAATCAATTTGGTAGCCAGCTTAGTTGCGACAACGCAGGGTATTCCAAATTCCCGGCTTATCACGGCCGCATGGGAAGTGATGCCGCCCTCGTTGGTTACAATCGCAGCGCATCTTTTCATTGCCTGCACGAAATCCGGCGATGTCATGGAGGTGACCAATATCTCCCCCTCTTTCAATTCCCTATTTGCTTCAGTTGATGTCATGGTCACAAACGCAACCCCCTGTGCCTTGCCGGGATTCGCGCTGATACCCCGTATTTCCAGCAAACTCTCGCTAACCTCGGATTCCAATCCCAATTTCCGCTCTTCTGAAATGGCCCTTCCGCCAACAAACACCTCGCATTCCTTTGCGCCCTCCCTCCAGGCAAGCAGGCAATTTCCCATCCGCGACCGGAGAGTTTTCCTTTCCAGTTTGCCCCTAACAATGGCATCAATTTCACTTGGAATGGAATATTTCATTTCCAGCAACGGTATGTTGCTTCTCCTCCCAATTTCCTTAAGGAGAGAATTCAGCGTACCAACCGCCTGTAGAATGAACTCCTTCCTGTAATCCTGCTGGTAGCCGAAAAAGTCGATCAGCCCGATTATTTTCGATTCACGGGAAGTCAGGCGCAGTTCCTTAATGGCCCTTCTTTTCATCTTCAGGAATTCCCGCCTTCTCTCATCCAGCTCTTTCAGATGCACTTCGGGCGATTTTTCTATCAGAAGTTGCAGGAGCTCTTTCCTGAAGAATTCGCTGTCGAGGAAGTAAGTTGCGAGATACCCGTTGTGCATCCAAAAGTACCTTTCAGCGTGTTTTTGAATTGCCGAGGAAATTCGGGTTTCTTTCACCTTCCTTTTGAAATTTCCCCTTCGAATGCCATAATTTGCAGCGATTTCCAGCAATTCCCTCCTCTGCCTGAGAGTGAATGAAATTCTGGTGGTTGAAGTTACCAACGACCTTATCCGCTGTTTCTCCTTGCCTGCTATCCCCTGCTTCTCAAGGATCGACTCGACGATCTCTTCGCCTGCATATGCGATGGGTTCGGAAGTCGCGGCCGAGGCGCCTCCCCAATCGGTAAATTCGTGTTGGAACCTGTGGTAGAGTGCAGTCAGCTGGCTGTCGGAAAGGGATTTCAATTGGGCATCCTCAACCTCATTGATGGCCCTTGTCAGCCTCTCCGTTTCCATTTCCATTTTATGCTCAATTTCCGCAACCGACCTCATGGAGAGAAAATGATCGATCAACCGGTGCCCCACTTTTTTCAGTCCGCCAAGCCGATTGCACCAGAGCAGAATCCGACCGCGGTATATTTCATATGAGGCAGGATAAGTCATTCCGAAATGTATGCGCATATTCCGCATTATGCCTTCGAAGAACCAGAACGTCGTATGGGGAGTAGCCTCCCGCTCCCATTTGAACCATTCGTCCATCGTATCCCCCTCAACTCTATCCGGTATAGGTTAGGAACCCTTAAGCTATATTGGTTTACCCCCTATGTAGGGGTTAAATGGTTTTTATTAATTCAGGTGCCCAAATGATTGCATGGAGGAGGAAAAAATAGAATATAAGCCAATAAAGCTTGGCGAAAAGGAAATCCCATCGGTTTTCATACCTGGGTCATTCCTTCATCACGAGTGGAAAAAGCACCTGGATTCCTTGCATCATAGCGGCAGGCAAATTTTCCGGAAAGGCGCTTGGAAATTCGGCGGGCTTGGGGCACTTGCTGCGGGAGCAATATATGCGCTTCTATCCCCGGAGGCGGCATTGGTGCCGACAGCTATTGCGGGATCGGGGCTGTTCGCTTATTTAAGGAGCAGGCGCTCCCAAAAAACATTTTTGCGCCTTAATGAGCATTTGGTTGCAAAACCTCCCTATGAAACTTTTCTATCCGATAAGAGGGAGGATGTTTCGCATCGAAATGAATTATCCGATATTTTGAAGAGCAAATTCCAAGCAAGCATTTGGATTTATCCGCATGGAAACGGCATTTTATTGACGAGTTTGCCTTTGGGTTATGGAAACGAACCCTCATTCCATCTGGATAAGGAAAAACTAAGGATCAGAATGCCTGCCGAAGCGCGGCCTTGATTATCTGCGCTTCAGCCTTCCTTAAATGCTCCCGGAATGTGCTCTCATCTACTCCTTCCTTCTTTGCGATCTGCTCTGCAGAAATCCTCCTTGGGAATTCGTAATAGCCTAGGGACTCCGCTTTCTCAACTGCTTCCCGCTGCTTTTTTGAAAGGTGCTCAAATACGTTAGGCAGGAACACATCCACCGGCTTTTCGTGCAATGAGAGCAGCCAGATTTTCACGCCCTTTGTT
Organism: Microcaldota archaeon; assembly: GCA_038046605.1. Classification (GTDB taxonomy): domain Archaea; phylum Micrarchaeota; class Micrarchaeia; order Norongarragalinales; family SBBD01; genus JACRGC01. Next base: position 4,608 of record JBBSVW010000101.1, on the reverse strand, counting down.
TTTGCGATTTTTTTCTCCAATTCATGCAGGTTCTTTTTGCTCCATGAGGCAATTGTCCAATATTCGTAGCCTCCCCTTCCGATGATTGGCTTAACGAATATCACCTCCGAATTCATTACCTGCGCATTGAATGCGTCCATCCCTTCGTGCTGGTAAAACACCTGGTTACCCTCAACAGTCCTTACCTTTTGCGCCATATGTGAAACCAGCAATTTGATGTATTGCGCTTTATCCGGCCCCTGCACAAGCGACACCTTGTTCACAAACGCTTTGCCTTTGTGGTTGTAAACATTTAGGTAGTAGGAGGCGATTACCACATCAAACCTTGCGGTTGCGGAAATCAGTACGGATTTTTCCCGCTTCAATTTGAATTCGGCTACCCACATATTTGTTTCGCCCCAAATAAAATGATTGATCGGTATGCTTGATTTCCTGCATAAAATAATTTCCCTTTCCAATTTGCCTTTTTTTCCAATCGACTTATTTCATAATTCGCCTAACAAATCCCTTATTCGCATTAACTTCCAGCATCTCCCCGTTTGTGAATGTTATTGTTGCAAATTCCGTGCCAACTAAACAAGGGATGCCCAATTCCCTGCAGATAATTGCGGCATGTGATGTAATGCCCCCTTCATCCGTCACAAGGGCTGCGCATTTCCTAAGGTATGGAACAAAATCTTGCCTAGTCATGGAAGTTGCCATTATGTCGCCTTCCTTTATTTTAATCAAATCCTTGTTAGTATGAATGATCCGTGCGAATCCGGTTGCAAATCCAGGTGAACCAATTCGACCCAACAAGGTGCTTACATCATTGGCACTTGTGATGCCAATTTCCTTCCTTGCTATTGCCCTTGCCTCCTTGCCGGAATAAATACTGATTTTTTCCCCTTCTTGGAGGATTAGCCATTCGTGTTTCCTGCCCCTGACTTGTTCCCTTTGCGGCAGTTTCCCCTTGTTTAGGAAATTTATGATCTCATCGTTAGTAAGCAGGTTTATTTCTTCCAAATCCAAACCTGCACGTAGAGCAATCTCCAAATACATCCTCCTTGCGCTGAAATTCACCTTCTCACGCAGCATATCCCTGTAATCGCGCAGGTAAATCATGTCGGAGTAGAATTTCAAAATCCTTGCAAGCCTGTTTGGCATCTTTAGCTCCATGAGCGCTTTTTCATATGCGATGTTTTTCCTCCTTAACGCGGCTGCAAATTCTCTGAACTCCTTTTTTGGGTCCCTTATAGCACCAATTTCATTCATGAAATGCTCGAATGAAAATGGCTCGTGGTCAAAACCATACATTGGGATGTAGGCATATTTTTCAAAATGCGAATGAACCAAATTATCGTACTCGTCAATCCTGACTTTACCCCTCTTTAATGCGATGATGAGCGCATCGATCCGTTCCTCCTGCACATTGCTTGGCTTTAGGGGAGTTGAGAATATTTTCAGTAGTTTATTGGTTTTTTCCTCGCTTCGGGTTGCTTCCAGGAGCATCCTTTCAACTACTGCCTCTAAAGGATGGCTTAGCCGATAGACCATCCACATCCTTGCGTAAAATGAGGGCTGCATTTCAAGCGTGAATTTTTTATACAATCCGGCTAGCTCGTTAGATTTAAGCCCCTTCAAATCAACTGAAAAAGCCAATTCGCTCCATTTTTGCGCCATTTCCAGGAATTCCCTTGCTTCTTGGTATGCGGAATTTATGAATTCATCCCTCTCCAAAAGATGCTCTAACCCCTTGTTGAATTTTTCATACTCCTTGGAATCCACAAAGTAGTCGGTAGATTTGCCATTGAAATGCTGCAAGGTTCTTGATATCAAGGTTCCGAAATGCTTTTGGAATGGCCTGCCAAACCCAAAGTTCCAAGCAATTGCCATCTGGGGCGCAAGCCTTCTTGTGTTGATTTTGGTCCACATTTGAATCGTTAAGATTTTGCTATTTGATTCTTTTAACTATGCCTTTATTCGCATCGACTTCAACTTTTTCCCCATCCTTGAGGATTTCCGTTGCATGCTGCGTTCCTATTATGCATGGGATTTTGAATTCCCTAGAGATTGTTGCCGCGTGGGATGTCATACCTCCTGTATCGGTGATTATGCCGGCAGCAAGCTTGATTGCAGGCACAAGGTCGGGAGTTGTCATGGGCGAAACCAAAATATCGCCTTTCCTCATCTTATGCAAATCAAAAGGTGTGACAATGATCCTTACTCTCCCAGTTGCCAATCCCATGCAAGCAATTGTTCCCTTAATTTCATCGCCCATCTTTTCCATCCTGATTTTTTTCAACTCCTGCCGCGCCCTGCTTCCAGTGTAAATTTCATATCCATCCGATGTTTGAATGTAAACGAAATACGCATACCTGCTTTCGAGCTCCCTATTCCATTTTGCAGGTTCATTTAGTGCTTTTCCTACCTCAGAAGGCCAAAGGAACCTTGCCCTGCTGATGTGGATACCAATCCGTTTTGCGATTTCTTTGAGCAAAGGCTCAATCAAATAGAGCGATTTTGACATGAGCCCCTTACGGTATTCCTTGAAGTATGCTAGTTCGCCAAGTAAAAGCGCCATCTTTGCACCCTTGTGATTTGCGCCCCTTTGGACTATTGCGCCTTTCTTGAAAATTTTAAACGCATTTTGCCGCTCTTTTTCTGTTTTCTTTTGCGCATGCTTTATTCCATCGATGATTTTTTTTGGATTTTTCAAATAGTGGTTCAATCTCTCCTCAAAATGACTATCCGATAGCGGCTCTCCTTGGTAATCGTATGGAAGCCAGCGCCAATTGGAGATGTGAAAATTAAATTCGTTTGCAAGGGCAGTTTTTTTCAGCTCCGAAACGCTGCCAATGCCTTTGGCCTGTGCCTTTTTTGCCAGTGCAGCAAGTTCCATTTCCTCCTCCTTGACCCATGAAATTCCTGTTGGGGCGCTAAGGGCGCTCATTGCAATGGTCGCCTTTTTGAATCCCAATTCCGCCTCCAGTTCTTCTCCCGCCATTTTTGCAAGTGAAAAATCGCAAAGGAATGGAAGCACGGCAACCGTGAATGTTTTGGCATAAATTTCCGCAAAATCAGCGAATGTAGAGGATAATTTTGTGCCTTGCATTTTTGCAAGATTGCTTTTGTTTATTTCAACTGCCATTTTTTGCAATTTCACATTAAGTTGCTTGAAATCAAAAAAAACATTGGAGATCCTGATTTTTCCCACCAGCAGTTTTTCTGAGATTTCGTTCCCACAATCAAGAACTTCTTTCCTGATAAAATATCCCCTGCTAATTCCATTTTCAAATTCGGAAACTATTGTTCCAAGGCTGCTTCCGGCATACCTCCTAGCAAGCGAGGTTGCAACCTCAAACATAATGTATGCTGGAAATGGGCTTAACTGGAGCGTATATTGCTTGTAGAATTCGTTTTTCCCAAATGGCATTTCCATTCCCCCTGAAATTTTTCGAAATGATTTATTAGCTCAGCACCCGTGCTTCCCCCTAACAAATAGCCCAATCACTTCCGGCAGGAGCGTGTGCTCCTCTTTTAGCACCCTATCCGCAAGCTTTTCGGGCGTATCACCGGGTAAAACTGCAACTTTGCGCTGCCCAATAATTGGCCCGCCGTCAAGTTCATCCGTAACGATGTGCACCGAGCAGCCGGATTCCTTTTCCCCGGCTTTAAGCACTTCCTCATGGCATTGCAATCCCGTGCAGCCCTTGTGCTTTGGAAGAAGGGTTGGATGGATGTTGATGATGTGATCCTTGTATCCCTCAAGGAGCGTTTTTCCAACGATTTTCATGTAGCCCGCAAGGACGATCAAGTCTACCCCGTGCCCTTTCAATTGATTGAGGATTTCCATCTCGTATAATTCCTTGCTGCCAAACTTATGGGGATCTATGTGCAAGTATTCAATTCCATGCTTTTCCGCCCTTTTTAGGGATTGCGCATCCGCCTTGTCACTGATCACAATCCCCACTCTTGCATTCAATTTCTTATTCTCAATATGATCAATAATGCTCTGCAAATTGCTGCCGCGGCCGGATGCAAGGACGCCAATAGTATAAGGTTTTTTGCTTCCAGAGGATTTCATGGAAACCGCATACTCGTGGATTTTTGGCGTTGGGTAAATCCCGGTTAAGCACGCCATGCAATTGTCATTTTCCGGAAGTGCAAGCGCGCGCTGCAGGGCGTCCGTATCGTTGTAAGTGACGGAATCCGCCCCAAGCTCCTCTGTTATTTGCGCAATGTTCCTATCGGAAGCAAGCAATTCCTTGTACGTCGGGAAATCAATTCCCATGTAACAAGGAGAAATCACCGGCGGGCAGCTTACGAGGATGTGCACTTCCTTTGCGCCGCTCTCCCGCAGCATCTTCACGAGCCTCCTCATCGTATTACCGCGGATGATGCTGTCGTCAACGATTGCCACGCGCTTCCCCTGTATGATGGAGCGCACCGGATTCAGTTTCAATTTCAGCAGCGCCTTCCTCTGCTCATTTGCGGGCATGATGAACGTGCGGTGGATGTAGCGGTTCTTAATGAGCCCTTCCTCAAGTGGAACGCCAATAGCCTGCGCGAATCCCCTCGCGGCCGAGCGGCCGGACGTCGAGGTCACCTGCATCGACCGCGACCCCG
>JBBSVW010000100.1:0-16244 GCA_038046605.1 Microcaldota archaeon | reverse complement strand
ATTGGCAAGGCGAATCGTAAAGTATATAAAGGGGATTCGGATAATGAATGCACCCATTTTAGAATCTGAATATTAGGTGATATCTGATGAAATTGAGAGGACAATCGGCTTTGGAGTATTTGGTTACCTACGGCTGGGCCATATTGGCTATAGTAATTATCGCTGCGGTACTATGGTATACCGGAGTTTTCAACCCGAGCAAGTTCCGCGGAGGGAATGAGTGCGGTGGATTCGGATCGTTTACGTGCGTCGATCAATTAGTAATAGATACCCCTGCATCTGGAAATGACAGTGTCGTAATAGTGCTTGGAAATGCGGTTGGCAGATCCATCACATTAGTTGGAGGGGCTGTTGCTGGAAATGGCGCACCTACCGTATTAACTGAATGCGATGCCTCCAATGCCCAAACCGGACTAATAGGGCCAACAACAAGGAATGTTGCTCCTAATGGGAGAGTTTACGTTAGGTGTTCAACAGCGAATTTGCCTGGGAATAAGGAAGATTCATATGATTGGACAATATCCGTAACTTATACAGACAGCCAAAGTGGCCTTTCAAAGACTGACTCCGGCGGATTCGTCCGTGGAAAGGTGGGTTAAGCCCCCTTTTCTTTCTTTTTTATTTTTCTTCTTTTTTCCTGATTCAATTTTTTTATCCGTGAGCGGAGCTTTTTCCGGCACTGGCGTCCAGATGAACACAAACTTCTCATTAGTGTAAAATGTAGCCATATGGGAATAATAGATATATTTATATACCTAATTAGCATAAATACATACATGAAAAGCGTTCAGATGCAGATAATGCACTCCCCAACATTGAATACCGTGCTGATGGTAGAGAAGGTTTTGAATGAAGCGGGCCAGTTGGTGAAGGTTGCAGAACTGAAAAGGCGGCTTCCGAAGAAAGTGATGCATTCCACATTATTGCAGATTCTGGATTACCTTCAGGAGAGCGGCAAAATACTCGTTTCGACCAAGGGGCTGCTCTGGATTTACCGTGCACCTTCCGAGCTTGAGAAACTGAAAAAAGGCGCATTGGAGATATGAAAAACCGGACCGTCCACATTCTTTTGAAGGGCCAGGCCAAGGAAGAATTCGAGAAGCTGAATCGGATCGTAGGAGAGCAGCAAGCAAAAGGCATAGCCAATTCTGAGGAACTGCAACTGCTCAAATCAATCAGGCAGAAGATAGAAATCCTCAAAATTAACCCCACATATGGCGACAACATACCCAAAAAGCTCATCCCGAGAGCCATGGATGTAACAAACCTATTCAGGATTGAGTTGACAGGCTATTGGCGCATGCTATATACGATGGATGGGAACGAAATTGAAGTTGTGGCGTTCATATTGAACATTATCGACCACGACTCCTATGATAAGATATTCGGCTATAGGAAGAAATGAAGCTTTTCGCCAATACCGATGTTTGCCCCTTGGAAAGGTGGGTTAATTCCCCCTTTTCCCTTTCTTTTTTATTTTTCTTCTTTTCTTTTTGGTTTCCGGCTTTTTTTCTGATTCTTTGGTTTTCATCCATTTGCCAAAGCCCTATGTGATCACTGCCGCACGTGATGCGCTCAAATGGACACAATTTCCACAATATTTGAAAATGTAGCCATAGGGGGCCTTTCGAGAGTTAATTCCAAAGATGCACTTTAGTGTAGTGGGGAAGTAAAACAGATAAACTTAAAAACAAGTAGGCACTACAATATGGCATGGCATTCATCCGGAGAAAGCGCAAAGGCAACTCGCACTATTACGAATTGGTGGAAAACACAAGGGTTAAGGGCAAGGTTTCGCAAAAAGCCCTGAAATACTTCCCAACGAAGAGGGAAGCGGAGGATTACGCCAAGGCGGAAGGTTTGGCCATTCCCAAGGAAGGCGGATGGATCGAAAGCTCGCTTGCCAGAATACTTGAAGAGAAGCTGAAAAAGCTTAATTCGCTTCGGCCCCTGCCACCCTCTGCAGTGGAAAAGCTTAAACAAAAATTCGAGGTGGACATGACTTATCATTCCAACGCAATAGAGGGAAACCGCCTAAGTTTAAGGGAAACGTGGCTTGTTTTACGAAGGGGCCTAACGATCCGGGGAAAATCATTAAAGGAACACCTTGAGGCGACGAACCATAAGGATGCCCTGCAACTATTGGAAAAAATCGCCGCCAAAAACGCGCAAATAACGGAAATGGATGTGCTTAGCCTTCATGCCGCAATATTGGATAAAATCGACCCCCTAAACGCCGGCTTTTATCGGCACGAGCAGGTTTACATCGAAGGGTCAAAAATTACCTTGCCGAATTGGAGGAAAGTGCCCGAATTGATGCAGCCAGTTTATGGGGAGCTGAACGATAAGAGTACTGGCATTAAAGCCCTAGAATCGGCCGTAAAAATCCACTACCAAACCGTCAAAGTCCATCCATTTGTTGACGGCAATGGAAGGCTTGCAAGGCTCCTAATGAACCTGCGGCTTATGAAAGGCAGTTTCCCGCCCACCATACTAAGGAAGGAGGAAAGGCGCGCATACTATTCGGCTCTCGATAAGGCGGATTCTGGGGATTTTTGGCCATTTGCGATGCTTATTGCTTCCGATGTTGAACAATCCCTTGATTTGTGGCTTTCGGCGTTTGAATAAGGGGGTTTACCAGAAGAGGAACCATGGGATGGAAAAATGACGGATTCTTTAGAGGCAAGGCTCCGCAAATCTCCCCTTTTCTTTTTTATTTTTCTTCTTTTCTTTTGGTTTCCGGCGTTATTCTGATTCTTTGGTTTCAACTGGTTAGCGGCAGGCTTAGAGCGGATGGTTGGGTTTGAAACGATAAGCTGATGACATAATACAGTTCGCAACTCATAACCGTTTCTTTGAGGCAACTACACCCTCCCTCTAATATGACAGAATAGAAGGCAAGTGGGATCCTTCCGGTAAACTACGGCTATATCATAGAAATGGAACCATAAAGTTGAATTGCAACGCGGAAATTTTGAAAAAATGCCGGTGCATGCATCTATAAGAGCCTCAAAAATGTAATCGGTTGTCTTTCGGACAGTTCCTGCAAGGAGTATATAGCGGTTAAGTAAAATATCGGAACTATCAAATAAAACCGCTATATGAGAATAAGGCAAGGAAAAGTTCCAATAATTGCCTTATTCGCTATAATTATTAAGTTTTGGGCTAATGCCTTTAGTAAGAAACGGCATGGACGACTACTACCGCAAAACCAAGGAGAAACTGCAGAATAACATACCTAATTTTGATTCCGCTGAATTTGGTAAAATCCGGGATAGGATCCGCAAGGAGCTCCAAAAGAAGGAATCGGAACAATTCATCCTGCTTAGGAGCCTTAAAATCCTTGTTCTTGGGGATTGGTTCACGCAGGAAAAGAAGCAGCTGCTTTTGGACATAAAAAATAAGCTGCTGGAACGGGGCCTTTATGCGGAAACCATCGACTCCTATTATGACCCAAAAAAGTCCGGCGGATTGAGCCAGGTTGCAATTTTGGAACAATGCTGCATTGTCCACCAATTGATCGTGTTCATTGACGGTGATGGAAAGGGCACATTAACCGAGCAAAACTATTTAAGCAGCAACTATATCTTCCATGGAAAGATAGTATATTTCATTGACGAGGACAAATTCAACAGCCTGAAAAGCAACCCTTCCGAATATTTCAAGGATTTCCCAACGATAATAACTTGCAGGAAAGGCGAATTAATCGATAAGATACTGGCTTATAGCGCCCTTCGAATATACCGATTGGCAGGCATCATTCAAAAACAAACGAATAGGGGCAGGGGCCTTGGGGGCCCGGATTACGAACCATGGAAAAAACGGCTGGATGCGAAAAGGTTTAAAGTGCAGTCGCAGTAAGGGAGTTAGGGATAAATACTCTCTTGCATAGAATATATGAGTGGTAAATATGGGGGAAGAGCTCGCAAGGTTTCAAAACAACGCAACCATGCTGAAGAAAATCCTATTGGAAAATAACAACATAGACATACTCCTGTATTTGGCAAAATACAATCCTAAAGTATCGAGGAGGCATATAGAGGAGAAAATAGGGAAAGATTCGCTGAAAGGCCTGGAAGAGCTTAAGAAATGCAACTTAGTGGTGGAGGATAACAAATCTGTTTCTTTGACGCAGGAAGGCATTTTTCAGGTTGATGGATTGCTCACTTTAATAGCTTGAATTGCCTAAGGGCACCTGCAGATTGCTTCCCCGTGATTGCTGCATTGGTTTCGCAAGTCCAGCAACTGCCGGCATCCTTTTTCACTTGTTTTTCTTTCTTTTTTATTTTTCTTATTTTCTTTACGGTTTGCGGGTTTTTTCTGATTCTTCCGTTATTCGAAAATACTATCAAATGCTTACAATTACTTGTAATTATAACTAAACTCCGACCTAAGACTCCTTTCCTTCAGGCAATAATTGCAAGAAGCTTTCCAGGGTTCAAAATCCGGGTTTTCTGGTATTCGCCAAGGTCAGTTAGGTGGGGATCCCAGGAGGAGATGTAATCCGCCGAAACGGCAAGGGCGCATTCCAAAACTCGGTTGTCGGCCTCGTCAGTAATGACATTAAGGCGCACATCAGGCTCCACAAGTTTGAGGAATAGGAGGAAAACATCAACCATCTGCTCCGCCCTTTCAATGGGAACTTTAAAATCACGCTGGATTACTTGCTTGAATTCAAGCATTAGCGCTCCGGAAGTATAACCAGTAAATTCACCCTGTGCACAAAGGCTAACCAGCTTGTAGGATGAGCCGCGATTAGAAAGCATAGCGCTAACCAGGACGTTTGTGTCGAAAACAACTTTCACCATAAAAAATCATGCCTTTATTTTACTTGATGCTCCTTCCGGACTATTTCCTGTGGCGATGCGTCTAAGCCTTCCTTTTTTGCATGGGCTGTTCCCCATTTTGCCATTTCTTCAAATGCCTTTGCAGGTTCAGGCATGACCAGCCTTTTGAGCAAAATTGAATCGGCATCCTTCCTCCCGTATACAGCAAAAACTGAGCCTGCCGTCAATCCCAAAGATTCGCGGATTTGCTCCGGAATCACAACCTGCCCTTTCGAGGACATTTTTGTCACTTGCACCTCCACATGAACTGCCATCCTTATCACCTATAATCTTACTGGTAAGATAATCTTATTAACCTTTTCATTATGTGAGAGCATGGACACAAATTCCTCATCTTTGTAAAATGTAGCCATATAGATTTTAGCGAAAGCCTAACGATTTGTTGCCGCACGTGATGCACTTATTTGTTAGATTGCCGAATACAAGCCAAAGCGATAGTTGGTCCAATCGATGCTTCACGTGATGCATCGTTTTGGGAGGTAATTGCCGGCGATTATACCCAACCATTATTAATTCAAACCGCCAACATTCTCTTGATAACATCTTTTCAAGGTTGAACCAAATGAAAGCCAAAGTGCACAAGCGCATCACAATGGAAGGCGGAAGGGAAGTTGTCAAGCGAATTGTTGCCATCTGTGATGAGGAATTGCTAGGCAAAGTGTTCGAGGAGGGCGATTTGGTCCTTGATTTGGTCAAATACAGAAGCTTCTATGACGGTGAAAAGGTTTCCGAAGGGCAAGTAGCCGACCTTTTGGAAGGCGCCATGAGCTATAATCTGGTCGGAAAGAAGAGCATTGCAGCAGCTACAAAAGCAATAGCGATTAACCCAAAGGGCATTAAGACGATAAAGGGCGTTCCGCATCTGCAGATTTATTACGTATGAAAGGTGAATACCCCGAAATGGTTTTTCAATTCGCCAAAGTTCTCGGAACCAATATCGCCTATTTTCTATTCAATGTGCCCAACCGCGGCACCCGCATACCGCCATTCCAAATGGTTTGGGCTGAAATGAGCGGGGTAAAACCAAAGGATATCCTAAAATCTAACTCGCAAACTGTTGCAAGATCTGTTAGGGACTACGTTTTCAAATTTGACGACATCATCGACGAAGGGAAAATGCAGCCAGCAAAAGCGCCATTTCATCCCGAGCTATTTTCAGCAAGGCACGTGTACAGGTCATTAGAGGGCGCAAGGACGCAGGCTCCGCTTAGGGAATTGCATGGGATTTTTCAAGTTGGTAGGCAAAGGATGCTTAATGCAATCTCACAAAAACAGCCTTCAACATTTAAAGAAACCTACAATTACAGGCTCAAGACAACTGGCGAATATTGCACCCTAGTTGCCAAGTTGATGAACAAGATCCATGGCGTTCAAAACGGGGGCGATATTGAGAGAAGGTTTCGCCATTTTGGATTGGCTGCCCAGTTTTTTGACGACATAATGGACGTTAGGCTCGACAAGGAAAACGGATTGCCAAACTTATTTACAAGCCTTCTCAGGGAAGAGCCCTTTGAGGAGGAAAGCCTAAGGGCAAGAAAAGGCGTACAAAAAATATTTGCCCTAAAGCGATACGCCCCAAAGACATTTAGGAGATATGTTAGTGAATATGAGAAGGAGATGGGAATTGCCTCTCATGGCAGCATCGCAATCAGGTCCCTACTTTGGGGAGCAAAACAGGCACTATTCAGGTTTGGCGTGCAAACAAGGAGTAGGAAGCCGGAACTTGATGGGGAAAAAAGGCAGGGGGAAGAAGCAATGGAAAGAGTCCGCCCATAAATCCTTCAGCGAATTAATTTTTCAGTCAATAATTTCAAACTCAATCCTCTCCCCCCGGTTGTCAAACGCATAAGTGGATTGGGCTACAAATGGCAAGGATGCAATGAAGTGCCTGCCATAATGCCTTGAAAACAAATCCTTATCCGCATTCGATGGCCTTGCCACCCCATATGAAGGATGCGAATGGAAGGTTGCAACAATTGTGGGATCCGTTGGCATGTAAAAAACCGGAAAAGTGGCGGAATGCTCATCTGAAATGCTTAGTGGCGCCAGAAGTAGCTCGTAAATGATGCCATCCTTTTCACGGAAAAGCCCAAGGAATTCATTAGGGTAGCAGTTCTTTGCACCCATTAGGGCGCTTTCCAGGGCGTTTCTGGTAATTCTAAGCATTTTAATCACACATAAGCAAAGCTTCATTTCAAATAGTACCAAAAATAGCCACATCCGTTAAATCGTTTAATTTTTTAATAGGGATAACATTTAGTTAATCATGGCACATCTCACATTAAAGGAGCTTATTAGCGAGCTTAAGTCGTTGGAAGGCAAAACCGCAATCTCATTCCATTCCATGGGGGATGTGGACGCCATTGCCAGCGCATTCGCATTGCAAACCGCTATAAAGGATTCGGAGGTACGTAGAATAGATACGGTCAATTCGCAGGCGCGCAAATTGTGGGGAAGGCTTGACTTAAAGCTCGAGCCATTTGTACCGGATGCACTTGACCTTTTCGATAATATAATTTTCGTGGACGTGAGCACGCCCTCATTGCTAGGAAACATGAGAAAGGAGGTTGAAAACTACAAGGGCAAATTATTCGCAATCGACCACCACACCCACAACTCACCTTTTCATGGAAAAATATATGTTGAGGCGGATAAGACCAGCTGTTCCGAAGTGGTTTACCGCATCATCAAATCAATGAAAAAAAAGCCCTCAAAGGAAACTGCAACCTTGATTGCTGCCGGAATCATTTCAGATACCGCCAACATGAAAAGCGCAACCACTTCCTCAATTATTGCCCTGGGCGAGTGCCTTAAAATTTCAGGAAGGGAATTGCAGGAGATGTATGATTTGCTGGATGTGAGGGTGGATGCGAGCGAGAAAATTGCACTTATTGAGGCGGTAAAAAGGGCTAAAATCGAACGGATTAAGGATATTGTGATTGCCGAATCCCAGGTTGGTGCATACGAACTCCGTTGCGCCGCCGCATTGGTCCAATTAGGCTGCGATTTCGCGGTTGTTGCCAACCAGAAGGATGGGAAGGCATCCGCAGTGAAAAGCCGGATTCCCGAACTTAAGAAAATAAATGTTGGGAAACTGATGGATGAGGTTGCTCGGGAGCTGCACGGAAGCGGAGGAGGGCACGAGATGGTCGGCGGATCGAATTACACGCACGGGCTTGATGCATTGATTGCTGCGGACAAAATCATGGCAAAGGTGAGGGAGGAGATAGGTTGATTATAAGTGGGGACTTCTGCAAATAAAATAAACATTCTCCGGCGCATCCACAAGCTGCTCCTGAAGGAATATGGGAAAATCAAGCCGTGGAAGAAATCGCCTCTCGATACTCTGGTTGCGGTGATTTTGTCGCAGAATACCAATGATAAGAATTCATTTGCTGCATTCAAAATATTGAAACGGAGGTTTGGGAAATGGGATGAATTACTGGATGCACCAATACCCCAAATTGCCAAACTCATTAAGGCGGGGGGGCTTGCAAACATTAAGGCGAAGAGAATCAAAACGGTGCTCTCGGAAATCAAGGGGAAGGAAGGGAAATTGAGCCTGAACCGCTTGAGAAGCATGGAACCCCAAGCCGCGCGCAACTATTTGATGCAATTCAAGGGGATTGGCCCCAAAAGCGCAGCCGTGATTGTGGCATTCGCCTTTGAGAAGCCGGCATTTCCAATAGATACGCATATTTTCAGGGTGCTTAAGAGATTACCCCTCTTGTCGGAAAAGATCGCTTACACCAACGCCCATATTTTGATGGAAGAAATGGTTCCGGATGAATTGAAGATTCCCCTGCATACTGAAATTATCACCCATGGAAGGAAAGTTTGCAGGGCAAGAATGCCATTGTGCAACACGTGCGTCCTTTATGCAGAATGCGAAAGAGTTGGGGTTGTGAAATTCGCATGATATGAATAAAAACGTCGCAAATAATAATCCGGAATGCGTTGTTTTTTTAGGGTGGGCGACATGGATACAAAAACGGCGGGAAAAATTGAGGGCAAAAACTACGAAAGCATCCTCAAATTCTACAAGCCAAACAAGCAAATGCAGGGAAGTGCATGCCAGTTTGATTTTGCGCCGGAAAAACAGGCAGTGTTTTTCGAAATTGGAAAGCAGCTTGAGGAAAGAAAGTTCGATTGGGCAAACAAACTCGCATTCAAAATGGCAGATGTTGACATTTGCAAAATCCTATTGGTGCTAAAGGGCAGATCAAAGCTTGCGAATCTCTTCCACGACCCCGGAAAGGGCAATTATGCTTCCTCCGAGGATACGAAGAACAATGCGCTGGTTGTTCAAAAGGGCGATTTTGGCTATTTCTTCAAATTGTCGCAGCAAACAAAGGATGGGAAAGTGAACGCGATGCAAATCAGCCTTTCGGAGGACGAGGCGCTGCTGCTGGAACTGATGCTAGAGGAAGCGATTAGGAAAATTTACAAATGGTAAAAAAAGAGTTAGGAATTTGGGAGCGGAAAATTCATGCAATTAAAACCAATTAGGAACTATTTTAGCCCGTAATCCAATTTCTTCTCATGCTTTCGCATCTGCAATATGTGGTAGATTGCAATAGAAATTATCGCCAAAATCAGGATGATTGCAAATGCCCATGAGAAAGCTGTTTTTGTTGTGCGCGATTCCGCAAGCGCATTAAGCATTATTTCCCTCGCCTTGCCCATCAGTATAATTGCCTCCTGCCTTCTTCCGGCTTTTTCCAAATCCCTTGCGACTTCGGTTAGCTTGAGTGCATCCCTAACTTCCCCCCCACTCTCCGGAAGCTGCAATATCAGGTCATCGACTTCTTTTTTTATTTGAATATATTCGCCTAGGTTTCCCGAATTTTTCGAGGGCGAAATGGTTGGTGATGCGCTTGCTGCCTTCGATGGCGTTGGGCTCCCCCTTGGGCCTGGACCAGCGCCAGAACCGGATCCCCCTCCGCCACTTGGGGGGCTTGTTGGAACCGGTGTAGGCGTGAAAGTCGCATTTGGATTGATTGAAGGGGATGGGCTTATTGTTGCGTTTGGATTTATCGACGGCGAGGGGGAAATAGTGGCATTTGGATTGACGGATGGTGAGGCTGAAATGGATGGGGATGGCACTATTGATGCGCTTGGTGAGGCGGAAACGCTTGGCGATGGGGAAGGAATTGCCGTCAAATTCGCGGTCACATTAATTGTCTTCCCGCCCTGCACATCAACAATGATTTGATAATTCTGGTATCCTGTTTTGCGGAATTCAAGTGGATGCGAACCAATAGATAGATTGGATAGAATAATCGGGGTTAAGCCCCGGCTAATGAAATCAAGGAATACAGATGCTGTTGAGGGATTGCTCCTTGCATATATGGATCCGGTTGCAGGAAGAGGGGTGGGTGATGCGGTTGGGGAGGGAGAAGCGGACGGTATTGGGGAGGGCGATGGCGAGGCAACAGGCGAGGGGGAGGGATAAGGGCTGGGCGATGGGGAAGGAGTGGGAGCGCCTATTTTTCTCACCGTAACGCTAGCCTTTGAGACGGTCTGCACACCAGCAATTATTTCTATCCCATTTACTGTATCGACATATTTATCATTCGGCTTTAGCATCGCATCACGATTGTGAGCCGTCGAATAATTCACATCAATCAAGTAAGTCTTCCCATATGTTTGCTGGAAATCCTGGGGCGCAAACCTTATCAGAAGGCCCTCTGGCCCGCCGACCTTATTGTCATATCCGATGCGCCGGCGGTATTCCACATAGTAGCATGCCTTATTGCCACCAGTTGTGCAGGATACATTGCCGTAAGGCACAATCAACGCCTGCAAATTATCAGAGGCTAATTCAAGCGGCTCGAGATCGAAGGTACCTTCAGAAGCAATCCTATAATTTTTTGGCTCAAGCCACCCCAGCTGGATCTTGTTGAAGGCACTGAAATGGTAAGTCACCAGGTTTGATGCCATTCCATCAAAATTATCCCCGCCATCGGTAAAATCGCATGTTTTCAGGTTCACCGATCCGGGATTTATTTGTGCGCCGCAATAAAGGCTATTCGCGTGCTCAAGCCCAAAACCATGCCCCATCTCGTGAAGCGCGATGGAATAAGAAAAGCCATACGAGCGGAGAATGCTAATTGAAAAGCTGGCGGATCCATCTGCGGTAGCATAGGTCGCCTTACCGCCAGTAGATAGCCCGACCCAGGGGCATCCTATGACGGGCGGTACGATCATGATTACTCTTGAAAAATGGGGGAAATAAACATCCTTATCCGCAGCGGCAATGCCGGGCAGCCGGATCGAGGAGCCCGTGCAGGTTGCAGAAATATTCAACTTATATGGCCCATAATATGTGAAATTGAAATATGCCTTATTGAATGAATTTTCCCGGTACCAGCGGTCCATGCTTGCGGCGCCGGCGGGCATGCTGGTTAGGTTGAAAGAATAATTGCTGTCTGCAAAATTCAAGACTATGACGGCGGTTTGCTGGAGGCCTAAGGCGTCATTTGCAGCGCGCACAAGCGAAGGTAAAGCTACCAATAAAAGGAAAAAAACGGCGATGAGGGATGCACTTCCACGCATTGAAATATAATTTGCTTGCGCTTAAAATGGCTTTCCATCACATTTTAGGCGGCACTCTGAAATTTGCCTAATGAAGCTACAGCTGCCGAGGTCTCGCGGGCTTTAGGAGATGCAGCGAAGTGCCTTTTGGGCCCGTAATGCCAAAATAATTCAGATTATCCTTTGATCTTGCCACCCTGAAGAGGTCATCCCATGACAAGCCTTTGCCTTTTTTCATATCTATCGTGAACATTACCCCATCTGAATTTATTATTGTTTTGGTTCGAAAGGAGGCCGCGTTTGGAGAGAAGAAAAATTCAAGTAATTGTCAGAAAGCCCGGCATACATGCGGTTAACGGAGTATAGTATCCCTTTCCAGCTTCCCATAGGAGAAACTTTCGAAAGGGAAGTGAAAGTACTAAGAAAACAGTCACCAGAGCCTTTCTCACCCACCTCAACTGCCAGGAATATGCAATATTCTTTTTCCCCTATTTTTTCCTGAATTATTTTTTTGACTTCCGCAAGTAGCGCGTCGTCGTCCTCAATCGTCATATGCGCCACCAATCTATGCCTCCGCCGCCACAGCCTTCTTTTCCCTTGCAAACTCCATGCGCTTTCCGGAATCCTCCTCCATCGCGGAAAAGGCGAAATTCTGGAGTATGCTTGCGATCTTAAGCGCATCCGCAGCCTTGAAATAGACGGCGTTGCGCGTGACCTGCGGATTTGAGTCCTGCAAGCGCAGAGAGATGCTGGAGGGCATGAGCTTGCCGTTCTTGCTGACGATGCTCTCCCATAAGCCTACATCCACGGCGCTTTGGGAGTAGGCAAAACTTAGCCGCAAACTGCGTTTGGGCCGTCTTTTTGGAGAGGCAGTTTCAATTGCGGTATCCGCCTTCCCCTCATTTTCCCCCTTGGGGCTTCCAAATTCCAGTTCCTCTTCGTTTTCCATTCAAACCACCTGCTCCCCCCACGGCCATAATTAGAAAATTCAAAAGGAAAAAATAAAAAAAATAAAGTAGCTAAAGACACAATTTGCGCCTATTCGCAATCCGATATACCGATCTCAGACACGCGAAAAACACATTCACCATCCGGCATGTTGGGGGAATCGACGATTTTTGCAACCCTTCTGTCCTCCTTGCTCCTCCTGAAATACAGCCGGTAGGTGCTCTGGTGGGCAAGGACATTTCCGCCAATTGGCACAGTGGGGTCGCCGAATAATACGTCGGGCCTATCCATCACCTGGTTTGTCACATAGATGGCGAGGTTGTAGATGTCCGCAAGCTTTTGGAGCGTGTGCAGATGCTTATTGAGCTTTTGCTGCCTATCCGCAAGCATGCCCCTGCCGATGTAATCGCTCCTGAAAGATGAGGTGAGGGAATCCACGATCACGATCTTGATATTCTTCTCCTTGATGAGGTCTCCTGCCTTATCCACGAGGAGCATCTGGTGGTCGGAATTTTGCGAGCGCGCCACGTGGATGTTTTTTAGGATTACATCCGGATCAAGCCCTCTTGAGACCGCAATTTGGGCGATCCTCTCGGGCCGGAAGGTGTTTTCCGAATCTATGAATAGGACTGCGCCGCCTAATCCGCCCTGATCAACTGGAAGCTGCGCGTTTACGGAAAGCTGGAATGCCAATTGCGATTTGCCGCTGCCGAATTTTCCAAACGCCTCAGTAATTGCCTGCGTTTCAACGCCCCCGCCTATCAGGCTGTCAAGTTCCTTGGAACCTGTGGTGATTCGGCCAATGAATTTTCGCCTCTCAAGAACCTTGTCGCCGGTTTCAAAGCCCATGTCCATGGCATCGCGCGCCGCATTGATTGCCTTGATTGCGGTGCCTTCTCCGATCCCGGCGACTTCCGCAAGCTCAACGGGCATGGAAACGGCTAGTGCCATTAGTGAATCGTATCCCGCATCCCGAAGTTTTGCGGCAATTGTACCCCCAACACCCGGAATATCCTCAATTGAGGTGATTTTCTTTTCCTTCCTTTTTCCTTTCGGCTCCGGATCCTGCTGCAGCTGCGCTGTTACTTCCAGTTCTTCCCTCATTTCCATCACCTATGCGCCACAAGCTTCCCTACGGAAACATTTTCGGCAAAATGCGTTTTTAGGAATGGTTGGAAGCAAATTGCCCCCATCCATGCTTGGGACTTTCGCCCCAAATCAAAACGCCAAACCTTTTTTTTCAGATGGAATACAGTGGTCGAGGCAGGTTTATATATACTTTGAGGGGTGGCTTCCGGTGGATTGATTCGCAGAAGTAAAAAGAGGGGTAGAGGCAACCCGAGTAGGGGAT
The DNA here is from genome assembly GCA_038046605.1 of Microcaldota archaeon. Classification (GTDB taxonomy): domain Archaea; phylum Micrarchaeota; class Micrarchaeia; order Norongarragalinales; family SBBD01; genus JACRGC01. The sequence goes on along the minus strand of JBBSVW010000100.1, from coordinate 2,561 downwards.
ACTTTCCCTATAGGGGTTGGTGGGTTCGGGTGAACTAATGGATCTTGCGACTGGGAGTAATGTGAATCGCTGCATTTGGATATTCTGCGAGGGCGAACGACGCAGCGGCCCGAGCGCATGCGAGGGAAAGGGCTTAAGATGGAACGCCCAAGAGCTTGAAAAGGAGAATCAGTGAGCTCATGCTAGGGAAGGGGAAAACCCACTGGGAGAGCAGGGTAAATACCGAAGAGGCAGGGTGCTAGCGCAAAAGGTCTTCACGGGCCAGGCTTGCCGATTTCATTATGGCCTTCAACGTCCCCCGCGCAATGACCGCATGGTTGGGAAACGTGCAGCGAAATGGCTTCCCGGATGTTGCGAAGGGCATCCGCTTCTGACTTGCCTTGGGACACGCACCCCGGCAGGGATGGCACTGTAGCTACTACGAAACCGTCTTCATCTTTTTCTAACAAGACCTTAAAACGCATATTAAAACCCCATGAAAATTACCAGACTCAAACTTATTAATCCATCGAAATTCGAAAGAACCTCAAGGCATGACCCTGCAGGGAAAAGGCTTGGGATGGAACGCCCAAGAGCGTGGGAAGGGGAAGCAGCAAGCTCTCGCAAGGAAAGCGCTGCATCGGGCGCTAGAGGGGCGCGTCATGTACCAAACCCTAAAGGTAATCCTGGGCTACCTTGAAAAATCCGACAAAATCACGTACGTGGACGGAAAAATCGTCTGGATTTTCACCAATGAAAAACTTGACAACGCAATCAAGCGGGGAATGAAATACTAATGGAATACACCGTCCAGGGAACCCTGGAATTCGACCAGACCGACAGCATGAAAAAGAAGTTATGGATATATATTTGAAAGCAGGGGTCATTTCTGGCGTATGGCAACAACAACAATCAGGATGCTTAAAAACGAAAGGGAGGCAAAAAGTGCGGCGGATGTTGTTTCCCTTGCCAGGGCAATGGATTGGGGCGAGGGCAAAAGGCCGGCGCAAAAAAGCGACAGGGCGTTTTTCCTTGAGCTTATCCGGGAAAGGAAAAAATTCACGAGGGAAGGCAGAAAAATGGCTGCCTTTGGCGCAGTGACAAAAAGGGGGCAGATGCTTGGCGCTGCCGCAGTGATACCGGCTGAAAATGAGGTAGAATGGGGGAGCGAACCTGTGGCAAAAGCTGCCTTGGAACTTCAAAAAAAAGGGATCGACCTTCATGATTTGGCGTATTTCGGATCCCTAGGCGTTCACCATAGGTTCCAAAGGGGCGGCATATCGACAGCACTAACTGCAAGATGCCTGGATTTTGCCAGGAAATCCATGGGTGCCAAGATTGTGATAGCCCAAACTTCCCCTGATGCGAGGAATTCGAAAATGGTTAGGCAATTCACGAGGGATGGCTGGGTAAAGCTTGATTACGAGGGCAAATTCCAAAATGGGATGCGAAGGCATTTTTATTATAAAAAACTTTAATGGAAATGCGAATGGGCTGGTTTGAAGCCATGGCCACCATGCCCCGTATGGCGCATATTTTGCGAATGGGAATTATGCAACGGATAATGATTGAAACCTGATTTTTTCCTTCCGGGTTACCCCCAACATCCAAAGTCTTGAAATTGGTGTTTTTTTAATATTTTGTGTCGGCTATCGCTGAAAGGGGGATGCGGCACGTGAGGCATAGATAAATCGGATTTGTATAGGAAAGAAAAAAATTAAAAAATCGTGCTCTAACTCTATGCAACGCAGAGGGTAATGCACAAACTGATTAGATCCTAGCGCCTAAAGAATTCGATTTTGGGTAGATTTAATAAATGCCTGAACTCTAATTTTGCATATGGAGAAATTGATCAGGGAAATGAGAGATTTCGTAACCGAGCACGGAGGGCCGGTTAAGACTCATTATGCCGATGGAAAATTAATCTTTAATACCACGGTTGAAGACCATTCTGAAACGATTCAGAGGCATGCCCGGTTATTTATGAAAATGGACGATTACTTTCGCAGGAATGGGTTGGAGAGCCACATCAAACATCTGGATACGGCGAATTTTAGCACTCCCGGTGCTTTGGTTGCCTTCAAAGCAGTATCGGCGAGGGGAAAGGAAGAATTGCTCTCAATTTATAATGCAGCTTTGCAGGCGGGCTTTGTCAAAACTGAAAAACAATGATGCATTAGGTAATGCATTATTCAAGAAAAACGAAGGAACGGACTAATTTTTTTCCCAGCGCGACGCCATATTTGGAATTAGTCTATATGCTGCGTCGGCTATCGCTGAAAGGGGGATGCGGCACGTGAGGCATCCAAGTATTGGCCTTGGCTGAGCAACAACGGTGAAGCATACCTGTAAAAATCCGGCGAGAGAAGTAATTAACGGCGGTTTCATGACCAAATGGAAAGACCTAATTCCCCCATCGGAACAAGTCATACTCGCATCAAACGGTAATTTCTTTGAGTTCGTTGATGGGAAGGAGAAGCTTCAGTTAGGGTTTCTTGTCCTTACCAAGAAAAATATCTACCTTATCCATCAGAAAGGCCTGGCTATGGGCGTTGCCAAGCTGCATGCCGCCATTCCTTTGG
>JBBSVW010000099.1:0-4143 GCA_038046605.1 Microcaldota archaeon | reverse complement strand
TATATACTATTTCATAAATGAAATAAAACTATTAAAGGCGTTAAATATGTACCCGATTTATCGAGATGCCCGCGTAATAGCCTCAGCTGGCATTTGCCGTTCAATAAACGAGATTTCTAGAGTTGTAGGAATACCAGTAGCCACTGTCTGGCGTACAATAAAGGATTTTGAGCGCCGGGGAATCGTTACAATAAGGCAGGAGGGTAGGAACGCGCAGGTATTTATAAATAACCAGCATCCAGATGTCCAGTCGTTCATGCAAATAGCCCAGAACCACCAGGTCCGAGCCATGAACCCCGAAAAGATCGTTGGCGATTATTTTGAGCAAAAAGCCATAAGCTACGCTTTTTTTGGCCCCACCAGGACTAAATATGTTGGCGGCCAGATGACTAACCAGGTTTGGATAGCGGTTAAAACCGAAAAGGACGCTAAAAAGGTCAAGGAGATAATTAGGAACAATGAATTTACTCCGGTTGCTGATGTATCCGAAACTGTAGGTCAGGCAACCCAGAAGATTGTGGTCAAAATCGCCGTTATAGGCAAGATTTCAAGCGAGCGAATAGTAGGCTACCGCATTGCGGATGAAGCAACGCAGCAAAGGGCAATGAACGCGATAAGGAACAGCTAGGCGAGCTTATGGATGATAAAATAAGGTTCAAGCGCAAATTCAAGGAGGAAGAAGCCAATAGGTTTATCCGGGAGGAGGGCACCAAAATCGATCCGGCAATTTGGATCCCAAAGCTGAACGAAGCTAGAGAAGTGCTTGAAAGGAATAAAATCAGCTACGCGTTTTTCGGGGCCCCGGCTGTTGCAGCCCATAATGTGCTGATCCGACCAACCAAGGATGTTGATCTAGTAGTCAAGGAGAACAAGAATGATGTAGCGGAGCTCCTGCAAAATGAGTTAAGGCTCCTCCATGGGCATAAATTGGAACCCGATGATGATGCCGAACTGGTAATTGACCTCCAAAGCAAGGTATTCTATGAAATTTGGGAAAACAAGCTCTACACGATAATTATGACCGAAGAAGCCTGGAAGCGCGTTCAGCCTACAACTATGGGTTATGCAATTTCAAGGGAGGATCTGATCGCCTCAAAGGTCGGCAGGTATTTGCAAAGCAGCCTTAGGAAAGATACAGATTTGAACGATATTGCCGCAACCTTGCTCTCGAGCAGGGAATTGGATTATTCCTACCTTACAAAGAGGCTCATTGAGGGTGAGAGACGGGAGCAGATGGTTACCGGAACTGTCTGGAACCTGAGCTGGTATTTCATCCGGGAACTGCCGCAATACTACAAGGAATTGGTGAAATTAACCCAAAACGAGCAGAAGGCAAGGGAAAAATTAACCGAATTTGCCTCAAATATCATTTCCCGGCTAACCACAAAGGAGGTCGAGCATCAGATTTTGAAGTATTGCGAAAAGCTAACCCCTACGATCCCTGAATTGCAAAAGGAGTTTTTCCTGAATAATGAAACTGTCAAGATTTTAACCAGGAAATGGGAAGAGGATGGCATGATTGAGCTGAAAGGCGATCGGGTCAAGGTAAATAAAAACAAAATGAATGAATATTTCAAGAAGGATGCGGGGGAACCAACCGGGTTTGCCAAGGATCGGCTGATTAAGAATTTGAAGGCTGGTTACAGGAATCCGGGCACGCTCGCTTCTTTGTCCGGTTGCTCAAAGCCGTATGTCTACCAGATCGCTAAGAAAATGGGAATCAAGTTGAAAGAGTGAAAATATGCCCAAAGTCTCCCCCCAAACCGAAAGTGATGGGGCGCACTCGCCCCCGCTGTATCTGCTACAAGCCAGTCCTGCCCAAAACCGTTTCCAAAATTTCGAATGGAAAAATGCCGCCTATCCTGCTGTTTGCACCAAATCGTGCTTCCCATCCAAATCAACTCCCCACCATAGCGGTTTTAAACCAGATTTCCCCATTCCTTATCCATGCAAAAGGGCCAAACCGCAATTGATTATGTGATGCTCATAGGGGCGGCCGTAACCTTTACGATAATTGTGACTCTTGCGATTCGAACCCCCCTCGTTTCCAGCGGGGAGCAGGTTGACATTAAGGCCGCCGACCTTATTGCAACGCAGCAGGCGTATGCGACATCCGTCCCAACGGAGCTTGTGATTCCTTCGGCGCCGGTGCCTCCAGACGTCCAATATGGATGCATACCTGGAGATTCATGCACGGGTCCAAGTAGTTATTGCTCTGGCAATTCCGTTTGCACTGGCTACGCTTGCGATAGTTCGGGGCAGTGCACTCCTTCTGGTTTGAGTTGTAGTTCTTCATGCGGCTCCACCGTTTGCATACCGCCCTTAGTCGGGGTCCCCTGCGATAATAGCTGCTCTGGATCCCCTGCAACGTGTGGCACATGCGTGCCATCCTGTGCTATCCCCCCCCACACCTGCTCAGTTGTAGCATTCCCAAATTCTTATAGCGGTCCATTCATTGCAAACGTAACAGTTACAATTCAGAATATTGAACCTGGAGATGCCGCCGTAAACATCAAGTGCAATCCATCTGACCCCGGAATTCCTTCCGCCATTAATATTGCAACATCCACCGCATCAAGGCTTTGCAATTTTGCAAGGGTTGGTTCCCAAACCACCACGCAAGTCGTTGGGGAATTGGGCGGCAGCAATCCTTTTTCATGCCAAGCGGATGTAACTACAAATCCCCTGAATCTCCAATCGGACATTACCCTTTGTGATTTCTTCCTTTGCAGCGTGAATGCAAAGCCCTCGATTTACGATTTAACAATCAATACGCTTTATGACCAAAGCCCGCCAATTATACCTGTATTTAGCCCCTCAACATCCTGCTACACCGGAACGGATGCATGCCTATATTCTCCCTGCAGGGTAAGGGGTTCGCAGTCCGGGGATAATGTATGCGCCTTAATTGAGGATTGGTCCGACTATGATTGGGACGATTTCCAATTCTCCTCAAACCTATTCGATTTGCCAAATGGCGACCAATTGGTTTCAGTTCGTCATGAAGGGTGCAGCGGCGCAGCAACCGATCAATTGAACATTACCTTCAACTTCCCAACCGAAAAATACGTGCGTCTTGCGGGCACCCCGACAGTTCAATATTCCGCCAACCCCTCCTTTGTAGTTTGGCCTGCCTGTGCCGGACATACGCGTGAAGTAATGAACTACTACATAAGCAGCGATGGGTCTGATGCTTCAAATACGCCGCCCATCTGGAGTGCTTTCCTTAGCGACCCAGTCGCAATAGGTGTAGGTCAATCCGTAACTAACTTCAATCTTGCCCCCATCGTAACTGATCCGCAGGGCCAATCTTTCGAGTTCATTCTTGTAGATGAAAATGCCTCGGTAATAGACTGTACTGTTGCCGGTTCAACCCTACAATGCGGTCCTGCGCTTGCGCATGGCACATCCAGCCTGACGATTGCGGCAATTGATGCAGGCGGCCTCTGGTCCACTAGCAAGCGCACAATTACGGTTGGCCCAAAACTAACCCTGCCTGCATTAATGACTATATCGAAGGGCGCATCCAAGCAAGAAGACCTTTGGGCATGGACTTACGATCCCGAATATGTGGATAATATGATGAATTATACCATAACTTTGCCTCCAAACCCAGCAATCGCATCCTGCACAATTGCAGGTGACGCAACTACAGGGACGGATAGGATTCTTCGATGCAATGGTTTTATATGGGGAAAAACAGCAGTCATGGTAAAGGTTATAAATCCGTTAAATGTTTCAGCTCAGGATTACCTGCCTATTATTGTTAGTTGATTTGCTTGCCGACAATCTTCGATGCTTGCTAAAACAACGATTTCCAAACCAGAAAATTATTATATGCCAAGCCCGTTTTCCTTCCATGCCAAAACAATCCGAACGCTCGCAAACCGCAATCGAATATTTGCTGCTTATTGGCGCATCCGTCATCTTCACGATAATTATAACGCTTGCAACGCGCGACATCATCTTCCCAGCCGGCGAGGATTTGGGCGACAAGGGCGATTTGTTTGCCTCTGCAAAGGCATCCTTTGAGGCAACTTCAACAGTTGGCATCGTTTCCGTTCCCACAACCCCTCCCGGCACTTGCCCGGTAGGCGCAATTTGCTTGCAGCCGCCCTTTTGCGATTTGGTTACGATTCCCAA
>JBBSVW010000098.1:0-1473 GCA_038046605.1 Microcaldota archaeon | reverse complement strand
GACCTTTCGCGCGCGTGCTTCGGCCGTAAAATATAGCGCAAAAAAGAAGGTGCCGGCAACAAGCACAAGGAATCCAACGGAAGCCGCAACTGCAATGATTGGCGAGAATGGGAAGAACTGGTAAATTACAAAACCAAGCACAAGGCTGGAAATCAGGGTGAAAAGCAGCATGAAACCGGCGTATTTCCGGGGATCAATATTGGCAAAGCCGGCCTGTTGCATGAGTGAACCTATCCTATCCATGAAGGCCCCTGGAAGGAGCTGCGAGAGGAAATACAGGAATCGTGCGCGTTTTGCCATATTGATCGATCTAAATATCTTCAACTGCGGGCCTTCTGCTCCTGACAAAATCCATGAAGAATAGCTGGAACATCATAAGGAACACAAGCACCCCTGCAAAAATTATCTTGGGAACTTCCACCCCAAGGAAGGATATGATGACTAGCATCATTGTTATTCCAAGGGACGGGGTGACAATTGCCGCAAGCATGTAAATCATGGTCCAGGGGGAAAGCTCCTGGCCATACCGCCTAATCTCATCGATTTTTTCCAAAACGAGATCATCAATAATCTCTTCGAGCGCTTTCCCAACATCGGTTCCAACCTTGAGGGCGTTATTGATTTGCCAAAGCACCCGCCTGAATTGCAGGGAAGCCGTTGCCTTGCTCTTGTCATCTATAACGGTTTCAATTGAAATTCCCGCATTGATCCGCCTTACCATCTTGCGGAATTCGATTGATACCTCGCCATATCCATCGCAAAAGCAGGACATGGCCTCGAAGAGGGGCACACCCGATTTCACCTGGATGAGAAGCTGCCTTGTTGCCGGCACCAATTCGTTTTCCAGCCTTCGCGCCCTTTTTTTGGCGATTATTTTAGGGTACATCATGATTGTGATGAACGAAACAAAGCCGATCAGAAGAGTGCCTCCAATGACAAGGGGAAGTATGAAATCCTTCGTAACGCCCGTCATGATGAGCCCCAGCATGAGTATGAAAAGCGAATTGAAGATGGATGCCACAACCCCCATGGCTGAATATTCCCTTGGGCCTATGGTTGATTCGATTTGCAATAGCTCCTGGTGAAGGGAAGGGAAAAAGGTCGAGGCGACATTGCCCGTATTCTCGAATATGGGGACCTTGGATAGCTTTTCCACCAGTGGCGGGGGAAGCAATGAAAAGGGAATCTTCATTAAGTTTCACTTCTTTTTGCCAAAAATTGCCTTGAGTTTTTTTCGCACATCATCCTTTATGAGCTCGGGCGTTTTCATTTCCGGCTTTTTGGGGGCAATTGCCGCCTCCTGCCTATCAGCCTTCTTATCAGCCTTGCCATCCTTTTTGGAAAACGCATCATCCTTCTTTGCAGCATTAACATCCGCGAGCTCAATTTGCGGGTTTAATAGTTCATCAGGCGAGCCATTCGAATTGACAACGCGCATCAAACGTTCCTTATCCCGGTAGTAAAGCGCAATAA
>JBBSVW010000097.1:0-5865 GCA_038046605.1 Microcaldota archaeon | reverse complement strand
AATTTTGGGATGTCGCCAACGCGCACCTTGCAGGTTGCGCAATCATTGTATGAGGGCGCGTTCATTTCCTACCCTAGAACCTCATCCCAAAAGCTGCCCGAAAAATTAGGTTTGAAAAAGATCATAGAACAAGTTGGAAAGAACCCCGCCTACTCTAAATTTACCTCGCAGCTAATTTCCCAAAACCGCTTAAAGCCCCATGAGGGCGAAAAAACCGATAGCGCACATGTTTCAATTTATCCAACCGGGCAATTGGCAACCAAACTTTCGCCCGAGGAGGGCAAATTGTATGATTTGATAGTAAAGCGCTTCCTATCAACATTTGCACCCGAGGCAAAGCGGCAGAGCATGAAAGTTACCCTCAAAATCTCCTCACACAATTTCGTTGCCGATGGGACGCGCACAATCGAGGAGGGCTGGTTCGCGTTCTACAAGCCGTATTTGCACCTTGAGGAAATAGTCCTTCCCGATTTCAAGGAAGGCGAGGGGGCCATAGTGGAAAAGATGGATAAGCTCGAAAAGGAAACCCAGCCGCCAAGAAGATATACCCCGGCTAGCATCATCCGGGAGCTTGAGCGGCAAAATCTTGGCACGAAAGCCACCCGATCCGTTGTTGTTGATACGCTATACAACAGGAGCTATCTGACGGACAAAAAAAGCATCAAGGTAACGCCATTTGGGATGGCAATTTATGAGGCGCTTTCCGAAAACGTGCCCGAAATAACAAATGAAACGCTCACGCGCGAATTCGAGGAGAATGTGGAAAAAATCGAAAAGGGGCAGCGGAAGGGCAGCGAGGTAGTGGAGGAGGGACGCAAAGTGCTGCTGAAAATACTCGAGGAATTCAAGGCAAACGAGCAGAAGGTCGGATTGGGCCTACTAAAGGGGCATGATGTTGCGCAAAAAAGCGCATCCATCCTTGGAAAATGCGGCGCTTGCAAAATAGGCGATTTGCAGATCCGCAAGAGCAGGTTTGGTTTTTTTGTCGGCTGCAGCAGCTACCCCAATTGCAAGAATCTTTATCCCCTCCCGAAAAATGCGCTTATAGAGCCAAAGAACACCTACTGCAAGGTCTGCGGGGTTCCGGAAATCAAGGTGATCCGCAAGGGAAAACGGCCTTTTGAGATGTGCATAAACACAAAGTGCGAAAGCAAGGCGAGCTGGGGGCGCAAGGATTTCAAGAAAAAGGAGTGGAAGAAAAAAGATGAAAAGGCAGTGCCCGAAAAAGAGGCAAAAGCGGTTTCCGACGAGCCAGTTGAATGAGTAATTGAATGGACTATTTTTTTACCCATATTGCCCAATCCCACTAATCGATTTTTTCCCAACTCATTGTGCCCGCTTGGTTTTTTTCCAAACCCCTAAGACTTACCCGGTTTATTCCCTGAAATACTTATTTTTTAAAGCGCCCCTGATTACAACTTAGCGTATGGTTAATGCCAAAGCCCAGGATTCATTGGAGCGGATATTTTCCACAATTGCAAAAAGGGTCTCACCTACCCTTGAAGAGGCAAAGTCGGAAAAGGCATTTGCGGAAGGGGTAAAATCAAGGCTGCAAAAGGCGTTTGGGAAAAAGGCAACGCTATTTTTTGTGGGTTCAACTGCCCGTGATACAGGCATCCGGGGCGACCGGGATATTGACATTTTCGTTGCATTCCCCAAGGAAAAAAAGAAGGATGCGATTGTAAAAGAAACAATCTCCACTGTTAAACGCGTCCTTCCCACGGATTGGGAGATGCACTACGCCGAGCATCCCTATCTTCAGGGCCATCTTGGCGGCTACAAGCTTGAAATCGTCCCCTGCTTCAAAATCGAGGTGAATGAGGGGATAATTTCGGCGGTTGACCGCACGCCGCTGCATGCGCAATATCTGCAAAAGCACTTGACGCAAAAACAAAAGCGGGATGTGCGGGTACTCAAGGCGCTCCTTAAGGCTCATGATATATACGGGGCCGAACTCGAGGTTGGGGGCTTTTCGGGCTTGGTTTGTGAGTATTTGGTATTGAACTACCGCTCCCTTTCCAACCTACTTGCAGCCGCTTCGATTTGGAAACCGCAAGTTGTGCTCGACATCGAGGATTATTACGATGAGGAGTATGATCAGCTCAAAAAGCGCTTTGCCTCGCCCCTCATAATTGTTGATTTCATCGACAAGAACCGCAATGCCGCCGCCGCAATCACCGCCAACTCATTTGCAAAGTTCATTGCGCTTTCAAGGGCAATGGCCCGTTCCCCAACCGATAAACTCTTTGCTAGGGCGGATGTGAAATATTCGGAAAGGGATCTTGCAATTCAAGTCAAGGCAAGGAACCTTCAACTGCTCAAATTTGCAAGGCCAAAAGGGCTTGTTTCCGACATAATGATCCCGCAGCTTCGCAGAAGTGAGGCATCGATTGCAAAGCAGCTTTCATTGAATGATTTCAAAATTTTCAATTCCGCCTCGTTTTATGATGAGAAAAATTGCTTCATCATGCTTGAATGCGAGCAGTTGGAATGCTACCCCTTAAGGAAAATATTCGGCCCTCCGGTGCATTTTGCCAAGGATGTTCCGAACTTCCTACTGGCGCACAAGGATGCGATTAGGGGCCCTTTCATTGAAAATGGCAAGGTGGTGGTTGAGGTACAGCGGAAAATAATTTCCGCCCAGGATGTCATCCCCAGAATAAAAAAATCCCCTGCAAAATACGGGATCGCCTCGCATTTTCTTGCGCCAATAAAAATAGCCTCCATCCTCGAAAAGGATAGCTTATTATACGAACTTAAAAGAAATAATTCCTTGAGGGAAAGCGTTGCAAAATTCCTATTTTCAAAAGATGTTGTCGGGTGATTTTATGGAAAAGTTGATCGTGTCCACGCTGCAATCAATTGATGGCTATATTGTAAAGGAGCACAAGGGGCTTGTCTGGACAAATACTGCAAGGAGCAAGAATGTTTTGCAGGATTTTGCCGCCCTGACAAGGAGCCTTGGGGGCGGGGATTCCCACCAATACCGGCATCTTTTGCACGAGGCGCGAAAGGATATTGTGGATGGGCTAGTTGAGCAGGCGCGCTCGCTTGGCGCAAACGCCGTTTTGGGCGTTTCGATGGGTTCCACCCAGATTTCGCCGGCCATTATGGATATTTTTGCTTACGGATCCGCGGTTGTTTTGGAAAAGAAGAAGCGCTGAAACATTCAAGGCCATCTTTTCCTTTGGTGTATTTTCCCTAGGGCGCATGGCTCCTGATTGCCTGTTCATCCGTTGGTCCCAAATTATTTTCCCCATGCAACGCTTATTAGGCCCACTTGGCGGCATCCTAACCTTTTTTTAACGCAGATGCGTGATGGTTGCATGGAACTAATCCGCGGACTGGGACTGACCCTTGCAATAGTGCTGATTAATTCATTCCCCGTTTTTTCCCAAACGCCTGATGATTATTCCCTTCCATCCGCGGAGGAGCTATTTTCCAACTCTACGCCCCTGTTCATCGACCTCCTTAATGATCCATCCCCCGTATATAATATGCAGCTGGTCGATCCTGGAAAAACACTTGTTGCCCTAATCCCGGTGAACGCCAGCTACCTTTCCAAAATTCAATGCATCGCTCCGGAAAAATCACAGCAATGCGAATGCGTTTCAGTTGAAAACATCCAAAATCCACAATCTGATTTGAGCTTTGCGCAGTTCAAATGCACCTTTTTTCCGGAAGTGGATGGAACCTACAAAATCAACGTGGAATCGGAATACGGCTATGGGAATTTTACAATGACCCTAAGCGAAGGTGCAAAGCCCGATCTTAAATCCCATGCCCCAAAAAACGACATTCCCGACTGGCTTTGGCGCTTTGCCGTTATTTTTGTGATTTTAATTGCAGTAAGCTATGCCTCATATTTCCTGTACAAGCTGATGATGAGGAAGCGCGATGCCCTGCGGGCCCTTCAGGACCAGCGGCAAAAAATCGAGGACGACATGAAAGTTTTAAGGTTCAGATTCTTCAAGCGTGAAATAGATGCAAACACCTATGGCGCCCTCTTCAAGCAAAAAGAGAAGGAGCTTGCGGATATGAATGAGAAAATACTAAAGAAGATGAAGCCAAAAAGCAAGGTTGCTAATAGCGCGGAAAATAATTAGGAATTGGCGCAGTTTTGAGTGCGAGCCGTTTTATTCCTTCGATCCCAATCCGCAAAACAATCTATTTCTTCACTTCCGTAAAATCGCCATCTTGTACATTATCCCCTCCTTTGCCATAGCCCTGGTAATCGCCGCTGGATGATTGGTTTTGCGAATTTGAGCCTTCGCCTGATGACCCAAAGCTGCCTGCGCCCGAATTTTCCGCGCCCCCCTTTCCACTTTCGCTTCCCTGCCCCTCGCCTTTTTGATAGAATGATGCGCCAATTGCCGCAACCTCCTGCTTTAACTTATCAATTGCCAGCCGTATCTTGAGCTTTTCCTTGCCCTCTATTGCCTTCCTTAATTCTTCTATTGCGCTTCTCACCTTATCCTTTTGCGCATCCGTTACTTTTTCCTTAAGTTCCCCAATTGATTTCTCCGAGGTATAAATCATCGAATCGGCCTCGTTTACTAGGTCTATTATTTCCTTCCTTTTCTTATCCTCATCCGAGAACTTCTCTGCATCCTTCATCATGCGCTCTACTTCATCCTTGCTAAGCTTATGCGGCGCTGTGATTGTGATGCGCTGCTCCTTTCCGGTCCCCATATCCTTTGCGCCGACATGAAGTATGCCGCTGGCATCGATATCGAAAGTCACCTCGATTTGCGGAACCCCCCTTTGCGCCGCAGGCAGCCCGACAAGCCCAAAATCCCCAAGCTCCACATTGTCCCTGGCAAGCGGCCGTTCTCCCTGAAACACGTGGATGTCTACTGATGTTTGGAAATCAACCGCCGTTGTGAATGTCTGGGAGCGCTTGGTTGGGATGGTGGTGTTCCGATCGAGGATTTTTGTGAATACGCCTCCTTGCGTTTCAATCCCAAGGGATAGCGGGGTCACATCCAATAGCAATATGTCCTTGACCTCCCCCGCAAGCACGCCTCCCTGGATGGCTGCGCCAAGGGCGACGCATTCCATTGGATCAACTCCGCCTTCCACCTTTTTTCCAAAATGCCCTTCTATGAATTTTTGCACAATTGGCATCCTTGTTGGGCCGCCCACCAAAATCACGCGGTCAATATCCTTTACGGCAAGCTTTGCATCGCTAAGGGCCCGATTCACCGGCGCTTCGCATCTATTGATCAGGGGCCTAACTATTTCCTCCAATTTCGAGCGCGTAAATTGCATTTGCAGGTGCTTTGGCTGGTTTGCAACGGATGTGATGAATGGGAGATTGATTTCAGTTTGAACCACCGTGGAAAGCTCGATTTTGGCTTTTTCGGAGGCTTCCCTTAGGCGCTGCATCGCAGTCCCATCGTTCCTAAGTTCCGCCCCTTCCTTTTTCTTGAATTCGGATGCGAGATATTCCACGATCATGTTGTCCATGTCGGTCCCGCCAAGCTGCGTATCCCCGGATGTTGTCTTGACCTCGAATACGCCCTTCCCAAATTCCATTAACGTGACATCCAATGTCCCGCCGCCAAGGTCGAAAACCAAGATCCGCTGCTCCTTTTCGGATTTATCCAGCCCATAAGCAAGCGATGCAGCTGTTGGCTCATTAATGATCCTCACGACTTCAAGCCCTGCAATTTCGCCCGCATCCTTGGTTGCCTGCCTTTGATTGTCGTTGAAATATGCCGGGACGGTAATGACTGCCCTCTTTACCGGCTCTCCTAGGAAGCTTTCCGCATCCCGCTTTATTTTCTGCAAAAGGAATGCAGAAATTTGCTGGGGCGTATATGCCTTCCCAAAAATCTTGTACGCATGGTCGGTTCCCCTCTT
>JBBSVW010000096.1:0-36977 GCA_038046605.1 Microcaldota archaeon | reverse complement strand
TTAGTCCATTCGTTTGGATTGGCTTTAAGTCAAAATATCCTTTCCTCTCCCTAACAACAACCGGGGAAAGGGGGTAAAATATGGGCCATTTGCAGAGCCGGAGCTGAAAGTTGCAAAGATATCGTTTTAGGTATCCTAGAGGTAAAATGTCACTTGAGTGTTCCGTTCAAGTGATACCTATAGCCCATGCGCTTGGTTAAATATTGTTTATCTAACCGAAATAAGGGGGCGTTTTCGAGGCAAATATACATTAAATAGTATTAAATAGATTGTGGTTTTATGTTTTAAGGTATGGAAATAGCCCAGTTCAATCAGTTGCTTGAAGCATCGGAAGGCACAAGCCTGGAATTCAAAAAGAGCCTGGAATTCCCGGAAGCAGTTTGCCGTACGATTTGCGCCTTTGCAAACACTTTTGGCGGTTACCTGTTAATTGGAGTCGAAAAACAAAAAGGGCAGTCGTTTGTTGTTGGGATAAAGGATATCGATTCGGAATTTCAAAAACTCGCAGCCGTTGTTTCCCAGATTCACCCAAAACCCTATTATCGGCCCACCGAACACAAACACGATGGCAAGGTTTTGATGGAAATTCGTGTCGAACCCCTACCCCTATCCGAAGTTGGTTTTTTCAAAAAAACTGCTTATCGCCGTGTGGGTTCTGTTAATGAAGAAATTTCCGGGCATAACTTGGTTAAGTTTCTGCAGCAAAGAGGGACGGTAACCTTTGAGGAAAACAAATCGGTTGCCACTTTGGATGACCTGGACAAGGAAAAAATATACGGGCTATTGGAAAAAAGGGGCGTGGACTCCAAAGACCATAAGCCAATCCCGTTAGAATCGCTTCTTGCAAGCCTTGGCGTGGCGAACAATTTGGGCGAGTTCTTTTTGAAGAATGCTGCGGTACTTTTCTTTTCCAAAGACATCCAACGCTTCTTCATGAACCCGGAAGTTCGCATAGTCAAATACCGAGGTAAGGAAAAAAGCCTCGAGGCCCGGGAATACGATCATCGGTTTATCGATACATTGCCGGAATTGCTTGAAGCGATTTTCAAGGCAATTAAGGAAAAAACCGGCACAGTAGGGCGCATAGTTGATGGTAAACGCGTCGAAACGCCGATGATACCGGATGAAGTGTTGCGCGAGGTGCTTACGAACGCTGTTGGGCACAGGGATTATTTTGATCCCAATGGAACCCTGATTGAAATTTTCGATGACAGGCTCGAGGTTACAAATCCCGGAAGCCTTCTGCCCGGCCTTACCCTCAAAAACTTTGCAAAAACGAAAAAGCACAGGAATCCAATTACGTATACGTTGTTGAATTACAGTAAATGGGGCGAGGGCCTAAACTTGGGGATTAGGCTGATTTACCGCACCTTGCGGGAGACCAAATTGCCAGATCCGGAGTTTGAAAATTTGGGAGGAATGTTTAAGGTTACGCTTTACGGCCCGTTGTCAGGAAGAAAATCAAGGCCCTATGGGGTAGTGACCGAACGCCAGTCGAAGGCTATTTCGTATTTGAAAGCCCACAAAAGCCTTACTGCGCCTGAATACGCCAAACTTGCTGGTATTAGCCATCCGACGGCAATTACCGACCTGAACGACCTGGTAGCGCAAGGGGTCCTAAAGAAAATAGGCCTTTTTAGATCCTCAAAATACTTGCTAGAAAACATTAAAACATAAAGTCTTAATTGATTTAATGTAATTTAAGGTAAATTTACTGGTAAATACGCCCGAAGCCTTCCCGCCCCCTCCTCAATCTCAGCCGTCGTTCCCGCCTTGATCTGCCTTTGCCTCTTGAAACGGCATCATTGAACCAAAAATCCGCTTCTACCCCCAAAAGCCGTATTATTGCACTTCCGGTACCACCCCCCCAATCGCCGGGTTTTCAGCTAGTCCGTGGTGCGAAGATTGGTTCCGTGGCGCAAAACCTATCGATCCACTCATCCCAAGCGAAAACTTATGATGTGCAAAAGCCGGCTGCCTGCAATTACGCATGGCCAAGGTGCATGCATGCCTCCAATGCACACTTGTTGGAAAATCAACTTTAAAGTCGGAAAACAAACCCTTAAATATGCTGCTTGGGATATTATCCCATGCTTGAACCAAAATACCAGGTGCTAGGGGCGTTTTTGTTTGCCCCGTTCGCAGAAAAGTACGCAAAGGAAATTGAGGTTGAAACCAGGGTAAGCCATGAAAGGGCCCTCCATTACCTTGATTTGCTCTCAAAAGAGGGCGTGCTGATAAAAAAACCAAAAGGAAAGCAGGTGTTCTTTTCGATAAACAGGCGAAACGAAACAGTTGCAAAATTGCTCGCAGTGCTTGAATTTGAGCGGAAAGCATTCTTTCTTTCGCAAACCCCCATTGCCCCAATGATTTTTGAACTGCTAAAAAAACTTAAATCGGATTTTAACGGATCCGTGGCATTTGCCTTGCTTTTTGGAAGCGCTGCCCGGAACCAAGCGGCACGCTCCAGCGATGTTGACTTTCTTTTGGCCACTAATGGGGGCGGCAATATTGCAAAGAGATTGGAGCTAGAGGTAAAAATCTTCGAGAGGGGGTTCAATTATGCCATATCCCCCTCTGTAATAAGCCTTGCAAGCCTTGCCAAGAATTGGCATAAGGAGCCGATCTACAAAAGCATCTGGAAGGATAGGGTGGTTTTATCCGGGGAGGAACGTTTTTGGGAATTTGCGTTGTCGGCAGGTGAAATAATATGAGGGGCCTTTTCCTTTCTTTTGCACCGCCAGAAAAATGGAGGACGAAGGGCCAATCCAAATGGCTTGTTGGTTCCGGGCCATGCCATGCCCATATTTAATAATTTCCTCCCTGTTTGATTATTATATTCATTCTGATTTGAGCGGGGTGCATTTTCATGTACTTGGAAAAATTCGATCCGGAAATTGCGGCAACAATCGAAAACGAGAAAAAGCGCCAGATGGAAGGGGTGGAGATGATCCCGTCCGAGAATTATGTTTCAAAAGCAGTGCTGGAAGCATTAGGCTCCATAATGACAAACAAGTACTCCGAAGGCGTCCCCCACAAGCGCTACTATGGCGGGAACGAATACATTGACCAAATGGAGGATATTGCGGTTGCAAGGGCAAAATTGCTCTTCAACGCGCAGCACGTGAACGTGCAGCCCTATTCGGGTTCGCCGGCGAATTTCGCCGTTTATTATGCCCTATTGGAAATTGGCGACAAAGTGCTTGGAATGAACCTTGCGCACGGCGGTCATCTCACCCACGGGCACCCACTCAACTTCTCCGGAAGGTTCTACAAAATCATCCCTTATGGGGTAGATCCCGAAACTGGTTTGATTGACTATGATGAGGTTAGGCGCCTTGCAATCGCAGAAAAGCCCAAAATGATCCTGGCAGGTTTTTCCGCCTACCCCAGAACCCTCGATTTCAGGAAATTCAAGGAAATTGCAGATGAAATCGGAGCTTACACCTTTGCGGATATTGCCCATATCGCCGGATTATGCGCAGCTGGTGTACACGAAAACCCCGTTCCCTATTTCGATGTGGTTTCCACGACCACCCATAAAACCCTAAGGGGCCCAAGGGGCGCCATGATCATGTGCAAGGAGCAATTTGCTAAGCAAATCGACAAGGCGGTTTTCCCCGGTTTGCAGGGGGGGCCGCATGATCACGTGAATGCGGCAAAAGCAGTCGCCTTCAAGGAGGCGCTCCAGCCGGAATTCAAGGAATACGCAAGGCAAATTGTCAAGAATGCCAAAGTGCTTGCGGAAGAGCTCATGGGCTATGGCTACCGGCTCGTTTCCAACGGAACGGATAACCACCTGATGCTCATTGATGTTTTCGAGAAGGGAATCACCGGCAAGGAAGCTGAAGCAGTCCTTGATGAGGTTGGCATTTACACAAACAAGAACATGATCCCATTCGATAAGAGGGCGCCACTTGATCCATCCGGAATCCGGCTCGGCACGCCGGCAATCACAAGCAGGGGAATGAAGGAATCCGAAATGAAGGAGATAGCCAGATTAATTCACAAAACCCTCACGAATCGGACGGATGCGCCAACCAAATTGAAGGTAAGGGAGGAAATTAGGGGATTGTGCAAGAATTTTGTGATTTATTGACACCCCAAAGGGAACCTAAGGTTCCCTCCCACGTGTCGCCGCCCACCCTCCTAATTAGGTGGGCAAATTAATGGGGCAAATCAATGCGCTTTGCATAAACTTCGTTATTTATTGAAGGAAAAGCGAGAAAATCCGTTTTGGGGATTTAACCTTTGCCTAATTTTTTTCTTATTGCCCACCGGAAGCCACCCCCCGCAAGCTTTTTATCCTTTGGTGTAATAAGTGTAATTGGTGGTAGGCGTGGAGGCATACATCACAAAGAAGATAGCAAGGCGCACAGCGCCCAAAATTGTAAAGTATAAGGCGAGGCTCATGGAACGCAACGGAAAGGATGTGACGGATATCGAGGCAATCGATTCCGCCATGGATTTTGCACTCGAGCTGGATCTGCCAAAGGTCCCAAGCAGGAAGAGCGGCAAAAAATACGATTTGTTGGACTTGGTTGGAATTGCAAATGGAGTTGGCCTGAAAAAATTCAACGCCCAAAAGGAGCTTGAGAAAATGGGCTTTGATTAGCGGTTGGTTGTTATGTTGATGGTCGATTCCTCTTTCCTCATCTCACTTTTCACAAATAAAGAGGAGAGGAACGCCCGTTCGGTTGAACTTTGGAGCGGTATATCTGAAACGTGCGTAATTACCGACCATATCTTGGAAGAAACCATTGATTGGCTTATGAATAACTGCGGTAGCGAATTTGCCTATGGCGTTGGGCGACGCATTCTGGATAATTCGCGCATGAAAATCGTTTATGCCGATGAGCAAAAAGTCGAGCTGGGGCTTGAAATATTGAAAAAATACGCAGGCCTAAGCCTTTGCGATTCCCTAAGCGTCCTTGTGATGAAGGAAAATGGCATTTCAAAAATCCTATCGTACGATTCGGATTTTGATAGGTTCAGGGGAATAGTCCGGATACATTAGCAAAAAAAATTCTGGATGGTGGGGCGGGTTTTACGCTATTATTGCTGCTGATTTCAATCTTTCCCATTTTTGCAAATAGGCGGCTAGTTATAAAATAAAATTTGGCGTCAGGTTGGTATTTTGGGGTAAAATAAGTAAAGCAATTTGCAAAATCCTACTCTTCTTCCTTTTCTGCCTTCTCCTCCTCCCAGAGGTTATCCGTGTCATCCTCAAGGACCGGGAGTTCGGGCTTCTTTTTCTTGATTTGCACTTGCTTTGTTTCCATTCTCATCACTTGCATGGCAATCACCCTAGGGTAAAATGCTTTTGCACTCGAACAACAAAAAAAATATCCAAAACTAATAGGCTGCTAAACGTTTATTAATGATTTTGTTTCCCTTGGAACTTCGACAATCAGTGAAACGCGTTTTGAAATCTTAATCCGAAAAGTTTAATCCTTATTTCATCTAGAACCATTTGTTTAGCGAGCTTTGCTTCGTCCCAAAGGGCTCCTTGAATGCGCGTCCAAGCGCCGCCTGCACGCGCTCCGGAGTGAAATTGCGCTCAAGCATGTAATTCAATAGCCCATCGCGGTTTGGCTCCTGAAATTGGATGTCGGATTCCGTAACTTTGTTTACCTCCGGATTCATGAATAGCTCTTCCACCGGTTTGTAATCAACTTCCTTTCCTAGCTTTTGCGTGATCCCTTCAAATGTGTCAAACTCCTTAACCAATTTCAGGGCTTTTTTTGCGCCGATCCCGTAAATGCCTTTATTGAAATCGGTGCCGGCAAGAATTCCAATCCAAATGAGCTTTTGCTGAGTGATTCCCAGTGTTTGGAGGTTGGGTCCAAGCTCTATCCTTTCTGGTACCACTTCCACAAAAATATTTTTCCTTGGAAGTTTTCGCCTTCCGGCAATTGTCAAATTTTTAAGCAGCACCGGAGTACCAAACAAAAGCGCGTCATAATCCTGCGAACCCGTGGCATCCACCAGCCCTTCCTTGCACATGTAGGAGCATTGCGCCTCCCCTTCGCTTTTTGCCTGAATTACCGGAACCCCAAGAAGCGTAAGAAGGTGCGTTGCCTCCCCCGCCATCTCTTTGGTTAACTTGGTTGTTTGCTGGGCAAAAATTTTCATCTCCGCCTCCTTTCCGGCTTCCTTGGCGGCAACAAATTCTTCCGCAGCTAGTTGTTTTCGCGCTTTGCGTTCATCCAATGTGCGCCTCTTAAGTTCAGAAGGCGGGCCATCGAAAACATAAATTGGCTGCAAGCCTTTCTCAAGCATGTTGCATGTGCGGTAAAAAAGCCCCGAAAGATGCGAAGTTACCCTCCCCTGGGAATCCATAAGCGGGGTGCCATCCGGCTGCCTTATTATGGAGAGGAATTGGTAGAGCGCGTTGTAGGCATCGATTGCGATCTTTCCATGGATCTGATCAAAGGTAAGCTTCTCATGCGTAATGATATCCCCAATTGCAACTCCCATTTGAAAACCCAAGCAAATTAAAAATTCAAGCCTTTTAACTAGTTAGGTAATAGGCAGGAACAAACGAATGTGGTGCAAACACAAATGAAAACTCCAGATTGCTATATTTGCGGAAACCCGGCCATGGGGGAGGCAATTGTTGAAGGCGCGCGCGTTCAGGTTTGCGGCGTTTGCGTAAAGTATGGAAAGCCCGTAAGTTCGCCCATTCCGAGCCGGCCAATTTCTAATACGAGTGCCAAGACATCCCAAACCATTTCAACTGCCATTTCGCATGAGTATTCGGTTGTTGATGGATATGGTAAAATTATTGCCCACGCACGGGAAAAAATGGGCCTCACAAGGCACCAGCTTGCAAACACGCTTTTCATCACGGAAAATGTGATCGAGCGCCTTGAAGCCGAGCACCTAAAGCCCGAGCATAAGGTTGCGCAAAAGATCGAAAAATTCCTCACCATAAAATTGCTCGAAGAAAACATCCCCGGAAAGGTGGATAAGCTTAGGGAAGAAATGCTTTCCGATTTCCAAGGGAAGGGGAAGGACAGCTTCACGGTTGCGGACGTAATCGACATAAAAACGAAAAAGAAATAATTTTTCGATAAACATCCTTGGGTGGTGAAATGGCGGAACCTCAAAAAAGAAGGCGGAAAATCGGGGATTTCAAGAAGGGTGGCGGGGATAATATTTACCCCCGGAATCATTTTTGGTACAGGAATGCATGGGGCGCTGTGGAGAAATTGCACGAATCCCAGTCGCAAACGAGCACGCCGCCCAGCATGGAGCCCGAGCATTCGGCATTCCTTAGCGCACTTCGATCATCCATGCTTGAAAAAGGGAGGATCAAGCAAAGTGAAATCAATTTGCTTTACGAACTAGTAAGGCGCTACAAGCCCTAGCATGGCGCTGGATAAATTTGGTGGACAGAATTGGTTTTATTCCCTATTCTCCAGATTATCCCTATTCTTCTATTCGTATTCAATCGTTGCCGGCGGCTTTTGGCTCACGTCATACACGACACGGTTTACGCCCCTGACATCATTTGAAATCCGGCTGCTTATTTTTTCCAGCACATCGTAGGGGATTTTTGCCCAATCAGCAGTCATGCCATCCTTGCTTGTAACCGCTCGAAGCGTAATGATGTATTCATAGGTGCGCTCATCTGCCATTACACCAACCGTCTTGATCGGAAGGAGGGCCGCAAAATACTGCCAAATTTTATCCTCCAAACCAGCTTTTGCGATTTCATCCCTGAAAATGAAATCGGCCTCACGGACAATCCTTACATTCTCTGGAGTTACCTCCCCAACAATGCGGATTGCTAGCCCAGGCCCTGGGAATGGCTGCCTCCAAACACGCAGTTTTGGAAGCCCAACAAGTTCGCCTAGGGCCCTTACCTCATCCTTGTAGAGCTCTTTTAATGGTTCAATCAATTTCAAATTCATCTTTTCCGGAAGTGTCAAATTGTGATGGCTCTTGATTTTGTCTGCCGCTTTTGATGCCTGCGCACTCTCAATGCGGTCGGGATATATCGTCCCTTGCGCCAAATAGCCTATTGCCGCTTTTTTTCCAAGCTCGCGCGCCTTCTTTTCAAAAACCTCGATGAATGTGTGCCCTATAATTTTTCGCTTTTGCTCGGGATCAATCACTCCCTTAAGCTTCCCAAGGAAAATTGCCGAGGCATTGATCATCTCAAAATGCCTAAAGCCCATTTGCTTGAAAAATTTTTCCGTCTCTTCTACTTCCCCTTTCCTCATTAAACCAGTGTCGATGAAAACGCTATAGAGCTGCTCGGGAACCGCCTTGTGGATGAGGGCAGCTGTGACAAGCGAATCAACGCCGCCGGAAACAGCAATGAGGACTCCTGCGCCCTTAGCATCCTTTTGAATTTCAGAAATAAGCAATTGGTCGAGCCCCTTTAGGGAATAATCTTTCCTAGCGCCACAAACATTGTATACGAAATTCTCATACATTTTGCTTCCATTTAGGGTGTGCGCGACTTCCGGATGGAACTGCAGCCCGTATAATTTCCTGGCGCGGTTTTCAAATGCCGCTATCGGGCATTTTTCGGTTGAGCCGGTGATTTCAAAACCCGCCGGAAGCTGCGTTACGGCATCCCCGTGGGACATCCAGACCTGCTCATCAGTTTTCATTCCCTTGAAAAGTTCGGAGTGCTTGGATGTTTTCATCATCTCCTTCCCATATTGCCTCTGGTCGCCCCGGAATGCTAGTTTACCCCCAAAATGGTGCGCAATCATCTGCTCGCCGTAGCAAATCCCAAGGATTGGTACCCCTAGCTCGAATATTTTGTAGTCGGGATGGATCGCATTTTTCCCTGTTATTGCAGCCGGTCCACCCGAAAGGATGATCCCAACCGGTTTTAGTTTCTTTATTTCGGCTGCAGGCGTTGCGTAGGGAAGAATCCTTGCGCTTGCGCCAAAATCCTTGATGCGCCTTGCAATCAAATGGACGAATTGGCCGCCAAAATCAAGAATTACTATCATATTTACCTGCCTTTTAGTTGAAAATTATACCCCTTTTGGTTGAAATAAATATATGGAGGGGCGTAGGCAAAAATATTCCTAAATGCCCCCAAAAATCGCCGGATAAAACCAGCAGAATTAGCAACTATTTGAGGTGAAAGAGGTTTAAATAAGTATGCAATTTGTTGCTATATTTGGCGAAGCGCGCCCATTCTTTGACCCCTTGTAATGAGGAGCGAATTTTCATCCATCGAGATATGGACCGGATCCTTTGGCCTAAGCCCCAGTTTCTTCACGAAAGCAGCCGGAATGGTCACCGCCAGGGATGAACCCACTTTGACCATGTGGCGCTCCTCTTTGCCGCGATTTCCTATTGCTTCTAGAATCTTTATTATGCGCTCAGCATATGCGATCTCGCCGCATTTATTGCACTTGTAGGCATCGACGTAAATGCCTGGATCGGCTTCGTGCCTTATTGCCTCCATTTTTCCCTTCCCGCAAATTGGGCACGCCTTTCCCTCAAATTTCATATCTATCGCCTCTCACGTTCCAAAAGCCGTAATTATGTAAAAATAATCTTCAAATTCCATGAAGATGACTATCAATTCCCCCCTCTCAAAAAATTTCCTGCTTTTGAATTTGTTAGGCGCCTCCTCCAATTCCCGCTTTCCTTGATGGACGCAATTGATCACCAGCCCCTGGTTTACATTGCGCTCCCTTTCCTGGTGGTAGTGGTCCGAAAAATAATATTCCTTTTTCGCCATCCAAATCTCTCATACTTATATGTAAGTACGCGTAAGTATTTAACTGTATCTGATGGGTTGGGTGCGTATGGGGGATAATAGTGTTTGGTAGAAATAATTGAAACAAAAAGTTGATTTTTTCACTTCGCCAATCGTAGAATCGCAGTTTAATGGGCAACGTATTTAAACTCCAACAGCCTAAATGTTGCATGGAAACAGGCATCAAGGTCGGGGATATCATGAAGACATCCCTTGTAACCATCAATGACAGCGCAACGATCCAGGAAGCGGCAAAAATAATGAAGTCAAAGGAAATCGGAAGCCTTCTTGTCAAGGATAAGAACAAGAAGATTTATGCGATTTTGACGGATAGGGATCTGGTCGAAAAGGCTGTTGCAAAGGGCTTAAAGAGCAATTTCAAGATTGCAACCCTTGTAAGCAAGCCATTGGTAGGCATTTCTCCTGATTCTGATATTTCAGAGGCTGCAAAGCTTATGGGAAATGAGGATCTTAGGCGGTTGGTGGTTCTAAGGGAAGGAAAGCTTATAGGCATCCTATCCGAAAAGGACATCGTCAAGATATCGCCGAGTTTGTATGACCTGATTGCGGAAAAAGTCGAAGGGCATTTGAGATAGAATTAGTTCACATTAATCAAGAAAAGAGCCTTTTCATATTCTGAATTTTTTTAGGAATGGGCTAAAATTTTTGGCCTATCAGAAGCGGCAAATAAGATCCATTTTGGGTTTTTCCTTTGCCATGATTGGGTTTTTTTGAGTAACCTTTGTGCATGGATGGCTCCAGGACTTTACTGGATGAAATGGAGTCAACAATGCATAGGGCTCAAAATGGGCTAATTCTCATTTGATTTTTTCCGTAGCGGTTTCCATGGCAAAAACATTCATTGAAAATACAGGTGAGGCATATGGGAAAGACTTACATAGACACGGTAAAGTATTTGGTGAAGGCGAATTTCGAAATCGATGGGATAGTTGAAAAGCCAGACATTGTGGGCGCGATATTCGGGCAAACCGAAGGGCTCCTTGGGGATGAGCTTGATTTGAGGGAGCTCCAGAAGAATGGGCGGATTGGCCGCATTGAGGTCAATGTGCAGATGCGAAACGGCAAGAGTTTTGGGAACATCCTGATCCCTTCGAGCCTGGACATGGTCGAAACTTCAATTTTGGCAGCCAGCCTTGAAATTGTCGATAGGGTTGGGCCGTGCGAGGCCAGGATCAACACTGAAAAAATCGAGGATACAAGGAACCTCAAGCGCAAGATGCTTCTTGACCGCGCAAAAGCGCTTCTCAAGAATGTCATCATGGACGAAATTCCTGAGAGCAAGGAGCTTGCCGAAATGGTGCGCGCGGATGTCAAGATTGCCGAGGTCGCAACATATGGCGAGGACAAATTGCCATGCGGCCCCGATATTGAAAAGAGCGAGGCAATCATCATCGTGGAGGGCAGGGCTGATGTTGTCAATATGCTCCGAAACGGCATGAAAAATGTCGTAGCAATCGGGGGCGCAAATGTTGGCAAAACCATAGTCGAGCTCTCGCAGAAAAAGGATGCGACCCTCTTCCTTGACGGGGATAGGGGCGGGGATATCATCCTTCGCGAAATGCTGCATGCCGGCAACATTGATTTTGTTGCCAGGGCGCCAACGGGCAAGGAAGTTGAAGAGCTGACCCGGAAGGAAATCATAATGGCCCTTAGGCGGAAGATACCTGGCGAGCAGGCGGAAACGGAACTAAAAGAGCAGATTGAAGGCCGCGAAAACCGCTATGACAACCGCAAGCGCTTTGATAAGAAGCGCGAGGAGGGGTGGTACCAGAAGGTTGGTTCGCCAGCAAACGGAAATGGGGGGGGAGCGCCAATAGGGGGTGCCAGGGGCCCATTAGCATCAGACCCAGCTCCACAGGCGGATTTGCAATCGGATGCTCCAATTCAGCAAGCCCAAGCGCCAGTAGCTCCAATCCAGGATGTTGTTTCCCCGGAGGATACTGCTAAGGTTGATTTCCTTCGCGCGAACATGAAAACCCTCGAAGGCTCCCTAAAGGCGAAATTCTACAATTCAGACATGAATGAGGTTGGGGAAGCGCCAATCCGCGAGATCATGAAAGTGCTCACGGAAACAACCGGCGTTTTTGCGGTCATCCTCGATGGGATTGTCACGCAGCGATTGCTTGATTTGTGCGAGCAGAAGGGGGTATCATTTGCAGCCGGGATAAGGGCAGGAAACATAACAAGGAAGCCAAGCGGCGTCAAGATAGTACTCGCGGAATAAGGGCGCTGGCTTTTTCCTTTCTTTTTATTTTTTTTTCCTTTATTTTTTTTATTTTTACTAATATTTCACCTTATTGCTTTATTTTTTTATTCCTCAAGCGTTTGGATGATGGGTATGGCAACAATCGCAGATCTTGCAAATGCGCTATTCCTGCCCTTGCTGCTTTTTTTCATCCCCTTCCTCATCCTAAAACTTGGGGGCAAATCCTTGCCAAAATCCCTGCAATACCTCTTTGTCAACAAGTCCGATTATTCGCCATTTTCCGGCCTACCTGCAACCATTGCCTATGCCTTTATCCTCGTAATTGCAATGCTGGCACTAACCGCCCTCGAATCCGCGGTTTTGTTCCAGCTTGGGCTTTTGGATTTGGATAAGGTGAGTGAGCTCATAAAAAGGCAAACATCAATCGTTTTGATTGTTGCAATGTTCGTTTCGCCAATTGCCGAGGAGGTCTTTTTCAGGGGGCTTTTGCAGCGCCGATTTGGCATGCTTTTTAGCGCCGCCGCCTTTGGCATTTCGCACGCACTTTACAATTCGGTTGCCGAAATCGTTGGCGCATTCACCCTTGGGCTATTGCTTTCTTTTTATGTTGCCAAACGGAAGTCGATTGCCGCGCCCATCCTTGCGCATATGTTTTACAATTTGCTTTCGATTGCCTCCCTTACGTGGCAGTAGGCATTCGAATTGGATAAGTTGCTGCTTTGGTCTGATCAGGCCCGTATTTTTGAAGTTGCATTTCCAATGCGTCCGTTCAACGCATATGGCGCTTATTCTAAAGGTTCAACAAACAGGCTGGTATAAAAAGCCCATTTTGCACTTTAATTCCATAATTTCGATTGTTTTGATCATTTCTTAAAGGTGGTTTTCATGGCCATGGCTAATGTTTTGGATCAGATGAAGGATATTCTAAAAAAGCCCAAAGAGAAGAACATGGCAGTTCTTGTGGATGGGCCAAATATGATCCGCAAGGAACTGGGGATCGATCTTGACAAGGTCAAAAAGAAGCTCCAAAAATACGGGAAAATAAAGGTCGCAAAGGTCTTCCTTGACCAATTCGCAAGCGACAAGCTAATCGAGGCTGTCACAAACCAGGGCTATGAGGTAGTGATCATACCCTCGGATGTTGATGTTGCCCTTGCAATTGAGGCAACGGAATACATGTTTTCGCCGTACATTGACATCATAACTATTGTTTCGAGGGATTCGGATTACAAGCCAGTGCTTACAAAGGCAAAAGAGCACGGGAAGGATACCATAATTGTTGGCACCGAGCCGGATTTTTCATCCGCCCTAAAGAACACCGCCGATATTGTGATTGACTTGAAAGCGGAAGGTGCGCTGATGGAGCGAAGGGAACCTAGGGAAGATAGGAGGGACTATGGCAGGGAACGTAGGGTGCACAATGAGGAAAGGATTGAGCAAAAACCCGATTTACCTGGCAAAAAATCAGAGCCAAGCATTTCCCAAAAGCCCGTCGAGGAAAAATCCAAAGTTGATGCAGCAATTGAAAAATAATTAGGGAAAAATTCATTCAATTCCTTTTTTAGTGCTGAAAAATAGTTAGGGAAAAATGCCCTCAATCCCTCTTCTGATGCTTTGCCGCAAAGGGCCTTTTTGCGCCAACTCCCCCTAATTCGAGCATCGGATTTTCCACTATAATCCTATTCACTACTGGGGTAAGCACTAGGATAAATGCGGCAGTTCCAATAAGATGGTAAATCGTGAAAGGTATCTGCCCGGCAATTGTCATTGCAAGTGGCTGACCAAATTGAATCCCGAAAATGAACGCTGTGATTGCATCATAAAATATGGTGCCCACGAGCCCAAATCCGAGGTAATATTTCATTTTTTGCCTATTATTGCTTGAGAAGTATTTTCCGGCAGCAAATCCAATGATTCCGTAGGCAATTCCAGTGTAAACCGTCCACATCCCAACCCTTCCCGAAATGAAATCAAATGATAGCAGTGCAAGGAATGAAAACAAAAAGCCGGCAACCTTTCCGTATTTCCTGGCAAATGGCAGCATTGTTGCCATGATTGGCTCCATGTTGGGAAGGGGCATTGGGATTAGCCGGATAAGTGAAACGAATGCGAGCCCGAGGGTGAATTTAAGTCCGTTAGCCATTTTTTTTCACTTTTTCCTGGAAATGTAAAGGTATGCCCCGCCAAGCGCCATGAATAGGATTGCGCCGTAAATTATGCTTGATACTCCGCCCGAAAAGAATCCTGTTGCAGGTGTTGTATCATTTGTTGAAATTGCCTTTGCGCTTGCTTCTTGAGTGCTTTGTGCGGTTGGCTTATTATTCGTTGCGGGTTGCAAAGAAACTTTAGGTGTGGGGGAGGGGGAAATGGCGGATGGAATTATCTTTTTATTTGCAGGCGGGGATGCCGATGCGATTGTTGTTGGAGATGGCGAGGTGGAAGGCCTTCTTGTTGGCGTGGCTGCCGGGGGGATGTAATTGGTGTTTGGGCCCGATGAGGAACTTGATGAATCCGTTGCAGGAGTTGAGGTTGCAGTTGGCGTGGGGCTAGGCGACTGAGGAATTTCAGAATGGCAAATAATCGCGCCGGAAAAGTGGTTTTTCATGGCCATAATTGCAAAAGCAGTATCCAAAGCATTTGATCCGGCGCCAAATCTTAGGGTATCGCGGTAGCCGCCATCGGGGTTTTGGAGGCAGCGCAGGTTTTGGGCGGCAATAAGTGAATTGTTTGTGTCGCCGAATAGGAAGAGGACGTAGCTGACAATAGCCGGTGCGAATGTTGCATTCGAATTGTTGTTGAAATTTGAGGCCGTCGAATTTCGAAGGAATGCTAGGGGGCCAAGCAAATCCGCCTCATCGTAGCCAATTTCTTTCAATGCCAATGTTACAAATCCCGTCTGGGAGTAGATATCGGGCCCAAGCGACCAGAAATCGCCAACGATCACGCTATTTGTCAGGTTGAACGAACCGTCGGAATTTTTCAACGAAATGAGGAAATTTGCGGATTCGTTTTTTATGGTCTCATTTAATGCTCCGGCTGCATTCAACCCGAGCAATGCCATTGCCGTTGAAATTGAATCCTCGGATGGCGCCCACACCTGTTTTGCCCAGTCGGGATCTTTGCAGTTTTCAACGCATTGGGAATAGCCCTTAAATCCCCCTCCAATTCCTTGCATTGAAATAAGCCTTCCGGAAACATCGCTTATGTTCAACCCACTCATATTCCCAAATAATGCGTACGTGAAAAGGCTGATTCCTGGGATATCCGCC
This sequence comes from Microcaldota archaeon, assembly GCA_038046605.1. GTDB lineage: Archaea > Micrarchaeota > Micrarchaeia > Norongarragalinales > SBBD01 > JACRGC01. Next base: position 21,742 of record JBBSVW010000096.1, on the reverse strand, counting down.
TCCGCCCACGAGTATGACGCAGGGTTCTCAAGGTCGGATTTGAGGTATTGCAGGGCAGCGCTCACATTTGTGGAATTTCCCTCGAAGGCAAAAAGTGCCATTGCGGCAGCCGCTGAATTTGGGGATGAGAATGGATCAAATGAGCCGTCGGCAAGCTGCCTGCCTTTCAGGAAATCCGCCGCAAGAGTAAGGTTTGCATCCGCGTTCACTAATCCGGATGCTAGCCCAAAAATAATTATTGACACCAATGCGATCCGTCCCTTCCTGTTTCCATCGTACATAATCATCCCCCCTCTTATTGGATGGTTCATCCAACCGTTGGATTATATATCCAATAAGGTTTAAAAGGGTTGCGCGGCATCCGGATTAAAAGTTTAATGGGCTGCGGAACCGGATATGCCCAAACCCAAGCCCGGGCATAATGCCCTCACTTCTTGTGCAAAACCATCCGGATGAAAAATAATATAAACTACGGATGCGTCGGGTTAGTTATGGGATCTTTCGACGCATTGCTCAAAAAAGGAAAAGCGGGAAAGGGGCCCTCCCCATCGTTCATGCGGGTGGATTTGGCGCGGGCGCTTTGGATACTCTCACAGGGAGAAATCTCGCGGAAATCACTTTCGCAAAAGCTTGCGGTTGGCGAGGGAAGCACCAGGAGCATTTTGGCGCATTTCTCCAAAAAAGGGCTAGTGAGGATAACAAAGCAAGGATGCACTCTTACAAACCGGGGATTAGGCTTCATTCATGCAATAAAAAAATCCGTTTTGAAGGTTTCCGGCGTGAGGGGCAGCCCGATTACCTTCAATCACCCTGCATTTGGCATCCATTTGCGTGCGCTTGGAAGGAAATTGAAGAAAGGATTGGAAGAGCGCGATGAGGCAATCCGGGCGGGCGCCTCCGGTGCAACCGTTTTGATGGTGAAAAAAGGGAGGTTCGCGTTCCCCGGCTCCGAAAGCAACGATTTCGTCAGGGGGGAGGTAGCAAAGGAACTGAAGAATGAATTCAATGCGCAGGACGGCGACGTGCTCATCCTGAGCTATTCGCACAACGGCCTCTCAGCCGAAAGGGGCGCGTGGAATGCGGCGATATTCCTGATGCAAAAGTGAATGCTGTTGCCCTATTCAAAGCATTGAGGAGTCGATATTTCCCCTGCTTATAGCGAATAAGGCAATTATTGGAACTTTTTGTTGCCTTATTCTAATATAGCGGTCATATTTGATTGTTCCATTATTTTACTTAACCGCTATAATGCATATCCGGCCCATCATTCCAACCTGATCACTTGATTGCCGGATTCTGCTTCTCGAACCTGAACTCTAGTTCCGCATCTGAATTCAGTTTGTAGTTGTCAACTGCCACCATGACTATTCTTCCATCAACGTAGTATTGCCAGTATTTTCCGGAATTATCCGTGTTTTCCTTAAGGCCGCCAACCGAATAGACGTAGGAGCCGAAGGGGTATTTTTTATAGCCGATTTGCGCGACCCTCTGGAATGCCTCAAGTGCGGAAATTCCCCTTTGCGATTCAATTATCCTTGTGGTGCTGATTTTACCGTCGTTTACGATGAGGGTTATGGTTATGTTTGCGCTCGCATTATTATTATCCTGAATAGCCGCAGGGCTTATGGTTGCAATTGAAATGCCCGGTTGATTTTGCAAGCCAATGCATCCTATTAGGGAAATAGTTGTGGCTAGGAAAATAAGGGAAAAAAGAAATAATTTCACTATACTTCACGATTTCCTTAAGACGAGCAGTATCCCCATCCGCAATCCGCGCATGTCAGGCAGCCCTCCTTCTTTTCAAGCTGCTGCGATGTGCAGGCGGGGCATTGCGTTATGCCCTTGTCGCCAAAATTCACTTCGGAAAAGCCCGTATGCATTTGCGGGCCCGCCTGGGGCAGGCTAGAGCCGCCATCGGACATGACCTTGTAGGCCGCCTCATGCTTTTCGAGGAGCGAATCGGCTGTGATTGTCATTGTCTGTTTTTGCGAATGGGTCGAACCTTGGGGGATATTGGAATTTCCGTTAGCTGAACTATGCCCATTTGCGCCCTTAGCCATATTTGCGCCCATTGTTGCCTCCCTGCCTGCGCCTATGCCAGAACCCATTGATGTTTCTTTTCCTGCTGAATGTGTTGCCTGTACTGTCGTGCTTGCCACTACTTTTTTAGGCGGGGCAACCAGCACCTGGTCCTTGATTGATGTATCCCTAAAGACCGTGACATCCTTGCATCCAAGCCTGTATGCGAGAAGGTAGCTTTCGCGCATGTCATCAACTGTGGCATCCGCAGGGAAGTTGTTGGTTTTACTGATGGATGAATCCGTCCAATTCTGGAATGCCGCAAGCATCCTTATGTGATCCTCGGGGCTGATATCCATTGCCGTTACGAAAACCTTTTTCAGGGATGGGGGAATGTAAGAGACGCTTTGGATGTTTCCGCCGCTATCGTTGATTTCCGCCATCAATTTTTCATCGTAGAGCCCCTCATCCTTCATGGCCTTTTCAAAGGCGCCATCCACATAATAGAAGCTTCCCACTTTCACATTCTTTTCGAATACGAGCGCGTAGACCGGTTCAATTCCCGAGCTGCAGCCTGCAATCATGGAAATGCTGCCGGTTGGGGCAATCACGGTTGTGTAGCCGTTTCTTACGCCGTATTTCTTCACATCCTGCGCAATTTTGTCCCAATCCAATTCCTTGTTTGCAGCATAAGCCCCAGAGAGCGGTAATTTCCCTTCCGGATAAAAGCTCTTGTTGTAATATGGCAGGCTTCCCCTTTTCTTGGCAAGTTCAATGGATCCAACCTTGCTCCAGTAGTTGATGAATTCCATGAGCTTTTCGGCAAAACCCCTGCCCTCATCGGAGTTGTATGCGATTCGCATTTCATAAAGCAAATCCCCAAAGCCCATGAGGCCAAGCCCGATTTTCCTTGTTGCAAGGGTCATGTCCTCGAATTGCTGCAATGGGTGCTTGCTCACATCGATCACATTATCCAAAAGCTCCGTAGTTTGCAGGATTGTTTCCTTTAGCCCTTCCCAATCGAAGTAGGTTTTCCCCAACTCATCCTCCTTTGCAAAGTGCCAAACGTTGATCGAGCCCAGGTTGCATGATTCGTAGGGGTAAAGGAGCACTTCGCCGCATGGGTTTGTTGTGACAATTGGCCCCAGGTGATCCAGGAAGGGATTGTACCTGTTTACCGAATCATAGAATATGACCCCCGGCTCCGCCGATTCCCAAGCCTGATAGACGATCATGTCAAAGAGCCGTCTTGGATTGATTGTCCGCACGGTTTCGCCGCTCCTTGGGTTGACCAGTGGATACGGCTCGTTTTTATCGTAATATTGCCAGAAATCGGGCATCAGAAGAACGGAAATGTTGAAGTTGCGAAGCGCCCTGTTCCCCTCCTTTGCCTTGACAAATTTTTCTATGTCGGGATGGTTGCTGTTAAGTATTCCCATATTGGCGCCCCTGCGGATGCCGCCTTGCTTTATTACTTCTGTCATGGTGTCGAATAGGCGCATGAAGCTTATTGGCCCGCTTGCTATTCCGGATGTGGAGGAAACAAAATCCCCCTCCGGCCGAAGCTGCGAGAAGTTGTAGCCCATTCCTCCACCTGATTTGAATACAATTGCGGTGTTCTTGAGCCCCTCCATGATGCTTTCAATTGAATCTTCAACACCAATTACAAAGCAAGCGCTTCCCATCCCCAGGGAATTCCCAAAGTTGGCAATTGCTGGCGTGTTTGGCATGAACTTGCGTGAAACCATCACATCGTAATTCCCATCCATTTCCTTTTCGTGCACTGCAAATGTGCCGGTTGCGAAAAGTTCCATGAATTTGCTAAATGGCATCCTCATCTGATGGAGTTTGTTCATCCGATCAAACATCCGCTTTAGGGCTTCCAGATGGTAGCGGTTTAAAAGATATTTCCCAATTGAATATTTGAATTCGTGCGTTGCGGTATCGAATTCCTCGTGCGGCGCAACCTTTTGCCCGGCTTTTAGGTCAAAGACCCTTTCGTCATAAATGATATTCGGAAGCGTCGAATGCACCGCAATCCTTGTGAATAGCTGCTTTGGCGTTTCTATGAGCTTTCCATCCTCGCTTTTGCGCAGGTAGCGCGCCTTTAGCACTTTTAGGGCGTTCAAATCAAAGCGCTTGTCGACCTCGTCGATTTCCTCCTTCTCAAGCACGCGCTTTTTTTCCTCCCTAAGTTCGGCGCGCTGCTGCCTGTAAATGATATATGCCTTGGCGGTTTTTGCATAACCGCCTTCGATTAGGACTTTTTCAACAATATCCTGCACATCCTCAACGCCTGGCGTAGCGCCTTCCCCGAATAGTTTTTCCATCTGGTCGACAACGGTATCGGCAAGCGCGGATGCAAGCGCCTTATCCTTTCCCCCAACGGCCTTTGCAGCCTTCCAAAGGGCGCTAACTATCATGCCCTTCTTGAATTCGACAATCCTGCCGTCGCGCTTCCTGATTTTCCCTATGTGTGTGTTTCCGTTGCTTGTCATGGCCTCCCCACCTGCTGGCACATTGAAATATGCTGTTTTACGCTCCTCCATCCCTTACCACCTCGTATCGAAGCTTGCGAGTCCATCCCATTCAAAAAAATAAAAAATTCCATCCAAACCACTTTTGAAAAATAAAAAATGTGTGTTTTTTCCCCTAAAAACATTCATCATATGTGCGACCATTTTGCCATTTTTACTTTAAAATCCACTCATTTTTTCAGCAATTTCTTTACCTCAACTTCGAACTCATTGACAAACCTATGGGGACGCATCCCCCTACTTTTTTCGCAGACTTAAATCTGCTCATCGAGAGGTGTTTTCCCCCTCCCGATGTCGGATCGTCACCCCCTCTAGGTTGATCCGACTGCTTATTTCGACATCACTTCTTCAACAGCTTCTTTACCTCAACTTCGAATTCATCCAAATCGGCGAATTCCCGGTAAACGCTTGCGAACCTTATATAGGCGACCTTGTCAAGCTTCTTGAGCTTTGCAATGACCATTTCCCCAATTTCGGTTGATGTGATTTCGGTGCCCTCCTTCTTGCGGATGTCGCGCTCAATTTCATCCACTGTTTCCTCGAGCTTTTCCCTGCTCACGGGGCGCTTTTCGCATGCCTTGAGGACGCCGCTTTCGATTTTCGCCCTGTCGAATGGCTCGGTTTTGCCATCCTTCTTGCGGACAACCAGGTCGATGAATTCAACCCGTTCATAGGTGGTGAAGCGCTTTTCGCATTTCTCGCACTCCCGCCTGCGCCTGGTTACGGCAAGGTCCTCCGCATCGCGTGAATCCAAAACCTTCGTTTCCATATGCGCGCAGTAAGGGCACCTCATGAAACCAACCTCTTTCCAGACAAAAAATGGCGTAAGGCGTGCTATATATTGTGGATTTTGCCTCGCTTGGTACTATATATTGTGTCTGAAAGCATCAGTACATACAATAGATGGATATTTAAAGGTTTCTTTTTCCGAGGCAAATCAAAGGAAAAAAAGCAATAAAATAGGAAAGGATAACGCCCCTTCCTCGTAAAAACCGTTTTTCATATCGGTACCGATATTGGGAATCGTCCAGCCTTACGAGGGAAGAAAATCCCATAAAGAGGAGGTTTTAGACCATCACTTTTCAATCAAAATAAAATGTTCAGGGAAAAGGGCTTTTTGGAGGGAATATTGATTGGCATTCCATCGGTTATTATCCCCAGCCCCCGAAGAACTGCCAAATCCCGTGAGACCGCCTCCTGCTTCCTTCCAAGAAGTCCTGCAAGTTTGACTGCGCCGTCTTCCGGATGGCTGTTGATTGCCCTAAGCAGCCGAATTCTTTCCTCGCTAAATAACGCCCCCATTTTGTTTTGTTCCACGTAAAGCATCGTTTTACCGCTTTCCTCTACGCCCGTTTTGCCAATAACGGCCCGCTTAAACTCGTCGAAATTGTCAACAATTTTAATGGTTAGGTTTGCGTTTAATCTCATGGTTTTGTCGCCTCTTTTTCATGCCGATATTCCGAATAATATTTTTGCCAATTCCGGTGGACATCCTCAATTGCAAAGGCAAGCAAATCTTTTACGGAAAAGTCTGGCAGTTTCATTTTCCTTCCAATTGACCCGCGTGGCAAATATCGCAGGTCCTTATGGAAAAAGCCATGCGAAGAATCATACGTGACCAATGGCATGCGCCCGTTCCTTTCGATTGCGAAGTAAATTACCACAAAATCGGCCAATCCTTTCTCGTATCTTGCAATTATTCTTACAAAATGCAAACCCTCGAAATCCAGTGGATATTCTGAATATTCTTCCTTCACTCAAATTCCCCAAAGCCCACCTCATAACCTGATATGTTATATAACACCAAAGGTTATATTTATACCTACCGGTCATTTTGTGCTGCTCTTAGAATTTCGCTGTGGGAAGGGCTATTTATTTGCGCGGTTGATGGAATATCAACTATTTGTTTATTGCCTATCAGAATACATCAATTTGGTGATTAGTGAAAATCCGCACCAAATTGGCGAATTACGCCAATCAGAAGCGGGTAAACCGCTTCTTTCCTATGATTAAAGCGGAACTCCATCTCCTTCACGTAAGGCAAATAATTTGCCTTGTTTATTCCATGATATTTGTGGAAGCGTTCTTTCGCATAACTCCAAAAGCCTTCAATGCCATTTATGTGGTTGTGCCCTTTTCCAAAGCTCTTCGAATGCCGTGAAAAAGTCAGAGGAGAAGGTGCTAAGCGTTACTAGGGGCTATTTTCCTATACCTAAGTAGCTTGAGCATCTGCAAATGAAGGCAATGTGGAGATTTTTTACTCTAGGGGGATAAAAGAGGGGTGGGGGCCCCGAAGGACCCCCAATGTGGGTTGAACCGTCGGCTTATCATTTTCAATTAGATGATCAAAGCCTATGGTGTCAATTTTTTTGTTTTTTATGAAATTGGGAGGAAAAACACCTTCCTTCCCACTTGAACCTTCCGCAATAATCCTTCCTTAACCAATCTGTTCAATCTTGAGGAAGCCGCGTTGCTTCCCTTATACTTGAATTTCATCTGCACCTGCTCGGCGCAGACCTTGCCTTTCTTCCTTGCATATCCAATTATGCCCTCATCAATCTCGGGCAGAAGTATTGCATCACGTGTTGCAGGCTTTGCTGCTATTTGAGCCTCCTTCCCATCGATTTTGGCCTCCAATTCCTTGATTTTATCCTCCAACGCAAGGAGCCTATCCAGCTTCGCATTGAGTTCCTTGAATAGGAGGTTAGTTGAGCTTCGTTCCTCGCTTAATTTGTGCATCAAGGTGGCGATGAACACGGGGTCCCTAATCTGCTCTTGGAACCTTTTGAATTCTTCCGTTACCTTTGCGAACTCACTCCCCTCCTCCATAATCCTTTTAAACCTCGTTTGCGTATCTGTTGTTGTGGGCTGAACTGGTTTGTTTTTTCGCATGCCAGTATTATGAACCTGTCATGACATTGTCGTGACAATTACTAATGCGGTCTGGTATATAAACTTAACTGTTAGGGTTGATTATGCCTTCCGAATCTGCACAAAAATCAGCGCAACAACTGCGGGCCATAGAAAAGAAGAATGGGGTTTCCTTTGAGCTCGAGGGGCGGCTGCCCTTTGGCTCGCCATGGCAATATGCCAAAACGCCGGAAAATAGCGGTGAACCTGTTGGCCAATCCCCTAAACAAACAAAAAAATATGTGTTCCGGAATGCCCTTGTGCTTCAAATTCCGCATGGCTGGACGGATTATAAGGCATCCCAGCTAAAAGCAAAAATCCAGCGGGCAATTTCACTTGGAAGCTCAGTTCAGGGAAAATTCGTTATTAGGGATGTGAGGCCAACTAGCCCAGAAGTCTTTTTGGCCAAAGGAATAATTGAGGGGCATTTTTATGGCTCTGATAAAAATCCCGCGCCCATGGAAATACAGATCCATGGACCGAGCCGGAAATTATTCCAGATCAGGCTCGCTATTGGGGAATTAAAGAGAACTGAAAAGGAGATTAAGCCGGCTAGGCGAAGGGCGCCTTTCGGCTTGGATGTGTGATAATCATGGCTCAAAAGCGCGCGCTTCTTAGCGTCTCAAACAAGGATGGGCTATTGCCCTTTGCCAGCTTCCTCCATAAATCAAACTACGAGCTTTTAGCATCCGGAAACACCGCCAAATTGCTAAAAGATGCCAAAATTCCCGTTGTGGATGTTGCTGATTTCACCGGTTCGCCCGAAATGCTTGATGGGAGGGTCAAAACCCTCCATCCCAAGGTGCACGGTGGCATTCTTTACCGGCGAAAGGACCCCTCCCATGCCAAAATCGCCTCCTCCCATGCAATTGACATGGTCTGCGTCAACTTCTACCCATTTGATGAAACACTTAAAAAAAGCAAGAACGCTGAAGAAATAATCGAAAACATCGACATAGGCGGCCCCGCATTAGTAAGGTCCGCCTCAAAGAATTTTGAGGACGTAATTGTAGTTACCTCTCCGAATCAATATGAAGGGGTAATTGCGGAAATGAAAAAAATGGGTGATGTTTCCCAGCAAATGCGCACATCCCTTGCAAAGGATGCATTCAATTTGGTAGCTGCTTACGATATTTCCATCGCAAATTATTTCAACCAGCTTTCAGGAGAGGGCGAATTCCCAAATATCTCCTCGATTCAGCTCCACAAAATCCAGGATTTGAGGTACGGCGAAAACCCGCACCAAAAAGCGGCACTATACAAATTCTATAATGCGCCCCTCACTTATGAGCACCTGGAAAAACTCAACGGAAAGGAGCTTTCATACAACAACATCCTTGACATCCAGGCGGCGCTCGAGCTGATCTACCAATTCAAATCCGAAAAGGAGAATATTTCGATTATTTTCAAGCATACAAATCCCACTGGAGCGGGGAAAAGCAAGGATCAATTGGAAGCGTTCCAAATGGCATTTTCTGCGGACTCTCTTTCAGCATACGGGGGGATAGTGGTTTTCAACCGCAAAGTAACCGCCAAAACCGCGCAGGCAATAATAAAGAATTTCATGGAAATAGTTGTTGCGCCGGATTTTGATGCGGAGGCGCTAGCTGTTTTCCAAACCAAGAAGAATTTGCGAGTGATCAAGGCGGACAAATTCCTCTCCGGAAACATTTACGCCGAAAAGCGCCGCATATCAATTACCGGAGGCGCGCTTTTGCAAACGCCAGATTATATTGAAAACGAATTCGACATGAAATCATTCAAAATCGCAACCAAAAGGAAGCCAACGGAAAAAGAGCTTTCCGCTTTGGAGTTCGCCTGGAAATTCATGGGCCACATCAAGAGCAATTCCGTTGTGTTTGCAACCGATGAGAAATTGCTTGCAGTTGGCGCAGGCCAGCAAAGCCGCGTTGATTCTTGCCAGATCTGCATAGAAAAGGCTGCGCGCGCCAAATTCGATGTAAAGGGCGCAGTAATGGCTTCTGAAGCCTTCTTCCCCTTCCGCGACACCATTGATTTCGCTGCAAAAGCCGGCATTTCCGCCATCATACAGCCCGGCGGCTCAATCCGCGACCAGGAGGTTATTGATGCTGCAAACGAGCACGGTATTGCGATGGTACTAACCGGAAGGAGGCATTTTAGGCACTAGCTCTTTTGCATTGTTGCACTTTAGGCATTAGCGCGCTGGTCGAGCCTTACCCTTATTGCATTTAGCTGCTCTATATCGAGCTTGCCTTGGTCGAAATTTTCCAAAAGATATCTTTCCCTCACTTTTTCCCTACCTTCCCCCCCTTCGTATGCCTTCATTACCCATGCATAGAGCGCGCGTTTCTCGTCAATCAGCAAATCCTCGTTTCCGTTCAATTTTTTTAATATTGCAGGAGCATTCCGGATAATAAAATTATGCCCTGGCGTGTGCTTGTAAATTTCCAGGTATTTTGCCAATTCGGGATGATAAACAACGGAAGCCCAAGCCTCCCATTTTTTGAACAATTCCGTCTGCTCCTTGGGGATTACCTTAATTCGAGGCATATGATCTAGGAGCCTCCTCAAATCAAGGGTCGGCACCAGATCAGCAAATGCAGCAATTCGGCCAAAAAATTCACTATGATCGCGGAAGAGGTTCCAGAGATTTGTGTGCTTTGCAGACCAAATTGCGCGGATCCCGTTTGTATAGCGGCGTTCGCCATGCGGCAATGATACGTCCAGATGGGCTTTTCGAAGCGCAAGATATGCCAAAACTGCTTCTCTTGGAAAATCCCTTGCAACCGGTTCCTTTGGGGATGTTTCAGTCTTTGTTATGCGCAGGAATTGGGCAAAATCTTGGGCATGCATCGCAATATTGAATTTCGGATGTTCGGTAGCTTGGTTAAGCGCCTCAAGGAATTGTGGCTGCATATATGGCGTTAAGTCCCTTGGATGCAATTTTGCTGCGTGTTTTGCGAGTTCCCATCCCCTCGAAATTTGCCAATTGTCACTCTCTTGTATCAGATTTGGCTGTGAGCCGCCGGCTGATAATTCACCAAGTACAGCCAAAGCCACAATTTCCTTAGGGCCAAGCTTGAATAAATTGCCTGCAAGCACATCATCCCTAACTTTGCCAAGCGTTGTTCTTGCGCCTGTATGGATCTTTACTTCTTCTAGCCGCTTCAAGGATTCCAGCACTCCCATGCAACAATCCAGCTCTCAAAACTTTATTAACCTTCCAATGCGTACCCCTTCCATGAACCTTGACAACATTGCTATGGGCCGGTGTGAAAAGCTCCTCTTGATGGCAAAGGAAATGTACGATGAAGACAAGGCGCTTTCAAAGCGCTACGTCAGCCTTGCCCGCAAAATTGCCATGAGGCATCGCCTCCCTCTTGGCTCCAAATCCTTCTGCAAGAAATGCGGATCCATTTTCATTCCCGGAAAAACCCTCAAGGTTAGGGTTGCCAGCTCCAAAAAGGGCGTCATTTACGAGTGCCTGAAATGCAATGCAACTAAAATTTATCCATATGCGAAGGAAAAAGCAAAAAGGAAGGAAAAAACGAAATTGCAGGGCTGATCGTTATTTAATGCCCGTACCTTTGCTTTCCTTCAACTTACCTCCCTATACGAGGTTTTAAATATCTATTTTCTCTCAAAGCATACTCTTCTTTTTGTGGTCTATTATGGTAATGAAGTCTTTGGAAGTCCCGGCAGGAAGGCTGATTGATTCCACTGCCAAGCATCTCAAGGCAGTCCCCGAAATAAAGCCGCCCGAGTGGGTTTTGATGGTAAAAAGCGGATCGCATAACGAGCGCATCCCAACTGATGATGATTTCTGGTTCAAGCGCTGCGCATCAATCCTTCGCACACTCCTAACTACTGATCGCAAGAATTTGGGCGTACGCAGGCTCCAGCACAAATACGGCGGGCGCACCTCACATACGGTTGCGCGCTCCCACCACAGGAAAGCTGGCGGAAAGATAATCCGTGTTGCCATGCAGCAGCTTGAAAAGGCGGGGCTTGTTAAGAAGGAAAAAACCGGAAGGGTAATAACAAACGCCGGAAAGAAGCTTCTTGAAAAGAGCGCAAAAGCAGTTGCGGCCTAACAATCTTTTTAAAGCTCACAATTCCTTTTCTTATTCATGCCAAAACATCCTGCTTATGTTTCCGTACAAATACCCGCAGAAATAGGGCATTTACCAGCCACTGAGAAAAAAGCGCTAAGGCATCTGGTTCAAGCCGGAAGGCAAATAGACGAGATATATTGGCACCAAAACTCGCCTTTTGCTGCGTCCATACGCGATCTGGTCCAAATTGCTCTTAGATATTCAAGACCAGAAGAAATGCCCCACCTAAATCGTTATTTATTCCAATTAAACGCACATCATGGGCCGCACTCTAAAGCCGAGGGTAACCGAAAGATATTTCCCACATTCTCATACTCGGATTTGCAGGGGATACTCTCGAGAGCTCCCAAACCTTCGCGTGCTCAATACCTGTCCTCATTGGAAGAGCTTCGCCAACCGATTTTCTCCAGAACTTTCCAGGCGGTAAGACCTGAAGGGGCAAATTTTTACCACCCGCTCCTTGATCGGGAATTTATAGAATATGAAACTCATCGGGATGATAAACTAACCCCGGGTGTGGAGCATTTGCACTCGGTCTTAACGTTGACTGATAAGGGAGATCTCAAAGTAACTCCTTATGCTGAAAAATATAAGCAGCAATTACAGGTAGCTGCAGGCCATCTTGAAGCTGCTAGCAAAGTAACAGCAAATCGGCAATTGAGGAAATATTTGGTGGCTAAAGCCAGAGTATTAAGGAAAGGCTATGTGGGAAAATACGATCCATCGGATAGGTTATGGCTAAAATTGGATTCTGATATTCATATGGTCCTAAGCCCCGGGGTCGAAACCTACGACGACAATATGATGGGGCTTAAAGGGGCAGCCAGGGCAGTAATCATGATCAAGGACAAGCCCCGCACTGCCCAATTGCAAAAATACCGGAAATTGGCTGGGGAATTCGAGTCTAGCCTCCCGTGCAAGGATGATTATAAAAATTCAAATCAGTCAACTCCGCCAATTGATGTCGTTAATGCAATATATTTGGGTGGGCAGGCACATCGCATTCCGCACTTCATCGCATTCAATCTTCCAAATGAGCGGAAATACGGCTATAGGATTTTCATTATGAAGAATTCTGAGGAGGTCAGAGTCACCCAAACCAATTACAAGATCGCAAGAAAATTGATGTCCCAAGACCAGTTAGGCGAATTTTCCTTGAAAGACCTCCAAGATGCCTCAACTCTTGTGACGATGTTGCATGAATTCTCCCATTCTCATGGCCGCCTACAGGGGGGAACACATGACGATATCCATGCTAAGTTAGGTGAACACTACAACCGAATTGAGGAAGGCAAAGCCCAGATTTTAGGTCTCTTTCACCTAAGCAATCTTGTAAACCGTGGATTTATTACGGAGAAGCAGAAAAGAGCGGCTTATTTTGCAAATGTGCCTAGTATGTTAGGGACACTTAGGCATGGATTAGGTTCTGCGCATACCTATGGTTACGCTTATATCCTAAATCACTTTCTAGATTCTGGCGCTGTTTCCGAAAGAGGGGACCGTTACGATATCGATTACGAAAAGATGGAAAAAACTATCGCTAAGCTTGCCCAGAAAGTGCTTACGATCGAAGGAGAGGGCGATTATAGGGAGGCAGGGAGGTTTTTGCGGAAACATGCAGTTGTTAGGCCCGAAGTTGACCGTATGCTAAAACCTGTAAAAGGATTGCCGCACATCGTTCTTGAGTATCCGCATGCAGATTAGAACTGAATGTCAAGTTATTGTTACTAAAATAAATTCCCCTTTCCCTTCCCAAAGCCCATGCTCTTTTTCTGCGGTTGGGAAGATAACCCGCCTTGGGCGCTGTTTCCCAGCGAGGCATTTTGCTGCTCCCCGAATTGCTGCTGCTTTTCCGGATCCATCATCGTTACAAGCTGCAATGTGATTGGATCCGTTGGGATCACATCCTCTTTTTTCACTCCTAGTTTCAGGAAAAACCCATCCTTCCATTTTTCATCAATATCCCGCATGGTTGCCAATTTTGTAGCAGGAAGGCCAACCTCAACAAAATCACCAAAATCAGTCACGTTGAATGCATTAACGACCTTGAGAAGTGATCGGAAGCTCCAAACCGTGATTTCGCGGTCAAACAAATGCTTATACCCCAATTTCTCAAAATCCTGCGACATCTTGAATGCGTCCATTGCGCCAATCCCCAGCTTTTCATCCTCTCGGAGCATATACGCTTCCGAATAAACCGTTTCCTCCTCTGTCTTCTTATCGATGCGCACGATGAAATACGAGTAAACCCCATTCCCATAATCCTTGGCATGTATCTCTTCCAGGAATTCCCCTCCGCCGGCAAATTTCGTTTTTCCCTTGATGATTGGTATTTTCTTTTCCACATCCTCAACAGGCGTTGTGAAGCGCGCTTCAGGCAACCCCCATTTCATTAAGTGCACCGGTTTTTTCTTCGGGGGGAAAAGCGCCTTCATCAAATCAAGGTCGAATTGCATAAGCACCAATTCCCTTACTCTTTGCGCTTTTTTAAACCATCCCAATATTTCTACGCTATCAGCCTCTCCAGCAACTGGTACGCCTTCAGCGAATTTTTTTTCTCCAATATCATCACCGTATCCCTATAGCTGCTTAGGAATTCCTTCAGGTTTATCCCGTTTTCCGCGAGCTTGCCCGTCAAATATGCCACCACGCCCGGCACCTCCTCGATGTTTTCTGATGTGATAAGGCTCAGCGCCACCAAATCGTTGTTCTCAATGAGTATGTCGTGGGAATGCACGTGTTTCTTCAACTCCGGCACATATTCGTCCGGCAGCACGATCGTCACGCCGCTCCGGCTCTTTACTATTGAGAGCGATTCATGCAGATGCGCGCGTAGAGAATCATAGGCCCTGCTTGCAACCACCAATACGGAAATCTTCGTTGATAATTCCAGCTTGCTTCCCTTCAGCAATTTGCGGATTTTGCTTTCAGAACTCCCAGCTGCAATTTCCTTCTCCTCAGCTATCCGCTTCACCGCCGCCCGCACCGCTTCAATCGAGCCCCTCTCCCCCCTTTCCCTCATTTCCCGCTGCAGCTTCCGGGCAATCTCCGAAAGGTTGGCATAGCCGCCCTCGATCGCCTTCAGCAAATAGGGCTGCGACTCCAGCCTCTCACCCACCCTCCTCGCGACTGATTTTCCCATATACCAAATTTGGACAATAATGTTTAAAATTGTTCGTTTTTAGCCGAAAAACAGATATACTGCAAATTTCAGATGAAAGGGGGTGAATCGAATGGCAAAGAAGACCAAGCACAAGAAGAAGTGATCTTTCTGATGCCGGCGTAAGCGCGGCGTTTTTTTTATCCAAAGGGGGCAAATCCCTTCTTTTTTTATTTTTTCCATGCGCTGCATTTTTTCATTTTTTTGTTGTGGGAAATTTGAGGTTTTAGCCATTTGGCTTTTATGGGGGTTGATGAAATGAACAATATTTATTCGAGCTACGAGGCGCAGTCCGCAGAAAAGGCAGTGCTGCTCTACTCCGGCGGCCTCGACACCTCCTGCATGCTCAAGTGGATTCCGGAGCACTACGGTGCGGAGATAATCGCACTCACCGTCGATTTGGGGCAGCCGTCGGATTTCGAAAAAATCAGGCAGAAGGCGCTTGATTTGGGGGCGGTGAAGGCACTTGTTATCGATGCCAAGCACGAATTCGCCGGCGAGTATGTTTCCAAGGCCATCAAGGCGGAGGCGCTTTACGAGGGCAGCTATCCGCTTAGCACCGCTTTGGGTAGGCCGCTCCTCGCAAAAATAGCTGTTGAGATCGCAAAAAAAGAAGGCGCTGATGCAATCGCCCACGGCTGCACCGGCAAGGGCAACGACCAGGTAAGATTGGAGTCAGGAATACTTTCGCTTGCCCCGGAAATGAAGATTATCGCCCCGGTACGGACGTGGCAGATGAGCCGCGATGACGAAATTGCCTACGCGGCTGCAAACGGCATCGAAATTTCCCCGAAATCCCAATTTTCAGTTGATGAGAACTTATGGGGTAGGAGCATTGAAGGCGGAATCCTGGAAGATCCGTACGCTGAACCGCCGGATGAGGCATTCGAATGGTGCACGTTGCCGGAAAATTCCCCCTCCCGGCCGGAACACGCTCTCCTCGAATTTGAAGATGGAATTCCCCTCGCTTTGAATGGGATAAGGCTGCCTTTATGCGATTTGATCGCCGAGCTCAATTTGCTCGCCGGAAAACACGGTGTGGGCATAATCGACCATATGGAAGACCGCATCGTGGGGCTGAAGACGCGCGAACTTTACGAATGCCCGGCGGCGGTTTGCATATTGGCGGCGCATCAGGATTTGCAGAAGGCCGTTTCCACTATCCACCAGAACCAATTTGCGTCCATTCTAAAGGAAAAATGGGAGTTCTTGGTTTATGCGGGATTGTGGAACGAGCCCCTGAAGGAAAATTTGGATGCATTCTTCGATTCAAGGAACAAAAACGTATCCGGAGAAGTGAATTTGAAATTGTTCAAAGGAATTGCAAGAGTAGTGGGAAGAAAATCGGAAAACCTGCTCTATGATAAGAAGCTGGCGACTTACGGAAAAGGCCAGCTATTCAATCAAAGCTGCTCGCCGGGTTTCATAGAGCTATGGAGCCTGCAGACCAGGATGGCTGCCAAAATGAAGGTGAAAGAAGATGGTGTTGTGGAAAAAACAATTGAACATGCAAAAGGAATTGCTTGACTTCCTCAATAAGGACAATTGCGAGGCGGACGAGAAGCTGTTGCCTTTTGATTGCGAGATTTCCCTTGCCTACTGCAAGGCATTGCACCAAGCGGGCATCATCAGCCTTGAGGAGCTAAGGAAGCTGGAGGGCTGCCTGAACGATTTGCGAAATAATGCCTTGGGCGGTTCTGTCAGAATACTTCCCGAAGAGGAGGATTCCCATACGAAAATTGAGGAGCATCTCATAATGCAGCTTGGCGCCACGGGGAAGAAGATCCATCTTGGGAAATCCCGCAACGACCAGTCGCTTGCAGCAGTAAGGATGTTCAGCAAGAAGATGCTTGCCGAAACCATAAAGGAGATCGGCAAATTGATTCAGATTCTTTATGGGATGGCGGAAAAATATGAAGGCGTTCCAATGCCCGGTTATACACACATGAGAAAAGCCATGCCGACCACCTTCGGCTACTGGTGCGCGGGAATTGCAGAAAGTTTCGAAAACGATCTGGAAATATTGAAGATGGCATTCAAGCAGAACGATTCCTGCCCACTGGGGACTGCCGCTGGTTACGGCTCCCCGCTTGATTTGAATTGGAAGGAAATTGCCCTCGATCTTGGTTTTTCAAGGACCGAGGCAAATGGGATCCATGCGCAGAATTCAAGGGGGAAGGACGGTGCACTCACCTGTTTTGCCCTTTTGCAGGTGATGCTCGATATCAATAAGCTCGCAACCGACCTTATGCTTTGGGGCACCGAGGAATACGGCTTTATAGGGTTGCCGGATAAGCTTACGACCGGAAGCAGCATCATGCCTCATAAGAAAAATCCCGATGCCCTGGAATTGCTAAGGGCAAAAGCAGCCAAAGTGCATGCCTGCGCGTTCCATATAAGTCAGCTTTCCCTAAATTTGCCTTCCGGCTACAACCGCGACATGCAGGAGACGAAAAAGCCGTTGATCGAGGCCTTCGAGACCACTTTGGCATCAGTTGCGATTGCAATGCTGGTATTGGAAAATATTGCCGTCAACGAGGAAAAATTGAAGAATTCTGTCACTGAGGACATGCATTCGGCAGCCAAAGCAAGCAAACTTGCGCTGAATGGTATTCCTTTCCGGGACGCCTATCTGCAGATAAAAAAGCCTTAATACATTTGATTGCCTGGATGATGTTCATGAAACTAATTATTGAGCAAGAAATTTTCGAAAAGTTTTCAGGGCTTCATTTAGGCGTGGTGATGGCGAAAAATATCTCGAATAAGGGCTTTCCTGAGGAGATTTCGGATAAAACCAAAAACCTTGAAGGGATAATTAGGCAAAGACATACTTCCGAGATTTTAAGCCAGCAGCCTAAAATCGATGCCTGGAGAAAGGCATACTCCGCATTTGGCGCAAAGCCAAAAGAGCACAAATCTTCAGTCGAAAATCTATTTAGGCTTGTTCTTAGCGGCTCGGGACTTCGGCGGATCAATAAGCTCGTAGACCTGTATAATTTCATTTCCCTAAAGCATATGCTTCCAGTTGGTGGAGAGGACTTGGACAAAATCGAGGGCGATATACTTTTGACGTTCGCGGCTGAAAACGAGGCGCCCGTGTTGCTACTTGGAGATAAGGAGGCTAGGCCCCCAAAGAATGGGGAGGCAATATACAAGGACGGAGTTTCCGCAATTTGCCGGAGATGGAATTGGCGTGAGGCCGAAAGGACAAAGTTGACCGAAGAGACTAAAAACTGTATCCTGGTCATTGAAGGTCTTCCGCCAGTAAGCAGGGAAGAAATTGATGTCGCTACCAAAGAATTGCATGGATTAGTTGAAAAATATTGTGGAGGCATTGTCAGGTCCGAAGTTCTAGATGAGGCATCCCCTTTCTCCTCTATCGGCTAATTTTGCCAGCACCAACAAATCATGCCTCCGAAAACCCTTTATCCCCTTCGCGCTTTTTTAAACCATGCTAAAAAAAAGAAATAGGCAATATTTACGAGGAGGGTTGCCGGTTTGGACCATTTTTTCCATTTTGCTTAATTTTATTTTCCATTATTTTTATTTTTTTTCCAACCGATAGCTAAATATACCCGGGTGCATTACTAATTGCGGGTGAGAACTAATGGTCAAGAAGAAGGCCTCAAAGAAGAAGAAGAGGAAATAGGTTTTATAGCCGCGAAATAAGTGGTGAAAATCTTTTTCATTGAAATCATTCTTCTTTTTTTTCTTTTTTTTCTTTTCAGATCTGATTCTTTTCCATTCCCGTTTTACCCCCTAAAATCCATTTGTTTTCTTTTGGAGCCCATTGGTTCGATCCGGCTTTCCATTGGGGTTTTGCATCCACAACTTCTCATCCCCTATCTGCAAATTCCCATCCGTTTTCCATTCGAGTTTTTTAATCAAGCACCTATATAAAATCTCCCGCCTAATTTCCTCCATGAAAATCGAATTGGACATATCGAAGGGCGCAAATGAGAATGCGCAGGCGCTTTTCCGCAAGGGCAAGGAGGCCAAGAAGAAAAAGGAGAACCTGGACTTTGAAATAGAAAAGACAAAGCGCGAGCTGGAGCGGGTGAAAAACAAGCAAAAATTCGCCTCCCAGGAAGAGAAGGAGGAGCACAAGAAAAAGGTGCGCATCCTTGAGCAGCGTGAATGGTACCAAAAGTTCCACAATTTCTTCACATCCGAAATGCTCCTAACGATTGCCGGCAGGGACGCGCAGCAAAACGACCTCCTATTCTCAAAATACCTCGAGCCCAATGATTTGTTCTTCCATGCGGATGTGCATGGCGCTTCCGCCGTGATATTGAAGAATGGGAAATCCGCAAATGAGCAAAGCCTCAAGGAAACCGCGCAATTTTCCGTATGCTACTCGAGCGCCTGGAAGGGCAATCTTCACGTTGCAAACACCTATTATGTCGACAAGGGCCATGTGGAAAAATATTCCCAGGGCGAATACGTCCCAAAGGGGGGGTTCATGATCCGCGGGGAGAAGAAATGGTTCAAGAACATGGAACTTAAGATCGTGATCGCAGTTGAACGCACCAACAATGTGGAAAGGCTGGCGGTTGTGCCGGCTAATTACGATTTCCTTAACTCTCCCCGCGCGTTCATCAGGAAAATTATTGTACAACCTGGGCAAATTGAGAAAAAAGACCTCGCGAAAACGCTCGTGAACAAACTTCAAGCTGACTCGATTGACCTTGCTTTCGACCAGCTCATGCAGATGCTTCCGGGCAATTCGGAAATAATTTAGTTATCTTTCCGGCCTAACCGTTTTCAAACCGGCGATTTTCCCGTAATCTTTGTCCAATGTTGACAATGCAAACCCGTTACTGATGCAAATGGCGGCATGGATTGAATCGAATGTAGTCAGGGAATACCTTTTTGATAGTTCCATCGATTTTTGAAAATCCTCCTCTGTCATGTTGATAAAAATCAGCCCCGAATCATTGATAATCCTATTCATAAGCTCTTCGATTTCACGGATGCCATGATTTTTCCGAAGCATTGCCATGCGCATTTCAGTTAGGGTGAAAAGCGATGTGCAGCCGATGCCATCAAGTCCCAAACGCAACAGGTAATCCGCATATTCCCCCTTGGCAGTCCAATCCCATAGGATGCTCGTTTCTACGTATTCCATGCGGGCTCACCTGAACTTATCATTGCTTTCCTTCCAGAATTGTTCCTCCGCCAGTTTGCCCACGTCATCCGATTGGCCCAGCTTTCCCTTGCCCTTGAAAAAACCTGCGTACTTATTCCAGAAATTTTCCTCCCTGCCAGTATGGATTATCAGGTTTTTCCCTTTCTCCTCGGCCTTCACTCGCCTTCCCAGCCCCAGCCTTTTCCTCAATTTCGCCGGCATCTGCAACCTTCCCTTCCCGTCCATATTCAGGTACATTTTCCCACCTCCCACTAATTTGTGGGATATCCCACTTTATAAGCTTTTTGATTAAGATTTTCCCATCAAAAACATCATCAGCGCCTTCTATGCGGACCTTTTAGCAAAAGGTTCATCAAAACTTCATACCTTCCCCAGCAAGAATAACATCAATGCCTTCTGTGCATGCATCCTATTTTCCGCCTGCTGGAAAACCACCGATTGCTTCCCCTCGATGACCTCCTTCGTAACCTCATATCCCTTCTTTGCCGGAAGGCAGTGCATGAAGATCGCATCCTTCCTCGCAAGCGCCATCAATTTCCCATTCACCTGAAAACCGCCGAACTCCTTCATCTTCTGCTCCTTCAAATGCTCCTCGCCCATCGAGATCCAAACATCAGTGTAAACAACATCGGCATCCCTTACGGCTTCAACAGCGGAGTTGGTGAACGTGAGCTTCGCCTTCGATTTCTCCGCATATTTTTCCGCTTTTTTCATCAACTCCCCATTCGGCATGTAATTTTTCGGTGTTCCAGCAGCAAAATCCACTCCCACCATCGCACATGCAAGCATCAGTGAATTGCACACGTTATTCCCGTCCCCAACATATGCAACTTTCGCATCCTTCCAGCCTTTTAGCTCCTTGATTGTTTGTATATCCGCCAGCGCCTGGCACGGATGCTCCAGGTCGGATAGCGCGTTGATGACTGGAATTTTGGAAAATTTGGCAAGTCCCGCCACCGTTTCGTGCTTGAATACCCTTGCCATCAAAATATCCGCGTATGCGGAAATTGTTCGAGCGGTATCTGCGACGTCTTCCTTCCCGGCTGAAAGCTGCGATCCGGTGAAATTGACCGCGTGGCCACCAAGCTGCGTCATGCCAATTTCAAATGAAAGCCTAGTTCGTGTTGAAGATTTCTCAAAAAGCATCACCAGGCTTTTATGATCCAATTTGGAATAGTATTTTTCCGGATGCGCCTTTAGTTCGATTGCTAAATCGATGATTTTGGAAATCTCAAAAGGCGTTAAATCGCCCATACCAACAAGATGCCGGACCATGCTTATCCCCCCTGAATAATTAGATTGAAATAGTAGGGAAAATGGTTTTTAAACTTGGTATATTGACCCGCGCAGGACTAGTTAATGATCGGATGTATTTTTCTCCCTGATATCCTTACGATTGATTTCCCATAACCTTATAATCGCTTTTACTTTTTCATGGCTATATGTCGTTTTCAAAACGCCTAAGCCTTTTTCAGTAACCCCGCCGCTTTTTTTCAAAAGACCCCCATCAATCATCCTTTTTTCCATCAGAAAAATTCCCCCAGTCCCCTATACTTTTATTTTGGCCACTAATATGCTATTATAGAAAATATGGAAAGCTAAGGCAATGACTGACAGTAAGCTGTTTGAATATCAAGAGTCTGTCCGACATCTGTATTTTCCGGCCTGATCGGGAATCCAGGGGTATTTCAAAGTAGCTTAAATACTGGATTCCTGCTTTTGCAGGAATGACAGTCCGGGTCTCACCCCAGTTGTCTTATAGACTCCCAAAGATACCATGGAATCCAAATGTAGGGCGAAAAGGAGGTACCAATGCGTTTTTCCAGTGAGACCAGAGACCTGTTCTGTCGGAGAGGTATAAGGAGTTTTT
>JBBSVW010000095.1:0-1028 GCA_038046605.1 Microcaldota archaeon | reverse complement strand
AGCCCAGCCATCCCCCCTCTGGGCCGCCGATGTGAATGGCGATGGGATTGCAAGCAATATCCTCGACACCACTTATATGATAAATTACCTCAACCGTGGCGGGCCAGCGCCTGTGTGCAATCCTGCATTGTTCCCGACAGCAATTCCTCCAGTGCCAACGCCCACCGCAACTGTTAATGCAAAGGCGCTAGTCAATCCAGCTGTTTTCGGTTGCGCGGACATTTGCGTTCCCCATGATGGTGAAATAACGCAAGCTGACCTGACGTGCCTTATCGATTACGCTTTTGGAGGGGCGCCCGCTCCTTCCCCTCTTTGGGCAGCCGATGTCAACGGCGATGGTATCGCATCAAGTGAGGTTGATGTCGTATATATGATAAATTACCTGAACCGCGGAGGGGCATCTCCAGCATGCAACCCATCACTTTTTGCAACCTCAACCCTGGTTCCCAAACCCGGCTCAAAACCGGCCATTAATGGTTGTGGGGACATTTGCGTTCCAAAGGACGGCTTTGTCGATTCGGCTGATTACCTGTGCCTGATCGATTTTGCTTTCAATGGCGCAGATGAACCTTCACCCATTTGGAATGCCGATGTAAACGGTGATGGAATTGCCAGCAACATAGCCGATGTCACCTACCTCAAGAATTACATTGACCGGTTGGGGCCCGAGCTTAAATGCGATTCATCCAAATTCGGTGTTCCAACCGCAACAGCTAGGCCAACGGATAAGCCTGCGTCAAAGCAGCAAACTTCGGGATCCACCGATCTAGGTATCCCGCCGCTGCCAGATGGCTCGAAAGCAGGCAGTGCAGATTCCGGTTCAAGGACTTCCCCGGATGCCCAAGTAGCAAATTCCAAGGATGTGAAAAGGGTTATTCCAAATATTGTGCCCGTGGAGCCATCCGGAGTTAGATGCGTGGATTCCGATGGCGGGGCCAACTATTATGTCAAAGGCCAGGTAAGCTACGGGGCGCGAAGGCTTGCGGATTATTGCGCAATTATAAGATGAAAACACCGAAAGAATTAGG
>JBBSVW010000094.1:0-2679 GCA_038046605.1 Microcaldota archaeon | reverse complement strand
CGCAAATGGTCGCATAGCCATACGAGCATTGACAACGTGATCAAAGGAATTCCGCCACACTTGGCAAATCGCGCCAAACAAGCTGCGGATGCGCTGATTAAGGCGGGGTTGATTCTTCAAAAGCCCACAGCTTACGGAAAAGAAATATCATTGAACTCTGAGAGGGCTCAGGAAATTACTGCAAGAATCCGGAGATATTTTGAAATTCAGGAAGGGTAGGGACAAACCGAGAAAGAGGTATGATTAAGGGTTGTAAAGAGAGCAGCGGTATTCGGTTTTCCCTCTCGCCAGAGAAGTACACGCCGAATCGTAAGAGGTCTTAACTTCCGAGTTCGAAAAGGGATCGGGTGTGCCACCTCCCCTATGACCGCTGACTCCAAGATTCTGCCGATTCCGGTTTATATACCTTGCGAATGGTTTGTGAATTAGGGGGAATGAATATGTCCGTGTCTAATTACTGGATTAATCAGATCTCAATTTTCTTATTCAATTCCGGCATCATCACATCGCGGCCCTGCTCCTTTAAAGTCGCATGCATTGCGCCCATTTCCTCGAGATCGCCGTGCACCAGTATTATTTTTTTCGGATCCGTTTTTTGGACATATGAGAGCAATTCCTTCCTACCGGAATGCGCGGAAAAATCAAACGCTTCAACAACGCCTGTGAAATCAACCGTTTTGCCATCGATCCGGATTTTGCGCTGCTCTTTTAGCAATCTTCCATTTGTCCCAATTGCCTGGAAGCCCGTCAGGTAAATATACGTTGGAATGCCTGCAATCTGGAGCCTTGAAATGTAGCTTAACGCAGGCCCCCCCTCGAGCATCCCCGCTGTAGCAACAATTATTTTTCCCGCCTTGGAGTTGCGCTTTCGGCCCATTGCATCGTATGCCTTATCCGCAAGCGTAAATGCCTCCTTAAGTTTCCTTGAATCCCTCACATACGATGGGAACTCCAAGTAGGTTTCAGTTGTGCGCATCCCCATCCCATCCATTACAACATTACCTATCAAATCGTTCTCAAGCAGGATTTGAATTATCTCCTGCGTCCTTCCAACGGCAAAGGATGGGATCACAACCGCCCCCCTGCCCTCAATTGCGCCCCTTATTTTATTGCAAAACACTTTCTCCAATTTTTTCCTATCCCCATGGTCCCGCCCCCCATATGTGCTCTCCATAACAAGCACATCGATTTCATCCTTTGGTATTTTAGCGGGATTGTGCATTGCCGTTTTCACGGAATTGATGTCGCCCGAATAAAGCAAATTCCCTTCCTTTCCGGAAACAAATACCTGCCCGCTTCCCAGGATGTGCCCCGCATCCAGGAATTTGACCTTTGTTCCGTTGAAAAATGAATATTCAGAGTCATATGGCATGGCAAGGAACGAGCGGTTCATCCGCTTCATGTCCATTTCGGAAAATAACGCAGGCACGCCCCTGTCATTTAGCAATTTTTGCATATCCTCAAGGAGCATGTTCACCAGTGGAATGGTTGGGAATGTGCAAAGTATTGGCGGGTTTGCATGCTTGTAAACCGCGGGCAAGAAGCCCGAATGGTCAAGGTGCGCATGCGAAAGGGCAATTGCATGGGGCGTTTTTGCGTTGGCAAGGTCGGGAAGGGAATTTTGGGCGCCTGTGGATACCCCGCAGTCAAGAAGCAAATTGAGCCCATCGGATTCAACGAATATGCAGCTTCTCCCAACTTCCCTTGCGGCGCCTAGCAGTTGAATTTCCATTTTTTGCACCTTTTTTTTTATTTTTGAACAGATGTTTTAATGCCCGAATTGTTTTTCTTCCCCTGTATTTTCCCAAGTCAATTTATCTCAATTGATTCCTCGTAGAACTTCCTCGCCCTCCTTTTTTGCCTCCCATCGACAATAACCAGTACCGCCCCCTCTTCCGGCTGCCCATAGATGATTACCGAACCGGTGGGTGAATGGATTATCGCGCAAAGAACCGCCAAATCCTCCTCCCCATCCACTATCACCTTGATTGGGAATTTGGAATTTGGGGAAAATGCCTCCTTGCATGCCGCCCATAATTGCGCGCTAACCATCCCCGGCGCATTTTTCACCATTATTTTTTTTGCCTTGAAGCCGGCAAGCTTTTCCTTCTGCCCCTTTTCAATTGCCTCCCTTTTGCATATGTAATCGAAGAAGGAAACGTCCGGTATGATGCCATTTTCAAGCAGCTTGAGGGTTGTGATGTCGCCCACGCTGATAATTAGGGGTTGTTTTTTTGCAGAGGAATCATAATGGTTTCCCCTGAAGATGGGTTTTGCCAATCCCTTGGATTTTTCCAAAAGCCTATCAAAAAGCTGCGCTGGCTGCAATAAATCCCCAATGGGTTTTTTCAAAATAGTGCGGATCCTTTCGGTTATTTTCCGATTTGGCATATCCGAAGCATTAGCGCATATGAATTAAAAAATGAATAAAAAAAGAAAGGGCGGTTTATTCGTCCTCGGTCTCGTTGTCCTCGTCGTCGAGCTCATCCCAATCCTCCTCGTCCTCCCAATCCTCCTCATCATCGTAAAAGTCATCTTCTGGCTTGCGTTTTCCTTTAGGCATTCTGTCCACCCCAACAATACGAAGTGCAACAATTTGCTGGCTGGAGTTTATAAACGTTTTTATATGCCAAAACCCGGTAAAGCGGCACATGCAATTCGTTCCTATGCCCCTAGCTT
>JBBSVW010000093.1:0-9708 GCA_038046605.1 Microcaldota archaeon | reverse complement strand
GCGCTATACCCCACTGCATTAAACGGGAAACCTGCCAAAAATGCCTATCAAGCTCACGAAATGAAATGGTTAAATCCATCTCTTTGCAACTCAATCTAATCCCTGGGCGCTAGGGGAAATTTTTAAGGATTTTGAAAAAGCCGTTATTTTTGGTTCCAGATAGAAAAGCAAACAGCTTTCCAAAGGCTAAAAAACAAATAAGTACTAATTGCTTTTCTCAAAATTATTCAAAGATGTGATAATACTTATGGTCGAAATGAAACAGCGCGAATTCAACGCCTTGCCCCTTTCTTCCCATAAGAACGGAAGTTCTTTGGGGCCGCAAAGAGCGCTATGCTCTTTCCGTTCAAAAAGAAAGGTGCGATGGCTCCGCGCCAAAGAAACAATTTGAGTGATTAATTTATGGTAGAGATGAAACAAAGAGAGTTTAACATTGACAAGAAAGTCAATTTCTCCGAATGGTACAACACGATAATTTACGCATCCGAGCTTGCGGACATCCGCTACAACATCAAGGGATTTTTGGTCCATCGCCCCTGGAGCGCAATTGCATTCCGGCATATTTACCGCCTCTTTGAAAATGAGCTGGAGCTTGATGGCCACCAGCCCGTGATTTTCCCAACCTTAATTCCCGAGGAAAATTTCCTAAAGGAAAAGGAGCATGTTGCGGGTTTTTCCCCGGAGGTATTCTGGGTAACCGAGAAGGGCAATGAAAAGCTAGAGCGCAAGCTTGCACTTCGCCCCACAAGCGAAACCGCCTTTTACCAGATGTACGCCCTATGGGTGGATTCATTCAAGGACCTTCCAATGAAGCTCTACCAGAGCTGTTCGGTTTTCCGGGCTGAAAAGGAGACCAACCCTTTCCTTAGGGGCAGTGAATTCCTCTGGATTGAAACGCATGATTTATTCGAAACCGCTGATGGCGCAATTGCCCAGACCACAACCGACCTTGAAATCATGAAAAAAGTCGCAACCAATCACCTAAGCATCGCATTCCTCCCATTTGAGCGCCCCCAATGGGACAAGTTTGCTGGAGCCGAAAAAACTTTCGCATACGATTGCATAATGCCAGATGGCAAGGCCTTCCAGTTCGGGAGCACGCATTATTTGGGGCAGCATTTCACAAAGGCATTTGATGTGGGATTCATGGATTCTCAGGGCGCAAGGAAGAACCCATATTCGACCTGCTTTGGGCCTGGAATATGGAGGGTTCTTGGCGCAATAATTTCCATCCACGGTGATCAGAAGGGATTGGTTTTGCCCTTTGTTATTGCGCCAATCCAGGTGGTAATAATTCCTATAGTTAAAGGGGATGCAAAGGAGGCCGTGTTGAATAAAGCAGATGAAATCAAATCCATCCTCGCCACTTCGGGTTTGCGTGTTCATATTGACAATACCGACAAAACTCCTGGCTTCAAGTACAATTGGTGGGAGATGAGGGGTGTTCCGTTCCGGATTGAGCTGGGCGGAAGGGAAGTTGCTGAAAATTCCGCGACCCTTGCACGCAGGGATACGAGGGAAAAAGCCAAGGTGCCAATTTCCGACCTGGAAAAGACCATAACTGCGCTTGCAAATGCAATGCAAAATTCCCTCCTTGAAAAATCGCAAAATGAGCTCAATGCCTCGATCAAGACGGCACTAACGATGGATGATGCAAAGCGGATTTTGGATGAACTATGCTTTGCAAAAATTTTCATCTGCACACTGGAAATGGACGGGAAAAGATGTGCGGATGCATTGAAGGATTTCACTAAGGGCGGCAAGGTCCGGGGAAGGCGGCTTGATGAAAAGCCAGTTTCCGGGAAATGCATTGTTTGCGGGAAGGATGGGATGCAAGCATACCTTGCAAGGCAGTATTGATTATATTGCTCCAGCAATAACCCTTACCTATTTTGTTTTGCCCCAGTAATTTGTCTTAGGTACTCTGCCGCATTATTAATTGCCCTTGAATTGCCATAGTAACTAGTTGCGGAAATCGACAAATTACGCCCTTCAGAATCGTGGTTGACATGAACATTCCACCTAATGCCTCGGATTGGGTGGATTGATGAAATGGCTGCAATCCTATCCCCAAGATCCGTTTCAATTGTGGGGTGGTACTTGAATTTTTGGCTAATTGTCCGCAATCGAAAGCCCGTGCGCTCATGTTTTTCCTTCTCACTTATAATTTGCGGCTGCCCCACGGGGATAAGGCCCGCTTTTTTTACAGCCTCCCTGAAAAGCAATTCTAATTCGGCATGTTCATGTGAAATGTGGTTTTTTGGCAATTTTGGCAAGGTTTGGCCCTTTTCTAATTGGGCATCGTCTATGAATATGGTGCGCCTTGGCTTGTTCCTCAATTTTGCATGTTCCGCGATAAGCCTCTTCAAGGTTGCGCCCCGATCGTCTGTCATATGCGCGGACTGCATTTCGGATATAAGTTCTGAAAGCCTAGCGTGCCTATCGAGCTGTTTTTCAGTCAGCTTTATTATCGTGAGCATTTGCGTTGGCCTATCGAACAATTCTTCCCGCGTTGCGCTTTCGATGAAATATGGCATTTAGGTTTTCACCAATCAGACGAATTCCCTATAATCCTCCTTGACTACATTCAGGATTATGTGTGTATTGGTCCGCTCGACTTCCGGGATCGATAGGATGCCTTTTACAAGGTGGCTTAGTTCGCCGCGGCTCCTGGTTTTTGCAATCACAATCGAATCACTCCCTCCGGTTATGTCGTATACCGCGCTAACCCCCTGCATCCCGGCTATTTTATGCTGCACTTCAAGGAGTGCGCCCTTCCGGATGGTGATTTCAATTATTCCCATGTACTCATATCCGAGCTTGGAAAAATCCAAATTGGCGCTATATCCCTTGATGATGCCCTGCGCTTCAAGCCGCGTAACCCGCTGGATGAATGTGGATGTGGAAATTTTCAGCCTCCTGGCAATTTCCCTTCCCGAATCGCGCGCATTCTTCATCAGTTCCTCCACTATCCGCCTATCCAGTTCGTCGGGCAAAAACGGCTTTTTTTGGGAGCGCTCATTTGGAAAATATTGCATAACCTTACGAGAAAAAGGAAACTTATTAAGCTTTCCAAATCTTACTCTTGCGAAGCACATATGCTCGACATCAAAATCATTCGCGAAGAGCCGGATAGGGTTAGGAAAGCGCTATCTAATCGAAACCAGGCAGCGCCCCTTGAAGAGCTTATTTACAAGGATCTTGAATGGCGAAAAACCCTTCAGCAGGTGGAGGAGCTTAGAAAGCAGCGCAATTCCATTTCCAAGGAAATAAATGAGCTGATGAAGGCAAAAAAGGATGCCAAGGCAAAAATGCAGGAGGCAAAGGAAATCCCAAATAAAATCAAGGAGCTGGATGAACGTTTGCGGAAGATCGAATCAGACCGCATGAATTTCGAGCTCCTAATTCCAAACATGCCCCACGAATCTGTGCCCATTGGCAAGGACGAATCCCAAAATGTACCTGTAAAAATTGTTGGCAAGCCCAAATCCTTCGAT
Source organism: Microcaldota archaeon (assembly GCA_038046605.1). GTDB lineage: Archaea > Micrarchaeota > Micrarchaeia > Norongarragalinales > SBBD01 > JACRGC01. The sequence goes on along the minus strand of JBBSVW010000093.1, from coordinate 6,211 downwards.
TTTGAAGTGTTGGACCACCACTCGCTTGGGGAGGCCCTTGGTATTTTGGATTTTGAGCGGGGCGTAAAATTATCCGGCGAGAGATTTACGGTAATTCGTGGCGGAGGCGCAAAATTAATGCGCGCCCTGATAAATTTCATGCTTGATTTGCATTCAAAAAAGGGCTATGAGGAGATTATGCCCCCCCTTCTGGTCCGCCCTGAAATCCTGCGGGGAACTGGCCAATTGCCAAAATTTGAGGAGGATTTGTATAAAATTGAGCGAGACAATTTATATGCCATCCCAACATCCGAAGTGGTCCTGGCAAACCTTAATTCGCAGGAGGCAATCGAATACAAGGATCTTCCCAAAAACTATTGTGCCTACACGCCATGCTTTAGGCGGGAAGCCGGTTCGCACGGAAAGGATACTAGGGGAATAATCCGGCAGCATCAATTCGACAAGGTGGAACTTGTTAAAATCACTTTGCCAGAAGAATCCCATAAGGAGCATAAAAAAATGCTTGTGGATGCGGAGGATGTATTGAAAAAACTCGAGCTTCCATATCGTGTGATTGAGCTATGCACGGGCGATCTTGGCTTTGCCTCAGAAAAAACCTACGATCTTGAGGTTTGGCTGCCATCGCAGAAAAAATACCGTGAAATCAGCTCATGCAGCAATTGCGGGGATTTCCAGGCAAGGCGCGCTTCCATAAAATTCCGCGCCAAGGATAATTCATTTAAATTTGCGCATACTCTAAATTCCTCCGGTGTTGCAGTTGGCAGGTGCCTTGTTGCAATCCTCGAAAACTTCCAGAATGCGGATGGGTCGATCACGATCCCCAAGGCGCTGGTACCGTATGCCGGGGGCTTGAAAAAATTACAGGTGGAATAATGGGCTTTCATTTCAATGTTTTTGGAAGGGTTTTCATGCTCCTTCTGATAATTTCCCTAATAGGCTACTCCCTATCATTTGCAGGCGTTCCCGGAACCTTGATTGATTCCTACTGGAAGCTCTTTGCACTTGTGCTTGCAATTTCATTAATCTGCGGTTATGCCTACCCCTATGCGCGTGGCATCCGTAAAAACGACCAGCTTCTTGCCCAGATTCCAAGGCAGGTAACACATGACGGGGCCGTCCATACCCATATCGATACGGTAATGGTTGTTGCCTCACAGAACGGCATGCTTGGGCAAAAGATCCATGTCAAGCTCCACAATGGCAAGCGCGCTGAGGGGATAATCACCGCATACTCCGGCGCATTTTCACCCGCGACCATCCGGCTAACTGAAAGCGAAGTGTAACCTTATGGCAATGAAATTCGAATTTGAGGAGGTGCTCCATATAGTAGTCTCAGTCATAACAATTTCAATTGCATTTTCCTTGTTCCGCGCAGATTTCTGGCTGATCCTCCTCACATTAGGGCTTGGCTTTATCCTGCACGAGCTTGCCCATAAATTCGTGGCACAGGCGTATGGGGCGTACGCGGTATACCGCGCCTGGACAGTTGGTCTAATTGTTGCCCTTGCGCTCGCATTTTTCACGCAAGGAAGTTTTATTTTCGCGGCCCCGGGCGCTGTTGTGATTTACGGAAGGCACCTAACCCATGCGCAAAACGGAAAAATCGCAATTGCGGGATCCGTTATGAACTTTGCCCTGGCTTCCATGTTCCTCCTGATTGCCTATGCAAATCCCCAATCACTTGAGTTTGCCTGGACCGGCGCTTACATCAACGCCTTCCTTGGTGCCTTCAACATGATCCCAATTTTCCCCCTGGATGGCCAAAAAGTCAAGGCGTGGGACGGAACGGCCTGGCTGGCAATTGCCATTGCCTGCTGGGGATTATTGTTTGCATTGATGTTTGGGATAATAAGGCCCGGATAGAATCTCGATTGATTTTTTCCCCCCAAATATTGAATAATAAAACTGATTTGCATTGGAGGGAAATTCATTATGGAATTAGTTCAGCCCTGCCAAATGCTCACTTTGATTTGGAAAACATCGCCGCTGCCTTAAGGCCCGCCTTTAATTCGGAAAGATCGATAAGTGCTTCCATGCCGCCTTTGAGATCGGTTGGGGCAACTTTAATTTCCAGATTTGATGCGCCAACATCCCTAAGGAGCATCTCCCTGCTTTCCATTAGGAACGCCCTAAGATCGCTATCCTGGCTGGCGATGCCAAGATTGATCCTATCTGAAACAACCAGGTTGTTTTTCTTCCTTGCCGACTGCACCGCCCTTGTCAGCTCCCGATACGCCGCACCCAAAACCGCCTTCTCCGAAAGTTCCCTTGGCATGGACACTTTTCCCCCTTCGAAATCCTTCGATGCAAAATTCTCATTCGTGCCAAATGATATGCCCTGGGCATTATTCATTGCCCTCAAGGCATCCCCGAGCCTATCCAATGCGCCCCTGGTTTTTTCATCCCCCTCAATTGCCATTTCCTCAAGGGGCCACCTGAGTTTTAATTTAAGCTCCTGCCTTAGGGAGTTAGCGGCTTCCGTGATTTTATTTGCAATTTCGAAATCAGCTGTGAGCTGCAAATCCACCAAATTTTCATTTATTTTGGGGTAATCGCAAAAATGCACCGATTCGGGCATTTCCCTTGATTTCAATTGCCGGTACAAATGCTCCGAAAGATGGGGCGATATGGGCGCAATTAATTTGCAATACTCCAAAATCACATGCCTAATTGTTGCAAGGCAAGCCAATTTCCCCCCCTCATCTTCGGATGCGGAGACGCGATCGCGCACCAATTTGACGTATGTCCTTGAAAAATCATCAACAAGGAACCTGATCATCTCCCTTCCGGCGAGGTGGAATTCAAATTTTTCCAGTGATTCGGAGCATTGCTTGGAAAGCACATTAAGCTTGCTGATGATCCATCTATCCTCGGGTTTTAAGCTGACCGGCGACATTCCACCTTTTGCGCCAATTGCATTTTTCCTGGTATCACCATTTGCATTGATTTCCGGGATTTCCTCGCCCTGCGAATACGTATCGAGGAATGCATAAGTGTTGAACAAAATTGCGTACGCCCGCTTTACCTCCTCTGCTGTTTTGAATGAGAATTTTTGCACCTCCCAGGGTGCAATCTCGTAGCAGTAATACATCCGGATCACATCCGCCGAAAGTTTTTCAATCCCCTCGATTGCTGGGATGACATTTCCAAGGCTCTTGGACATCTTTTCCCCCTTCTCATCAAGGACCCACCCCATCATTGCTACGGCCTTGTATGGCGCCTTGCCAAAAACCCCAACAGAAGTGAACATGAGTGAATCAAACCATCCCCTTATCTGGTCCTGCGATTCATTTATCAGGTCCATTGGGAACATCGATTCAAACAGTTCCTTGTTCCTGAAAGGATAGCCAAGGGATGCCCAGGGCGCTATCCCCGAATCAAACCAGACATTAAGTATGTCCCGCACGCGCTTCATGGAATTGCTGCAATTTGCGCATCGAATTTCAATCCTATCCACCGTATGCCTGTGCAGGTCGGTCAAATCCGCCTCCGTTAATTTTGAAACGCTCCTTTCGATCAGCTCTTTCCTGCTTCCAATCACATCGAATTTACCGCAACCAGAGCAAATCCAAATTGGTAGCGGGATTCCCCAATATCTTTGCTGGGAAATCGCCCAATCCTCGCGATCGACCAGCCAGTTGTGGAACTTTACCTTGCCATATTCCGGAAGCCATTTGACTTGCTTCTCGTTTTCCGAAATCATCAAATCCTTTATCGGCTCAACGCGAAGGTACCATTGCTTGCTTAATCTGTAGATCAAGGGCGTTTTGCACCTCCAGCAAAGCGCCGCGCGGTGCATTATTTTTTCAAAGAAAAGAAGTTTGCCCTCCTCTTTTAATTTCCCAATTATTTTCTCATCCGCCTTCTTGACGAAAATGCCCGCCAAATCCGGCCCCGCATTTTCCGTGAATTTTCCATGCTCATCAACCGGTGAAACCGCCGTTAAGCCGTAGTATTTGCCAATGTAGAAATCCGTTTGCCCATGCCCCGGCGCGCAATGGACAAGCCCCGTCCCCTCATTCATGGAAACGAACTCCTCGTATTCCTCCCTCTCCTCCGTTCCGGTGATTTTATCCGCATCGGTTTTTAGCGTATTTTTTCCCGCGCTAATTCCCGGCATTCCAATTTGAGAATTTTTGTTGTTTGAAGCGGTGATGCTCGAATTTGCGCTTTCCCCAATATTTTGAATTTCCCCGTTTTGCCCATCTTCCTCTTTTTTATGCGTAAGCCTGTGCTTTTTGTATTTCTTGCTTGTCATGATGGGGATGCTAAGATGCACCTTCCGGGCTTTGGAATCTATTTTGTGCTGGGAGGGGACATCAAGGAGTGGCTCGTAATCCAAACCATCGAGCTCCTCCCCCTTTATTTTGCCCAAAATTTCGTACTTTACGCCCAATTTTTCTTCCAATATCGCCTTCGCCCGTTTTTCCGCAATAATTAGTATTTCATCGCCAACTTTTGCCTTCACATATTCTTCCTGCGGATGCACCACCACCGCAACATTTCCCGCAAGCGTCCAGGGGGTGGTTGTCCATACGAGCAAATATTCGTTTTCTGCCCCCCTGATTTTGAATTTCACATAAATCGAAGGGTCCTGAATTTCCTTGTATGAATCAGAAACCTCATAGCCTGAAAGCGCAGTTTCGCAGTGCGGGCACCAATAAACCGGTTTTTCGCCCTCTGTTAGCATGCCCTTGGAGTGCAATTGCTTTATTGTCCACCAGCCGCTTTCAATGTAGTAATCCTTATATGTGAAGTATGGATCCGCATAGCTCCTCCAAGCCCCCAGCCTCCTGTAATACTCCATCCAACCTTTTTCAGTTGCAACGACTTTTGCAAGGCAAAGTGCATCGAATTTGTCAATCCCTATTTTTTCTATGTCGTTTTTGCTGGTGATCCCAAGTTCCTTTTCGACCATGACCTCGGTTGGCAGCCCATGGCAATCAAAGCCCGCCTGAAAATAGCTCCTAAATCCCTTCATCTGCTTGTATCTGGACCATACGTCCTTGCAAACGGTGGTTTTCACATGGCCAACGTGCGGCTGCGCGTTTGCATACGGGGGTCCATCGAGAAGGAAAAAAGGCTTTGCATCTGGACGCTGCTCTGCTAATCGCTGTGGAATCCTATTTTTCTCCCAGAATTCCAGGATTTGCCTTTCAATTTCGTTTTGGTTGTATTGAAGCATATTTTCCGCCAGTTAGGCGCGTTTGCGGTTATCGGCACGCACAAAAGCCCTATTCCTATGCCGCCCTTGCTTATTATAATTTTGGATTTGAACGAAGATGGCGAAATGGCTGGTTGGTTTATAGTTGGAATAACCAGTAATCTCATGCTTAATGCCCACCTTTTCCATCACAATTAGAACGGAGGGATCGCCGGCTTAGATAGTCGTGGAGGGTTGGATACCGGATGTTAAGAGGTCGTAACATTACGCCCAGCCCCCTTGGATGGTAAAGCTTCCCTTTTAGCTGCATCTTTATCAAACTATCTTTTCGTGGTGCCTGGCTTTACGACGAAAAATCGATATGTTTTTATATGACCCTCACTCAAATTGCTCTAGGTGGTTGATTATGAATAAGCTGGTTCTAATTGGATTGTTTGGAATAGCATTAATTATTATCTGGCGCGTATAATTCTGGAAATGTCAATTGCTCCGAATGATTAAGAATAGGTCACTGATTTTTTTTTCATAATTATTTTCCAAATTTCTCAAATGTTTGGATTCTCATTTTAAGAATGTTGCGGAAGCGCCAGCCAAAGATCGTCGTGGAGGATTGGATAATGCAAGATAAGAAGTCGTAATTCTAGACTTTGAAATTAATAAAAAAAAGATAAATACTATTGCATAAGTGCTAAAATAAACCAATTTTTTTATCTAAACGGCTGATTCAATTAATCTTCGCCGATTTGCTATGCTTTCCCTCAACGATTGAATCAAAATATCGAGCGCTTTTTCCTTATTTTCCGGTGTTTTAAACCGCTGTGCTTTTTGATATTCTCTTCGGAATTTTGACCTTACACTTGGTGAGAATACCCCAAGAACCATTGCCAGTCCGCCAACGCCCATGCCGATTGATTTTTCAAGGGGGCCCAATGTAGGAGAATTGCCTGCATCCATTATAGTTAGTCCTCCGCCAACACCTAAGACATTCCTTACTATCATCGGCATTTTTCTACGCGCGTTTGTGATTTGCGCCTTTATGTGTTGATT
>JBBSVW010000092.1:0-4175 GCA_038046605.1 Microcaldota archaeon | reverse complement strand
CCCGGCGCCCAGCCGATGCCTAAAAAGGAATATTTGGGTGCTGATTTGATTTTTGACCTGGATGCCGCAACCGACCATGCCAACCACAATAAAATCTATTGCGCTTATTGCCTGGAGACGGTAAAGGCAGATACCATTAGGTTGGTTGAAGAGTTCCTGATTGGGGATTTTGGCTTTTCATCAGATGAAATTTCAATCAATTTTTCCGGCCAGAAGGGATATCATATTCATATGGAGGATAAGAAATTCCGGGAGCTCACACAGGAGGGAAGAAAGCAGCTATTGAATTACATCACCGCAAAGGATCTTGATTTGGAGAGGATATTGCTAAAGCAAAAATTGGGATACGGAAGATTCGTGATGAAGGGCCCGGATGAAAAAAGCCTCGGGTGGTCAAGGAAACTCTACCGCGCGGCAACTGATTTCATCAGGAATGCCAAACCCGAGGATCTTACATATTTTGGCCTTAGAAAGAAGGATGCCGTTTCGGTTGTGGAAAGGAAGGAGTACATTCTGAAAAAGATGGCAGGTGGGAATTGGGACCTTTTGAAGGGTCTTGATAAATTATGGGAGAACATTTTGCAGCAGACGGTTTCCCTAAAGAGCGTGAATATAGACCGGAATGTGACATTTGATTTGGCAAGATTGATCAGATTGCCGGATTCCTTGCATGGGGATACCGGCTACATTGCCAAAACCCTTTCTTTGAAGGAACTTAAGGGTTTTGATCCCTCAAAAGACGCTATCGCTTTCGGGGGAAAACCGATGAGAATCAGGAATACGGATGCCATTGAGTTTGATTTCGCCGGAATTCGCTACAATCTAAAGCACGGGGAGGAAGTGGAGGTGCCTGAGGCGCTTGGGGTTTTGCTTATATTAAAAAGGCAGGCAAAAATCATATAATTTTAAAATTAGGTGGTTGGAATGGTTGAAAAAATGGTTGAGGCATTCAGGAAAGCTGGCTGGAAAACCGCTCTTGACGGTCGCGATGCGCATTTCTCAGTTGAAAGTATAATAAATGGCGACATGACTGAAGCAAATAAGCAATCCCTTAGAATTCAAAGGATGGCACATGATTTTCTGGAGGGATTCCATAATAGGATTGGACCGACACATCAAGAAATTCGTAGCAGCATTTCTCCAGCAAGGGGAGGAAAATGGAATTTGTTGACAACGGTTTTAATCAGGTATAATTTAAGTAAATAAGTAATTTCAAGAATATCTAAAAAAAAGTCAATGGCCTAAACATAAGATTCCAAATCGATTTCAAATCCGCAAACAGGCACCTCGATCTTGAGGTTTTCAAGCGCTTGGGGGTTAATTTCACCTAAAAAAGCAAGGTCAATTGAATGAGTGCCAGCATGAATGTTTGGACTGCCTCCACCCTTACCATTAAATTTTCCACTTATTTTCCCCTGCCTTCCAGGTATGAACACTTTAAGCAAGGAGGGGGAAAGGTTGTGGCTAATTTTCAGGTGATCTAGCAATGAGAGCAGGGTTCCGGATATGTCGGAAAGATTGGAATTTGAATTTGCAAACACCGCTGCCAAATGAAGGTCATTAGTTGCTTTCAGGGGGGATTTATCATCCTTTTTTGCGACCTGCCCAATCTCAAAGAGCTTTTGGGGGTAAGGATTGTGGGTATTTTTGGAAAGGGCGTCCAGAAGATGTGGAAGCAAGCTCGAGCGCACATATTCGTATTCCTCGCTTACCGGATTATTGATCTTAATTTGGGGAATTTCGGATAGGGATTTTAAGGCAGTTTTTGAATTTGCCAGTATTGGGGTGTTGATTTGCAGGAAGCCTGCGCCTACCATTAAATCAGTCATGGAATCAATAAACTTGGTCCTTTGCAATACTCCCCCTTTAGTGAAAACGGAGGGCGCTTTTGGCTCGAAATTATTGTAGCCAAAGCCAAGGGCAACCTCCTCAATCAAATCCACCGGATGCAGGAAATCGGCGCGGTAGCGGGGAATTAGGCACTCAAGCGAAACGGCGGATTTTATTGTTGCCGAAATCCGCTGTTTTCCCAACGCCTCAATTATTTGCTTTTGGGATAATTCTGTTCCCAATAATTTGTTTGCTTTTTCAGTGCTCAAAAGCATTTTTTCAGGCGCGGTTTGGGGAGTAATAATAGTTTTGGAGCCGGCCCTGATCTCAACTGTTCTGACCAGTGCGCCCCGATCGGAAAAGTCCTGACAGATGATATTTAGGGCAATGTTGCACGAATGGAAGTCGGTGCCGGTAATGTCAACGAATATGGTTTTGGTGGAAGTGGAAAGCTCGGTTAGGGTGCCGTTGATTATTGGAGGGAATGAGAGCACCTGATTTTTTGAATCAACTATGATTGGCCACTTCCTGGCGCCGGAAACGATCCCGCCATATTCAATTCCTTTCTCATGCTTTTGTGCAATTTCGCGCATGGTCATCTTCTGCGTTTTTCCAAGCGGAACGAACAATACAGAATCGGGGTCAACCGCCTTGTAAATGAAGGGACCAACCAATGATTTTGCATCATGCAACCCAATTGCGACCTTTTTGCGCTTCCTTCCATGGGTCAATGTGAGCTTTTCCTGGATCTGGATTAGGTCCTTTAGGTCATCATCAGTTATTCGCACATTTTCAATGACCGCTGCAACGATGAATTCCCTAACCTCCCTCACCGATGGCTCCACAAATATCACACCTCCACCGGACTTGAACTTCTCATCCGGAAGCCCCTTTTCAATTCCCAAATAGCCTTTCAAGGACCGGCCAATCCCTTCCGCGGAAAGCAAATCTGGCCTATCGCCCGTGACTTCTATGTTGAGTGTACCTCCATCAATGGAATCAATTGGCGCTTTTATTTGGTGGAGTGATTCTTCCAATTGCTGGTCCGATAGCTTTTTCCCAATAAGCCTAAGCAGGTAAATTTTGTTTATAGCGGTTGTGACCATATAATCATCTATTTGCTTTTCAGGAACTTCACATCTGTTGAGAATAGCTCCCGGATGTCCTTGAGCTCTAATTTGATCATCGCAAGCCTATCCAAACCAAGGCCCCAGGCTAGGACAGGATTTTTGCAGCCAAGTGGGATTGTCATTTCAGGCCGGAAGATCCCAGCGCCCCCAACCTCGGCCCATTTTCCGTTGATTTTGACCATCATCTCAACTGAAGGCTCGGTGAATGGGAAATAGGAGGGGGCGAATCTCACATCGCTTGGCCTTGCGCCAAAAATATCAACCGCAAAAGAGCGCAAATAACCAAGGAGTTCCCTAAAGCTCATGCCCTCATCAACAACGATGCCCTCACATTGGTTGAACTCAATGAAATGCTTCCAATCAATGTCATCAGGGCGGAATACTTTTCCAATGCAAAACATCTTGATTGGAGGCTTCACGCCAGATGCAAGAGTGCGGGCTGAAACAGTCGTAGTTTGTGATCTTAATACAATCCTTTGGGCCATTTTGGGGTTCCAGGAATAGCCCCATCCCTTTGAGCCATCAACCCCTACTTCGTGGGAGGCTTTTACTGCTGAAACAATTTTCCCCTTGGGCAAAACACCCTCGCCCAAATCCAGCTGGAAAACATCATGGATGTCGCGGGCAGGATGGTCTTGGGGCATGAAAAGCGCGTCCATGTTCCAGAATTCAAGTTCTGTGAAGGGGCCATCCTCCTCCTTGAAGCCAAGGGAAACCAGCTGCTCCTTGAGGTTTCGGATGAATTCCAGGTAAAAGTGTTTTTTACCGGATGGATTGGCTGAAGGCTGAAGCATATTCTTGAGTTCATACTCCCTGAATTTGGCATCCTTCCAAGAGCCATCCTTAATCATCTGGGGGGTCAATTGGGAAGCGGAATCAAATTGGGGGGATGAAAGTGATTTTTTGCCTGTGCTTGTGATTTTTGCCTCAAAAAGCTTTTCTGATTCTACGGTTGCAAGGCGCCTGGAGATCAGGTTTTCGAACGGGGGCGTTTTATGGTATTCAATTTTTCCATCCCTTAATCTTAATACTAGTTTTTCCTCCTCGCTTTGGAGGGCATCCTTTGCTGCAAGGACGATTTGGGTTTTTCCCCCAATTTTTTCAATTGCCACCCATCCGTTCCTCTTCGCCCATTGGACGGCGATCTGCGATTCAACGGGGGATATTTTTGAGGCGGCTGCGATTTGGGTAAATTCAAGTGGATTGCTTTTCAGG
>JBBSVW010000091.1:0-4702 GCA_038046605.1 Microcaldota archaeon | reverse complement strand
TCACGACAAAAAAATTTGAGTAAAATGTTCAAATACATAGGTCTTTAGCTATAATGTTCCCGATGGAAAACCGGATTGTTACTGGAATGCAACCTACAAATACTGCCATATAAATTTTGGCGCAGCAATTGCCCGCCCATCGCCATCCGCAGCACCTACTATTGTTAATCAAACATCTCCTTCCGCTACTTGGGAACCAATTAAGGAAATGACACTCGGGGCGTACATAGACCAAGAACAATGCCAAGTGGCGAATAGTACAGGAATGGGCGATAGGATATTTGTTCGCAATGAAAGCGATTGCCTAGGGATAGATAGTTTGACAGTTGTCAATGGCACGATTGTTGATTTTTATAAGCCCGATGGAAAACCGGATTGCTGGTGGAATAACCAATCAAAGGATCCCGAACCACTAAATAATTGCCGAAATAATTTCAACTACACAAAGACTCCTAATTAAAAAAACCCAATCCAACCATTAATAATTTCCGCCCCATTAGCTTTACTGGAATAAATATGTCAGAGATGAAGAGGGCTTATTTGCTGGATGTTGGGTATTTGATGAAGAACAACACATCCATGCTCCGGCTGCTTTTGAAGGATGCGGAAAGCAAAAAAACATTCCGCGCATACGATGAGAAATTCGAGCCGTATTTCTACCTGAAGGCGGAGGGGAAGCCGGAAGAAATTGAACGGGTGAAATCCGACCTCCTTAAATTGCGCGCCTTTGATCGGGGAAAGGAAATCAAAATCAAGCGCGTGGAAAATGTGAGGCGCACTTTGCTGCATGAGGATTTTGATTTCCTCAAAATCGTGTGCCTCCACCCATCGGATGTCACGAAAATCCGCGAGGAGGTGAAGAGGTTTGGTGAAACATACGAGCAGGGTATTTCCTACACAAAAAGATACTTGATCGATAAGGCGCTCACCCCCTGCAATTTGATGGAGCTGGAGGAAACCGAAAATCGCAAAATAAATTCGATTTCCGAAATAAAGGAGGACCATCCATCCGAACTTCCCTACAATTTGATCGCGCTTGACATCGAAACCTACAATCCAAAAACCGTCCCAAATCCGCTTACGGATCCGGCAATCATGGTTGGATGGGCGGATGCGGATGGAAAGGGGATTTTCTCATTTCAGAAAAAAGTGCGGGAGGAAAGGACGGAAATATTGGATTCCGAAAAATTGATGCTGGAGCGCCTTGGGGATTTCATGAAGGAAAAAAAAGCGGATTTGATTTCAACCTACAATGGCGACCAGTTCGATTTGCCTTATTTACGCGATAGGGCAAAAACGCTTAAAGCTGAAATGTTTTTAGGGAGGGACAGATCGCCCCCCAGGAGCAAATCCCTGGGCCTTCGATCCCAAACAACCCTCAATGGCAGGATCCATTTTGATGTTTTCCCCATAGTATCATTCCTGAATTTCATAGGCGCCTACAAACTTCCCAGATTGACGCTCGAAGTTGTCTACAAGGAGATTTTGGGAGGCATCAAGATGGATGTAAAAAAAGATGCAATATGGCAGATTTGGGATTCGAATGACCCCGAAAAATTAAAGCACCTTGCGGAATATTGCGAGAATGATGCGGTTGCGGCATACAGATTGGCAAATCATGTGCTTCCCCTTGAAATTGAACTCAGCAGATTGACTGGGATGACGCTATTCGATACCAGCAGGAGCACTCCGGGACAACTTGTGGAAATGCTTTTGATGAGGGAGGCTTACAGGAGCGGTGAAATCATCCTTTCCAAGCCGAAATACGATGAGATCCAGAAAAGGAGCGCAAATCCAGTTGAGGGGGCATTCGTAAAAATCCCAAATCCGGGGGTATATGAGAATATTGCGGTGATGGATTTCAGGTCGCTTTATCCATCGATTATTATTTCCCACAACATTGATCCGGCAACCTACAACTGCAAATGCTGCACCAAGGAGGAATCGCACGTTTCGCCGCAGGGGCATAAATTCTGCAAGAAAAAAAAAGGGCTTATTCCCCGCGTTTTGGAATATGTGCTGAAATCAAGGTTCCAAATCAAGGACACCATGAAAGCCATGAAAAAGGAGGGGAAAGGCGATTTGCCCCTCTACAAGGATTTGGACGCCCGGCAATGGGCGCTTAAGATTGTAGCAAATTCCATGTATGGATACCTGCTTTATGCCAGGTCACGATACTATTCTCGCGAAGCAGGTGAATCAGTTACCGCTTACGCTCGCGAATACATACAAAAGACCATGGAAAAGGCATCTGAATTTGGGATGGATGTTTTGTATGGGGATACGGATTCGATTTTCATGCTTTACGGGAAGCCGGAAAATGAGGGGAAGGTTTTGGAGTTCCAAAAGAAAATAAATGCGGAACTCCCCGAGAGCATGGAATTGGAACTTGAGGATATTTACCCCCGGGGGATATTTGTCAGCAAAAAGCAGGAGGAAAAGGGCGCAAAAAAGAAATATGCGTTAATCAGCAAGGAGGGAAAAATCAAAATTAGGGGATTTGAATTGGTTCGGAGGGATTGGAGCAAAATTGCAAAGGATACGCAAAGGCAAGTGCTTGAAATCATTTTGAAGGAGGGCGATATAAAGAAAGCCACCGATTTGGCGCGTGCCAAAGTCGACGAGCTCAAGGCCGGTAAAGTGCCACTTGAGGAACTTTCGATTTACACCCAGCTGAAAAAAGCGGTTGGGAGCTATGATATCGTTTCGCCGGAAGTATCTGCCGTGATCAAGGCAAGGAAAGCTGGCTTTGCAATGGAGGATAATCCGGTTATTAGTTATGTGATCACAAAGCAGGGGAAAACCATTTCTGAAAAAGCCACAATCACGGAAATGGCAAAAGACTATGATCCGGAATATTACATCAATAATCAGGTGCTCCCTGCCGTCCTGAAAATACTCTCCGCGCTTGGCTATGATGCGGAGAATTTGAAGATGAAGGGGGAGCAGAGGAAGATGGGGGATTGGTGAACTCTCATTTCCGCATTTTCTCCAATCGGGAATATATTTCCGCCAAATCCGTGCTGCCTATCCTGAAAATATGGAGTTTATGATGGGATTCTTTCAGTTCATGGCCTTTTATCTGCACATATTCCGTGCTATGGTGAATTACTGGCAGCGAACTTTGTCCAAAAACGGAAAAAGCCTCCTTGACGGAAGGTTCCCGGTATAATTCCATCAGCCTTTTTCTCATATCAATCATACGCGAATTATCGAGTAGCCCACTCCCGACGTATCCAATTATTGCCTGCTGAAGTGGGGCTCTTGATTGAAACGGGCGGGCCTTTCCAAGGGAGAACCTGATATTATTTTTTTCCTCAAACTGATGCAAAATGGAAACGAGCCTATCGTATGCCGTTTCGGTAGTGAGTGCCATAGTAGATATAAGGTGGGAAAAGAATAAAAGCGAAAATTAGTGAAAATCAGACGAGGTTCCTCCTGTCAACTACCATTACATCCTTGACATCAAGGACTGCGGAATAGGGGATCGTGACCATGCCTGCGCCCTCGCGCTTTGCCCTAAGTGCAAGCGATGAATCCGGGTTTGGCTCAACTAGCACGCTTTCAAGTTTTCCGGATATCTCGGAGAGGTACAAATCAACAACGCGGCCTAGCTCCTCACCGTCTGTTGTGATGACACGCTTGCCGGCTAGCTGCTTTGCAATTGCGAATTTTACCATATCCAATACCACCTATCAGAAGGAACGTTTGATGAATACATTGATGGAAGTTAATTTAAATACCTTTCTTTGACACCTCTAGGGGAGTAACTCCCCTACTCGTGTCGCCTCTACCCCTTTATTTAGCTCTGCGAATTGCGCAATATTGTTGGTTTGCCTTTGCCGGATAATTTGCGTTTTTACTCTGCCCGTTTAGCTCTTGAAAACGCTTTTCCTTCCATCGATTGGCTCGACCATCTTGATTTTGTAGGGCTCTGCAAGATCAGCTGTCCCAACCATTTTGAACACCTCGAAGAGGATTTTTCGTTTAAGTTGGATGTGGCGATTTAAAAACCGGATTAGAGAGTTCAAGAATTCGATATTTAGCGTTGTCAGGTGAAATAAACTAAAAGTTGCAGAAATATCAACCGAGCAATTATTAGGGGCAAGTGGGAACAAGGGAGCTCACTGCCAAGAAAACCGGTTTGAGCGAAAATATTATAAATGTTATAAATAATATAAATAACATAAATAATATGTGGTGGTTCATTTGGCAACCGTAAGCGTATCTGTTCCGGATGATTTGAAAAGGAGGATGGATGGCATGAAATACATGAATTGGTCGGGAGTGGCAAGGGAGGCATTCGAAGAAAAAGTCTCGACATTGGAAAGGCTCTACAAGATCACTGATAAGAGCAAACTCACCGAGGAGAATGCAATAGAAATGGGTAGAAAATTAAACAAGAAAATTGCAATGAGGCACGAGGAGGCGTTAAGAAGGATGAAAAAGGATGAAGCTGGTAGTTGACGCTAACATCATTTACGCCGGTATTGTGGCTAGGGGCTTTACCCTGAAATTACTCCTGGATCCAAAGCTCGAGCTTTTCGCTCCAGAATACCTTTTCTCCGAATTATATGGCGAAACAAGGGAGATATGCAGGAAAACAAGACTTAGTGAAGATGAAATTGGCGAAGTCATTGAAATAATGTAACGGTTTAGTATTGTAGGCGATTGTCTATAAGGTTTTGCATGAAGCTATTGA
>JBBSVW010000090.1:0-16819 GCA_038046605.1 Microcaldota archaeon | reverse complement strand
TTAGTGTAAAATTTTACCGGTCCAGAAAGCCTAATTTCGATTAGGTATGGCGATTTCAAGTACCTTTTTCTTCGGAATCCAGTTAGGATCCAATCAACGAATCCCATTTTCATCAATTTTCCATTCGATATATTTAAATACAAGTTATTTGTATCGATATTGTATTGATATAACGAATCCGTGGGAATTTGAGGGTGATTTCGTTGGATAGTAGCTTTGCGCATATATGTGGGAACGTGCGACACGTGATGCACTTATCAAGCTTATTTTCTGAAAAGGAAATATTGAAAAAAAGGGGTGAAAAAATATGCGGACAATAGTCCTCGCAATAGCAATAATTGCTGTTTTAGCATTTATGCTAGGAGCAACAATGAAATAAAAAAAACTGGAAAATCCGGAAAACATTTTTCTCTCTATAACTTGTTTGAGCCATTTTATTGAGACGTTTTCGTATAAAAACCTATGGGCAGAAATGCCCTACTTTTTTCTTTCTAATCGCAACCCTTATAAACGAGAATCCTCACATTAAATCTCCAAACGGGGAGTAATCCGCTGCAGCTCAGTGGATTGAGAACCAACTCATTTCTGAGATTTCTTTTCCCATGTTCAATAGGGGTTATGCGAGTTGAGGGTTAATGCCTTTTGGGGCAACCTTTCAATAAAAAACAATCATTCATTTGGTGCAAAATTTATGGATCTAAACAAGGCAATCCGGCGCGCGGTTGATACCGGAAAAGTGGAACTTGGAACGGACAAGGCAAGGAAGATGGCACTCATGGGGAGCGCTAAAATCATTGTCCTGGCTAAAAACATCCCAAAAAACACGGTTCGCGATATTGAGCATTATTCCAAGCTTTCAAATGTGCCGGTAATTGAATTTGATGGCACTAGCCTTGAACTTGGCACGATTTGCGGAAAGCCATTTCCCGTTTCAGTCATAAGCATAATTGAGGCCGGCAATTCGGAAATATTGGATGCGGCAAGCGGTGCAAAGAATTAGATGCAAAAGCTCACGATGGAGGATCTCCAGTTGATGAACCTTCTCGAGCAGATGACCGGCGCTAGGGCAAATGATGTCATTTCGGAAACCGAAAGTTTGATTTTTGCCGTTCCGGATTCGGAATTCGGAAGGGCTGTAGGAAAGCAGGGGGCAAACATTTCAAGGCTTGAGCGGGCATTCAACAAGCATGTTGAAATCGTGAAAAGCCCAAACAGCAAGGAGCAGTTTTTTGGTTCGCTCCTCCATCCCGCGGTCATTAAAGGACTTGCGGAAAAGGATGAGAACGGCAAACGCGCACTTGAGGTGCTGGTGGAAAATGCCGACAGGGGACTTGCAATCGGGAGGAATGGCGAGAAAATCAAGCGCGCCAAACTCCTGGGAAAGAGGTATTTTGATTTTGATGATGTCAGGATTGTGACAAAAGGCGAATATAGGCGTTTTTAATTAAGGGAAAAATCTGGGTTTGGATGGATGGCGTTGAAGGTTTGAAAATTTATTAATGGATGAAAAAATTGGCCCAATTTGGAGCCAATTCGAAAATCAATTATTTGGTGAAAATTTATGGCACGTGGCTTGTTTGCTGGAAGGAAACTTAGGCGCGATAGGCAGGCCAAGCGGTGGCTCAAAAAGCCATGGAAACGCAAGGCCCTGGGCTTGAAGGCCAAATACGATCCCCTTGAAGGGGCTCCCCTTGCCAAGGGAATCGTCCTCAAGAAGGAAGGCGCTGAGCAAAAGCAGCCACACTCGGGGATCATCAAGATCGTGAGGGTTCAACTCATCAAGAATGGAAAGAAGGTCGGTGCCCACGCGCCTAAGGATAAGGCCATCTTGCAGATTGATGAGCACGACGAGGTCACAATTGCGGGCCTTGGAGGCT
Organism: Microcaldota archaeon; assembly: GCA_038046605.1. Lineage (GTDB taxonomy): Archaea > Micrarchaeota > Micrarchaeia > Norongarragalinales > SBBD01 > JACRGC01. The sequence goes on along the minus strand of JBBSVW010000090.1, from coordinate 14,942 downwards.
CCCAGCGCGGGCAGATGGGCTCGATCCCCGGCATCCGCTACAAGGTCGTTGCGGTCAATGGGATCAACCTCGATCAGCTAAGATTAAAGAAGAAGGAAAAGCCGAAGAGGTAGATTTTTTCTTTTCCCTTTTTGGGAAAAATTTATTGGAAAATTAGGGAAATTGGCTTTTGGAAGCTTTCACTCTTTGGGAAATATTTGGAATTTTCCATCATGGAAGAAATTGTTGGTGAAAACATTATGGAAACAAAATTGTTTGGCCTGTATGACTACACTGGTTTGGAAGTCAAGGATTTGAGCCTTGCCCAGCATATTTCACTAAAGCCCATGATTTACCCGCATTCCTTTGCAAAGCATGCCAACATGCAGTTTGCAAAATCCAAAGTGAACATTGTTGAGCGGCTCATAAACAAGCTGCTTCGTGGGGGCACCGGTGAAAAGATGGGGGGAAAGATCATCCGGACCCATGGGAAGCTTCAGGGAAAGAAAACAAAAGCAATCAAGATGGTTAGGAACGCATTTGCAGAAGTGCAAAAGCGAACCAAGCAAAATCCAATCCAGGTTCTCATCCGCGCCCTTGAAAATTCCGCTCCCAGGGAAGATACGACAAGGGTCAGGTTTGGGGGCATGAGCTACCAGATTGCGGTTGACATTTCAGCGCAAAGGCGCCTTGATCTTGCGTTAAGGAACATAGTCCTTGCAGCAATTTCCGCGGCATTCGACAAGAAGCTTACGCTCGAGGGCGCGCTTGTTAACGAGATTACGCTTGCCGCATCAAACGATCCGGCATCGTTTTCCGTCAAGAGGAAGAACGAAATTGAGCGGGTTGCAAGGTCGGCAAGATAAGGCGCTTTTTTCCTTTATTTTTTCAATCCTAGCTCTAGCGATAATTGGTATTGTTTCAATTCGTAATAGCAAATTTTTATTTAAAGCTTAGGTGGGCATTAGTAAAAAACTTTGACATTTCGCATTTGCCAATTTTGAATTTATAATCAACCCGCCTGCGCCCTAGCAACATACCTTCCGCGCGTTTCAATTTCCATTAGCTGCCGGAAAACCGCTTTTGCATTCTTGCTTTCCTTTGCATAGCCCTTCCAGAACTCTTCAAATTCCTCCTTTTTAGAGCTCTTCTTGAACACCAAAACATCCGTTGCCTTATCCTCAATTGATGCTGAGATTTCCGCCAGCCCGAAATCGATGACTGCAATCTCCCCTTTCCAGGTAACCAGGACGTTCGCTGTTGAAAAATCGCCGTGGATGATGTTGGAGTTGTGCAATTTAGCCAAATTTTCGCCCACTTCAATCAGGATTTTTCTGGCGCCTTTGGTGCCTTCAATCAATAATTCCCTCAATCTTTTCCCCTCAATTTTTTCCATCAGTATTTCGGTTTCTTTCATTTTTACCTCGTAAACCAAGGGGCATTTGACTCCTGCCAATTTGGCTGCAAAAAGCACTTTTGCCTCCCGTTTGGTTCGTGCCTCCCTTATTTTCTTATCCAATTCTGGGATGCGGTACTTTTTCACAACGCGGCGCTTCAGAATCTGCTTTTTTCCGCCTTTTTCCAGTTCAAATATTTCGCCCTCTGCGCCTTTTGCAACCATCCTCATAAAAATCATCTCAAATATCCGGCAATACCCTAATGAGCCAATTTTTTCCCTTCTTTTCAACCGTTGCTTCATGGTGCGTTACCGCCTTCACATACATTCGCCCAAGTTTGTGCACCGCTTCCTGGCCAAAAACCTGCGCTTTCACGGAATACATCCCTTTCTTTTCCTCGAATTTAATTACCTTCATGCGCTTGTACATCATTTCCCTAGCGTCCCCCTCGGAAACGATTTTATTAAGGAGGAAAGTTGTGAGCTGCTCAAGTGTGGATGCTTTTTCCTTCACCAAGAGTTTCTTCCTTTCCTTCAATTTGGAGGCATCGCAAATCGTTTCAAATAGGCCCGCGGCGCAATTTTCCAATGCCTCCGGATAGCTTTTGCCGTAGGCTTCTATGAACATGTCCGCTTTATGATCTTTAAAAATGAATCTCTTGCTTTTCATATTAGCTCCTCAAAATAAGGGGGTAGGGGCGACACGCGTAGGGGGCTTAGCCCCCTGGCGGTGTCAATCGTGTCGGCCTTGTGGTCCTTGAATGTAAATTTCTTGTTTTTCATATATGCTCCGCCAAATCAATCCTATCATTATCATGCCGCTTTCCTTGTGCGCATTTCCCTATCCCTGAATTCCCTTTCCATTTTTTCCCTAATTTCCCTCTCCTGCCTTCGCAACGGTCCATTTATCCTTTCATCGACTTCCCGAATTGTTTGTCTTATGTGCTGCGGGCTTACGCCAAAATGTTTGGCAATTTCTACCGGCGTGAAATCGTGCCTTGGAATTCTTGAAAGCAGGTATATTTCGGCTTCCCTTCCTGTGAGCCCATTTGGCTTCAAGTGCAGGTAATGCGCATTTTTCAAATCTTCCTCAAACACCAATTTGGGGCGGACATCAGTTGCTGCTGAATAGTAATCCGGAGTTGAAGGTATTTTTCCCGCCTTCTTTTTTGCTATCGCCAAGCCTGCATCCCTCTGCCTTCTTTTTAGCTCGCTAGGTTCGATTTCACCTATTTGGCCAGCAATATCGTAAACGGATTGAAGCAAATCGTTCCTGTTTAGGAAAACCCGTTCATCCTTTGGCAAATTTGTGCTGCCGCCATATGGGATCGCTGCCTTGATTTTAGCGGCTACATCCGATGCTTCCTGCATGGTCAGCGGTCTGAACAAATTAAGCCTTTTTTTCCCCTTTGTTATTTCAAAATGTTTGGGCCATAACATAGGTAAGTGCTCCCTTAGGACATTTAGGGAATGTGGAAGCTCCGGATGGTATCCTTTCAAATCTACAAGTGCCTGCCCTGCGGTATGCCATCCCTTGAATTTTCCCGTGATCCCGTATTGTTGTATGAGCCCTTTTTTCATTGCCATCGTATCCTCCCGTTTGCTTATTATTACTCCTTAGCCTGATTTAAAACATGTCCACAAAGGGCGCCAACTACGAACGCCAGCTAAAGAAGATGTTCGAGGGGAGGGGTTTTTTCGTTGTGCGCGCAGCAGGGAGCGCTCACGATTCAACTTCTCCGGATCTGATTGTTCTTAGTTCCACCAAGAAATTTGCAATAGAATGCAAGGCTTGGAATTCCGGGAACCTTTGGATCGAAAAGGACCGGATGGCTGCGATGAAGGAATTCGAAGCCCGCACGGCTATCCCTTTTTACATCGCCTGGAAGGTGAGCCGCGAGGAGTGGAGGTTCTTTCCGCTCATCACGATGAAGGAGACGGAAAAGGCGTTTACCCTAAGTGATAAGGAGTTGAATTCGGGGATAAAATTTGATGATTTAATTCAAAAATAGCTATTTTTGCCCCACATATTTCAAGCACTTCCGCCCAATAGGGATATAATTAGTTTAAAAATATTGCTTTACTCTTTAAACGTAATAATTTATGGTGGTACAAATGGACAATAAGATTCTGTATGGTATTGCGGCGCTTGTTATTCTTGGCGTAATTCTATTTTATGTTGTTCCTAGCCTGTCCTCACCGGTCGGCGAGGCAATCGGGCCATTAAAATGTTCAGCTAGCCAAAATGGGCAATGCCTTGCAACAAAACCATATTATTGCCAGGGTGGCTTTACCGTACAAAATTGCCTAAAATGCGGCTGTCCAACCGGTTATTCGTGCGGGGATGCACTCACGTGCGTTAAAAAGGCTAATTCAACAGCAACGCCGTGGGCAACTGTTTCGTTAACTCCAACCCCGACCATTATCCCCACAGTGAACGCAACTTCGCCCACACCAACCATAAACGCATCGTCCCCAACTCCGACAGTAAATGCGACTACGCCATCTCCAAGCGTTTATCCGACTGTTAATGCGACCTCACCAACACCTACTGTCAATGCATCATCGCCAACGCCTACGGTAAATGCGAGCACACCAACCCCCTCACCATCCGTGCCGCCGGCAAATGGAACATTAATGGCGGGGACAACGCCATCAGGAGCTAATGTTTACGTTGGAATATCGGGTTCGTCGTACCCATACCCATTTAGGGGCGTTTCGCCCTTGACGCTTTCCCTATATCCAAATAGCTATGTCCTTGAATTCCGCAAGACTGGTTATAATCCGGATTTCCAGATGTTTTCAATAACATCCGGCCAAACGACCTATATTTCGTCTAACCTAACCACAAATTCGACAAATACTACGATTGAATAGGTGCCGTTTTCCTTTTTATTTTTCCTATCTACCTGAACGGCCTTGTATTCCTTCTCAATTTGAATATGCTGGATTGCCTACCGAGCGATGAGAATATCCTTCCATACACAATTTCAAGCTCCTTTGGGTCCATTGCCGCCCTCAAATCAGCTTCAATTAGGATTGCCGGATAAGCATATTGTGAGTTGTGCTTGCTTAATGAGTAGATTAAGGATGCGGTCTCCTCAATTCGCTTGCCATCGCCCTCCGGAAGCAGGAAATCAATCCGAAGGGGCCTATCGTATTTCACGGCTTTTAGGTAGAATGAGGAAATCCGGTCTGCGTATTCGTGCAAATCCCTAAGGATTGGGTGCTCTGTTATGCTTGCATACTTGAATGCAAACGTCCGCTCCTTTTCATTTAGCAAATTGAACAGGAAAGCCGAATCATTTGTTTTCTTCAAAACCATATCATCCGCTACCCCAAGCCCCAAATGCCTCTGCGCCAAATTGAGGAACTGCTTTCCCCTTGAGTCCTTGATTATGCCCACAAGCAGGCAATTGCTTTTTTCCGAAATTGAAAAGAGTTTCTTGTATTTTTCCACTAGATTCTCATAGTGGGGGTAAATTTCAGATTCCTTGGCGGGCTTATCCGATACCTGCGGCACAATCGAGCCGTCCAGGAAAAGCGCTTTTGGGGCGTATTTTTCAATTGCCTCGATTGCGCAGCTGATTTCCTTTTCCAGACGCGCAATATTCCTAAACCAAATCGCCTCGTGGGCGTCCAGTGCCGATGGGGTGTAAACCTCGTAATCCGGGAATGACGAAGGGTGGTAGTGGTGCTTTTTGAGTTTGGAGTTTTCATATTCGAAAATCACGGCGGCAGCCCTCACCAAGACGATGTCAATTGAATGCAGCTCCTCGGCAAGAAGGCCCCCATCGACTGCGGCAACTTTCCCATTTACTTCGATATCCGGAATTTCATTGATCAGCTTTTTCTCTAGTGATTCCCTAAAGGCTATTTCCCCCTTTTCCGCACGCATTTTTTCCGCGATGCGTTTTTGCGCGCTCTCGCCTGCCTGGATCTGCTCAACAGCGTTTTTGATTGCGGATTCGTTGATCATAACTTTATCGTGCTGGTTTTGGGTTGAAAAAGGGGATGGATGCCGATCCATTTTGCCAAATCATATGATGATTCAATTCCTACTCTTTTTTTGGCATGTATGTGTGGACAAATTTATGCGTCTTATGGCTTGGCGGCTCTTTTTCCTTGCTCTTCCTTTCCTTGATTGAAACTATTTTGGGCTTTTTTGCAAGAACCATGGTTTTTGCTCACTTGTTGTTTGAAATCACAATCATTTCTGCAAAACAATTTTTGGTTTGCTTGTTTTTTCCAAATTGTCGAACTTATTATCAATCAGTTCGGGGTGGAAATAGAAGTATTCGCCGGCATCCACATTGAGGGGGCTCTTAACATTTGGGTGTGTCAGCATGTGCTCGATGCCCTTGACTAAGCCCGCAAGCGTTTGCGAGGCTGCCCAATCGGTCAGGATATGGATGCATACCTTCCCATCCTTGTCATTGATGTTAGGGTGGAAAATAGGTGTTAGCCAGACAACATCAAAGCCGCCGGCATAGGGGTATGAGCGCTTTAACGAAATCCTGAATTTGTGGTTGTTTCGAACTGAAATTGAGCTTCCAATCCGTTGCAAAGCCTTTGCCTTCAATTCGACTTCGTAGCTGATTTTTGAGGGGTCGGCGCTGAACCGAAAGCCAGCCTTTTGCATGCCATCAAACTCAGCTGAAAGCCTTCTTTGGAACACCGCATCCGGAAGCTGGGGCATATTTTTTCACGTAAGTAAAATTGATGGGCAAGGAATATTAATGCCAGCACGGATGGCTTCGGGTGTTGCGAGTCAAATGCGTCCCTGGTTGGGCACTCATTTGCTATTGTTGATCGGCCGAAAACACAATATGTGCCTCCTTATGGGCATCGAAATAAAGCTTGATCCTACGGAATAAATCGCCGGTAAGATGGGTCTCATCAATAGAAAATGCCCTTGGGGTATGTGGTATCGAAATCCGGTGCTTTGTGTGCTCTATTCCCAGTTCCCTAAGCTTTTGTTCGAGCGCATTATCTATTCCGCCCTGGGCTTGCAGCCAAAGCTTGTTTCCCGTCATATAGCCCCGGATTAAGTGCTTTCCACTATTGCTTGGCGCTTGCAAATTGGTGGCGCGAATAAATTCAACAAGTTTATGCTCGCCTTCGCCTGCATTAACCTGCGGAACCTTTCCCCTTTTCTCATTCCTTTCGGGCATGCCTATCCCCCCGTCGGGTCGGGCATCAGCAATAGCGTATCGTTCTCCTTTATTCCAGCCTCCAGAAGCGAGGTCTCCGGATTGAGGATTTTATTGTCCTCCGTTGCCAAAACAAAGCGGTCCTTTAGCTGGAGTGATTCCGTCAAAACCTCAAGCACGGAAGAAACCGTGAATTCGGGCTCAACTGCAAGAACCGTCTCCTTCCCGCTTGTTGTGTGCGAAACCGTAATGTTGAATTCTGCCATGTGGGTCACCCAGTTTTTTTAGGTTAATTAGATGACGCTAGAAAGTATATTAATGCCTTCGCCCCTTAAGCTTTTTTGTTGCAAATTGGGCAAACAATATGGGGGAGTGTTATGGGCAAGCCGCGTGTTGTCGAAGTTAGGGAAAAGAAGCACATTGAGGAAAAAAAGCACAGCGCATCCAAAAAGCCAAAAGTTGTTGAGGAGCGGGACTATTCCATGCTCCTTGAAAACGACGAGCCCGACAATCTGATCCTTGGAAAGCGCAAAATTGAGCGGTACGAATCAGTTGATACGGCAAGGGACCGCCTGCGGGAGGACATGCTTTCGGATATAACCCCGGTTTCGCCCCCGCTTGAGCATGGCGAGCTCCAAAAGCGCATCACTGAGGATCGCAAGAAAAGGCATGATTTAGGGAAAAAGATAAAGAAAATAATTGGTTTGGACTAGGCGATTTGGAATATGTTTGGTTGATGCGTTTTAGCCCTTTTCCCCCTAGTCTTTATTCATTTAATTTTGGTGAACTCCATGGATTCTTTGCATCCATTTGATGTTTACATCTCAAATCCGGCCCTTCAAAAGGCGGAGCGGATCATGGAGGATGCCGCAAGGCATGGAAAAGAGGCGCTGGGGCTGCTGGTGGGGGATATTTTCCAATGGAAGGGATTTGAATATGTGGTGGTGGATCATTTCATAACCGCCAGCAACAGCTCAACTGCGGTTTCTGTCAAATTCAACAAATTGGCATTCGCAGAGCTCACACAGGCTTTCAGCAAGCATTTCAAGGAAAAGAAGCTGATAGTTGGCTGGATCCATTCGCACCCATCGTACGGCTGCTGGCTTTCGGCAACCGATGTTGCAACGCAAAACAAGTATTTTTCCGCTCCCTTCAATATTGCAATGGTGGTTGATCCCCTGAAAAAGGAGGGCGGCAGGATGCAGGAGCGGATTTTTCGTGTTGAGGGAAATGCTTATTATGAGGTAAGCTTTGCTGTTATTGATAAGAAGTAAAACCAAGTGGAATTAGAAAATTTGTCTAAAACATGAATAATGGAAATTGATTCGTTCGTAAATGCCTTTCACAATCCGCAATTGTGGTTGTTATGGACGAAATCCAGGAGAGGATCATTGTGGAAATGGAGCCGGCAATAGATGCGCGAATACCCGAAAAGAAGCAAAAAGGCCCAAGGAAAAAGCGGGCAATAGCCGTGCCATTGAAGGCAGGGCCAAAGCTTAGGCTGGAGAAGTTCGATTTCATCCTATTGCAATTATTGAAGGAGGGTAAAAGCGATGCTTCCGAAATGCGCGCCATTTTCAATGTCGGTGAAGCAGAATTCCTCGAAAGGCTCAAATCCCTTGGCGAGGGCGGCTACATCTCATTTTCCGGCGATTCCAAATCCATTTTCCTTAGCATGAAGGGTGTCAATGATTATTCTGAGAAATGGAAAAAAGCTGCCGATGCATGGCTTGGGAGGAAGGAGAAAAAAATTAAGGCTAAACCTGAGGGGAATGGGGCTGTATCGGCTATTGATAGCCAAAACCAACACCCAACCGATAACAAGCCTATTGATTTTTCCCATACAATCCAGGCAAAACTGCCTGTTGAAATCCTCTGGAAGGCAATAGAGCAGCGCCATGTGCAGATACAGGAGCTTCCGGAGGAGAAGCGTTCGGAAGAAACAATTGACATAATGGACCTCATGCGAAGGTTTGGTCCAACTGATGAGCAAAAGCGCCTCTTGAAGAAAACTTCGCCCTTCGTTGAGCGGCATATAGTCAAAAAAGATGGGAAGGATTTTGATGCAAAAGCAGATGATACCATTGATAAGCAATCGCCAAATTCAGAAAAACGAAATTCCCCATCCAAAAATGCTTCCAAGCCCAATTCAGACATTGCTAAGCCTTTTTACAATCGGGCAATTTCAGAAATGTCATCCAAAGCAGCCGAAATCTCCTCAAACGATGAGAAATGCGAGCTATGCAAAACCGGATTCATGATTTCCGTCAAGCAAGAAGAGCACAACCCAAAGTACGGCCATTGCTTTTGCGGCGCCCCTTACCATAAGGATTGCTTTGAAGCGATAATTTCGGGCGATACCAAATGCGTGCGCTGCGGAAGAAGGCTTGGCGGCGGGGGGGCAATGGGCGATTTCAAGGTCGAGGAGGCATTCAAGCAGATAACGGATATCTCATTCTGAATATGGTTTAAGCCAACTATATATTTCGAATTCAGATTTGTTAGAAAACCAAGGAGCGCAGCTTCCTTTTTCTAAAATAGTTATTTTCTTATCATGGTTTTTGGCATATTGGATAATATCGATAATTCCATTGAAGCCAATATTAATAGTTGAGTAATAAGCATCAGCTGTGAAGACAGACGGAATATTGTTCACGTAGTATTTTCCAGAGCCAAAATGTCCCCGAATGATTAATTTTGGGCTAAATTGGCTTAAAATGGGCATTCTTTCCTGTTCAGCATGAGTTACAAGAACGTCTACCTTATTTTGGTATTTTTTTACTAAAGGTCGAAGAACTCGAAAGTAGTGTGTTTCGTTAAAGCCTAAGCCTAAGAAATTCATTCCATCGATATTCAATAATTTCCCTGAAATTTCCGCGCACTTTCGGATGCTGTTAATTAATTCTAAATTGTATTCATTTTTAAAATCTTCATCGTGATCGCCTTTAACAACAATAACCGATGATTTTTTTCCAGCATATCTTAGAAAATCGTAAAACTTATCTGTATGAATAGTTTTCCTAATTTTTTCAAACTCCGAGCTTGCTTCATATTTATCTTCTAGTGAATCAAGTGCGTCAGCCCATACACTAAAGTTATTGCCATTAAGACAGTAAGAACCGGTTTTTGAGAGCGTAACTCCGAATCTTTTCATGAGTATTTTTCTCTCTTGTTTGAATTTCGGAATTTTCTCGAATACACTTGCCCGAAATTCAGCAAAACCGTCTGATATTAAATCGCCAGCGAGTGCCACCACATCGGGTTTTGTCTTATCGAATATAGATTTTAAACCTTCCCAGCTTCCTAGGTCTGAAATTGCGAGTATTTTCATAATAAATGCACCGGGCACTCCTTCCTCTTTTGAACCTCGAAAATCCGGAAGCCGTTTTTCCTCCCGTCAAAAAGCAGGTATTTCCCGACCAGGTTGTTTTCGTTTTTCAGGGAATCCATTCTCAATTTAAGAAATTCATTTACCTGCAGGGCTGCGATGATGCTGTTGGTTGTTGAGAGAGCCGGCATCTTGGGATCGATGAAATCCAGCACCTCCCCGACGCAGCTGTATTTTTGCCACAAAAGCTTGTAGTCATTTTTGCTCATCGCGCATTCGATGCAGCTGGAGGGGGATTTGACAACTTGCACTTTGCCCAAAAAGCCGGTTGTGCCGCCGTCAATTAGGGGGATTTTGCCATAGCATTGCGCATTCAAATGCAATCTGGCATTCAAATTGTCAAGACAGGAAAATGCGCAATCGAATTCGGAATAGAATTCCTCCTTCAGCTCCTCCACTTTCCGGATTATGTATGAAATTTTAGTTTCGGGATATTGCTTTTGTGCCCTTTCGGCAATAGCTTCCGCCTTTAGCATCTTGTTTTCTGCATCTTCCGGCGTGAAAAATAAGCAGCGGTTCAAATTAGCCTTAACTACAATATCGTAATCAACAAGCGTGATCTTGCCAACACCTAATTGGCAAAGCGATTTCACAACTTCGTTCCCAAGGGCGCCAGCACCCACCACAAGCACATTTGCATCCGTGATTGGCCCCTGCTCCCAGCTTGGTATCCGTTTTTGCCTATCGAATGGATCGGAGTCGATTTCCATGGAAATATGCAAGCGCTGGAATTTTTTAATCTCTCCCATTTCAATTATTCCATGCCTCTTATTGCATTCAGCAAAGGGAACCTTGCCGGGGAGACGATTGCAAAATCCCTTATTGGAAAGCATGGCTTTTTGGAAAAGCCCCATATAAAGAGTGGAGATGGGAAATACGAATGGCGCAGCTGGGAAAAAAACGGATTGAAGCTCGTCGAACTAACCACCTTGCACATTTTTTCGGATTATTTGAAGGATTATCCTCTGTTCAATGATGCCGACCTCCTGATTGTTGCATCAACCCATAAGAGCGAAACCAATTCTCCGGCGGTGACGGCGCACACGTGCGGCAATTTCGGAGCTGGAAACAAATTGGGCGGTAATCCCAATGAGTTGGCGCATTCATCCGCATCAGCTCTGAAAATTGCTTCCAATTACCTATCTTCCCATCCGCTTGAGGGTTTCCCGTTTTCAATGGAGGCAACCCACCACGGACCAACGCCCCTCAAAGCGCCAATCCTTTTCGTGGAAATTGGCAGTACGGATAAGGAGTTCGCAAATGAAGTAGCCGGAGACCTGTTTTCCGATTGCATTATGGAAGTTTGCAATAAATGGAAAAAGGGGCAAAAGGCTAGTCCAGAAGCTAAAACCGCAATCGGCTTTGGGGGAACGCATTATTGCTCTAAATTCTCCAGATTGATGCTGGAACAAAATTACGAGTTCGCTTACGTGTGCTCAAAGCACAATCTGGATGAGGTAACTCCGGAAATCGTGAAGCAGGCGATGGAAAAGAGCGCGGAAAAGCTGGAGGTAGCGTTGATAGAGAAGAAGAGCATGAATGCGGCGACTAGGGATAAATTGATTTCAATTTTGAAGGAAGTAAATTTGCCCCACGAAATAGTTTAGTTAGGGTAAAAGAGATCAATCTAAGGGTCTAATAAAATATTTATCAAATGGAGTTACTTCAATTCCTTCTTAAGCGCCTTTTCAAAATCGTCCAGGGAACTTATAACTTCCTTAAGCGCCGTTTTCAATTCCTTGTGGGGCGATTTGGCCTTTATCCTAAGAATTGGGTTTCCCCGCAGTGGATGCTCATATGCGCTTGCGGCAAATTCGACTCCCTTGCTTTCGAGCAATTTTTCGGCAATCAGGTTGGTGAAGCCAACATCCTCGCCTACTAGCATGACTTCGAGATAATCGTCTTCGTCCTTTTGTACCTTGATTTCCATATTTAGCACCTTATAGGCCCTGCCTTACAACCTGCAAGGGAAGGGCGTCTTTTTCGAGTTCAAATAATGCGAGCTTCACCGCATTGAAAACTCCCTTATGGGATTTTACAAGGCATGGTGCGCCCATTGCAAGCTGCAAGGCCCTTGCGCCAATTAGCCTTGCCTTTTCATATTTCGTTAGGATGATCTTTTCTTGCTTTGCCATAACCTCCACACCTGCTTCACGCACACGTATAACTAGTAAAAATGCGTCATTCTTTATCCAAAAGCTTATTTTTAAAGGTTACTCCTCGGGCAAATCATGCTCATTCCTATGGATAAAGAATTTGATCGCCCCCTTCGATGGCAGTTTCCTTATTGCAAGCATCCTCCCCCTGCTGCTTGAAATCCACCAGCGGGTGACGCTTTGGATCAGATCCCTAACCTCCTCTTTTTGCCATGCTTTAGTGGGTATGTGGATTTCCCTAACCCCGGTGTCCTTGTGGATAAGCATATTCGCATCGGAGGGCTTATCCATCCTATCCAGCTCTGAGGATATCTGCGTGCGAAGGAGCTTATGGAGCCTTTCCTCAATTTCATCCATTCTACCACAAAAAAGTGCGATTGCCGGGATTTCCACGCCTTGCCCCCTTCTTTCAAAAAGAAGGTGGCGAACGGCTCCGCCGCCAAGAAACGCTTATGATTTGCGAATCAATAATAGTTTTCTTTTGCAGCGAAGTCGCTTTAGTGCATCGGACCCGGGTCTCCAGCTTTTTGCTGAACCATTTTCGATCAATGGGAAAGAAATTGGCTCAATGGGAAGCTAGAATTCTGCCACTGAAACACAATCGCATAAACTCAATGATTTGGTTTGGAATTATTAAAAATAGAGGGGGTGCAATCCGGCAATTATTTTCCCCCGCATTTCCAGCAGCGTTTGCTAATTTACCTCAAGGGGCATCGAGAATACCTTTTTAAATATGTTATTGGTACAGATAACATAATTACGCTTCCTAGGTGGTAAAAATGACAGTAAAGCTCTCTCAACTGATTGGAATGGATATTTACACGGACAACGCGCAGTTCGTTGGAAAGGTCTATGATGTGATTTTGGACCTCCAGAAGGGGGAGGTTGTGCGCCTAACGCTTGAGCCAATCAAGGTTGCTTCCAAGGACGAGGCAAAGCGGGTTTTCCGTGACAAGACCATCATGTACCGCTCCGTGAAGGCGGTTGAGAAGATCATTATTGTTACCACTTCCAATGCAATGCCATCGGCTTCGGATTTAGAGGAAGATAAGCCCGCGGCGCCGGAAAAGCCGATGCCCTATTCGTATAGGTACAGGAAGTAAGCTAATTCTTATGGCAGAGGAATTGCCCTCCTGGGATGTTGTGCATAAATCTTTGAGCGCGAGCCTTTTGGAGGAGGCAAATAGGCACGGCGTCCCCCCAAAATACGTTGAAAAAATAAACCTGTTATTCCGGCATTCCCTAATTGTGCCCTCAATCAAGCACCCAAGGGAAATTATGGGCAGTCTTTCAAAACGCCTGGCAGTTCCGGGCAGGGCCAATGGGCTTAGTGATGTCCGCCTTATGGCACTTGTCGATCGGGCGCTTTGCCACGATCCCGGCTATTGGAATGCGATGAAGGTTTGGGACACTCCGAGGATGCCAAAGCAGCGGACGGCGTTTTCCCCAAGGTGGCAGCAGCTAATCCTTGAAAAATTGGCGGAGATAAAATAAACTATACGACCCTAAGCTCCATTTTTTTCCTCATCTCATTCAGGATGTAGCTGTAGTCGCGGTAATGGGAGATCGCATAAATCATGACCGGATACGTGCCCTTCTGCACGCGCTGGCCGGAATAAATCTGCACCTTTACATCTTTAGTCTCATGCGCCTGGAGGGCGCCTAGCCGTAATTCCCGCTGCTGCATGAATGCGCTTTTATCCAGCCCCAACGGCTTGGGAACCTGCACCACGACTGATGTGAGCACTTCCTTGTCCAAATTGTTGGTCAATTTGATTTCCAAATCAACTGAATCGGCATGGTTTGCCGCCAGCTTGAAGGGGTGGAATTCGGTGTGCAAAGTGAACATTTTGTCAAGTGGTACTTCTTTGGATCCAAACAAATCGAATATGCCCATATAATCTACCTCAGAATGAGTTTTGCGTTTGGTAATTAAACGGAAATAAGCTATTTAAACGTATTCGAATCGGAACTATTATTCGATTCGGAACAATTATTGCACTTCAAGGTAAAACCCAATTGGGTCAATGGATAACTGGGCGGTTTAAAGCTTATTTGCCTGTCATTCCCCCCTAGGCAGTTGCAATCCCCCATTGGAAAAAGCCATCCCCGCAAAATGGTTATAATTTTAAACTACCGCGGGCTTTGCTTACCTAGCCACATTCGCAGGAGATATAAAATGGGATTTACGGCAAGCGTTACCACCCTTCTCATTTCCCTTATCATACTGGGCGCAACGAGCAATAGGGTCGTCAATCTGCTTACGGGAATATCCACCAGGTTAAGGCTGCCAAAATTCCTTTTAAGCTTTGTAGTATTGGGGCTTGGCACATCCCTTCCGGACCTTTTTGTCAGCACGCAGGCGGCATCGCAGCAGCAAGCTGAGCTTATGATCTCAACCCTTCTTGGCGCAAACATCATCGTCATATGCCTGGTCCTTGGTCTTGTCACAATAATCAAGGGCAATTTCCAGGTCAGGGAAACGACCATCATTGAGAATTTCGGCTGGCTATTTTTTGTATTGGCAATCCCCTTCTTCCTATTATTTGATGGAAAGCTCTCGGCAATCGAGGGCCTGCTTCTAATGGTTGTTTACCTGATGTACATTTACAACATCAAGGAGCAGGAGGCGCTTGCAAAGCGCGAGGAGGAAACTACGCATGCCGTTTTCATGCAAGGCCTTAAGGTCAGGAGCCTTTGGGCGGCCCTTGGCCAAATGCTCCTGCTCCTGGCAATTGCTTACCTGGCTTCAAATTTCATAGTGGATTCTGCGATAGCAATTGTCAAGGATTTCAAGATAAACCCCATCATCATGGGCTTTACCATACTCTCTTTGGGGATAGCAATCCCCGAATTCGTGGTCGATCTTA
>JBBSVW010000089.1:0-47451 GCA_038046605.1 Microcaldota archaeon | reverse complement strand
CTATAACCCACTAAAACCCCGCAACCTTTGCATTTGTAAATATTTATAAATTGGTCAGGAAGGCCTGAATAAAAAATGAAGCGGGGATTTGCATGATTGGGCCATGATTTGATTATATTTAAACCTTTTCCGCCCAAATGTAAACACATGATGAAACTGTCCCAGCCTGAGCGCATGCGATGACGAGAAAGGTAGCTACTGACGACACAGCTTTTTCTTTTGGAAAAGAAAAAGTAGTGTCGGTACAAAAAGAAAAGGAATCTAATTTTGTACAAAAACGGGACCCTTTTGTTGCAGGAGGCGGAAGATGCCAAAAATATGCTAGTTGCTACGCGAAAAAAGTGCAGCCCAAAAATTCGCAAATCAAATAGGGGGTTTGGGCAATGGGTGAGAACTAAGGGGGATGTGCCCCCTTGGGTCTTACACGACAAAACCAACCGCATCCTCGAGGATCCCTGCGCCCTTGCCCCTTACCTTTCCATTCACCATCAAATCAACCGCCTCGGCAAAATATTCAAGGTATTTGAATTCACCATGGCCCTTGAATGTGAAGGGATGGGAGGAGTAGCTTTTTGCGTAAAGCGAATACTTATCGCCAAAAACGTGCCAATGGAGGCCATCTGGGGTCTTTTCGATGTTCACATCAGGGTAATTGTGCGTCTTATTGGTGTGGTAGTCAAAATAGTGCGCATGGGTGAACAATTTGAGCTTTCCAGGAAGGATTGGCGTGTAAACTGCGAAGAATTCGAAGATGCCGCCATCCTCGAAATAAAAGCGCCCCCAGTTCCAGGGGATGAATGGGGAGGTCAAGATCACCTTTTGCACATAGCACTTTCCGGAAAAGGGCTTCCCAAGCATTTTGCCCTCGAAATCAAAGAAGAGGTTGACAAGGCCCATGCCAATTGTCGGGGAAAAGGAGTTGAGGATCTCAAAGGGCTTGCCCTTCCTTGATTTGGTGATTTTTAGCGCAAACTGGTTTTTTCCGCCCTTGAAATCCATTTCATATGACGGGTACTTCCCATGGAAATCGAAATTTGTGCTTTTTGAGGAAAAGCCAAGGGAATTCTGTTCGCTTCCCTTCTCCAATTTTATGTATTCGCGGGAATTCAGGAGGACCTTTTTCTTGCCATCAAAGAGCCAGATTACCGCTGCGCATTCCATCCCCTTAAGATCCACATTCCCCTTTATTTTGAGGCGGTTGATGTCCATTTGCGATTGCGCCCTCCCAAAAGTGACAACGAGCTGCTTTTTGGAATTGGGATCGGTGAAATGCAAAAACCAGTATTCCTTGCCCAGCGGGGGGAGGCTCACAAAATCGAAGAAGAACTGGTCGGCCGCGGAATATTTCTCAAATCCCATGAATTTTGAGAGGCTATTGAAATTGCTTGAAAGGATGCTCAAAGCGCGCTTGCCGGTGGTTTTCTGGAATGCATTGAGGCGCAAGAGCTGCTTTTTCGAAAATGCAACCGAGCGGCCCATTTTTTCCTCAATTTCCCCAATTGAAACCGGAAGGAAGCGCATATTAAGTTCTCGCCCTAAAATTATTTTCCTTGTTTTAATGGGAAGGGATGACTGATATATAATATTGGATGTTTTTTTATTCAGGTTGGATTTGTTGCATTTGGGATGGTTTGATTCCAATAGCTCGGATCGATGTTAAAAATATTGGGGGCATTTCAAGAACATGGCAAGCTTGACAATAGGCATATTTGGCGACAATATGGAAAAACGCCAGCAGATAGCTTCAGCAATTGCAAAAAAGGGCAGTGCGGAGGATATCACGCAATACCAGACGGTCTATTCGGGGAAGATAATCACCGTAATCGAACCAACAAAGTATCCGGATAAGGTGCCGACCCTTGCCTACTGCGCATACCTAAGCGATTATTGCGTCGTGATAGGCGAGCAACTAAATGCCCAGCTTGGGGAAATCATTGTGACCCTTGATTTGCTTGGAAAAAAGGATGGGTGCCTCATAACAAACCTGGATTTGGGGGGCCTGATCAGGGGGACTGCGCTTGAAAAATACGATATTTTCAGCTCATTCGATGAGGCAAAGGAAAAAATATTGGCAGCGCAAAGGCATGAGTGGATGGGCCTAAACGGATCCCCTGCTGCCCAAAATGAAGTGCTTTCATCTGTCGACCATTCCTTCGAGGTAAAGGGGGTTGGGAGCATAGTCCTTGGCTTTTTGCACTCCGGCAAAATTTCCGTGCATGACAAGCTATCAGTGCATCCATCCGGGAAGGAACTCGAGGTGCGCTCCATCCAGATGCACGACCAGGATGTGAAGGAAACCAATGGTGGCGATAGGTTCGGGCTTGCGATCAAACTATTGGCAAGCAAGGATGTTGAAAGGGGCGATTTCCTGACATCAAAGGATTCGCAAGTGAAGGTGTCAAAAGAGCCCGAGGTAAAGGTTACGATGAGCAAATTCACAAGGGATTCCCTCAAGCAAAACGAGCAGATCCATGTTTTCCAATTCCTTGGGGACGCACCATGCAGATGGCAGGGGGATGAAATCGCAGGCGGGAAGGAGGGGAAGGGAAAACTTACGCTTGAAAAACCGTTCGCACTGCATCCGGATTACCCAGCATTGATTGTAAGGTTGGATGCAAAGGGGCTAAGGGTTATTGGAAAAGCGGTTTTGTAATTATTCGGCTATTGTCATTTTGGCGCCACAATAAGGCCAAGCCCGTACACCCCACCTGTTTTTTGCAAAGAGGGAAGAAATAATTTATATAGGAAGGCGCCCTTACCACTATATGCTCGAAAACTCAATACCGGTGCTGATATCACTCATAGGGCTGATTATTTTTGTTGGCTATTTGGCCTCGCGTTTTTTCGACAGGACAAAGATCCCGGATGTGCTTTTCCTTATTTTGCTTGGCGTTTTGCTGGGCCCCATATTCCATGTGCTCGATGGATCGGTTTTAATCGACCTTGCCCCGCTAATTGGCTCAATAGCCTTGATCATCATCGTGTTCGAGGGCGGAACCAAGCTCAATTTCTTCGAGGTTATTGAAGAGCTTCCGGAAAGCATCTGGTTTACTGTTGCGGTCAGCGGCTTTACGGCTATTGCAGTCATGCTTGTATTCCTATTCGGGGCCGGGTTCGATTGGATCAGGTCGCTTCTTGCGGGGATAATTGTTGCCGGCACAAGTTATGAGATAATTGCGCCCCTGGTTGCCAAGCTGACTGTGACCGAAAAGGTAAAAACGCTGCTTAACCTCGAATCGGCGCTCAATGATGTGGTTACAATCATCGGAATGGTCATAATGATCCAGCTCTTCACGCATGCAGGGGAGCCCATTTTTCCAATACAGCTTTTCATAAGCACATTTGCTATTGCAATCCTCCTTGGCGCCATTGCAGGAGCGGTTTGGCTCAAGGTTCTTGAGAACTTCAAGGGAAAGCAATTTGAATATCTGCTAACCCTGGGTTTTGTTTTCCTCCTCTACTCCGGCTCGGAGGCATTGCAGGGCAATGGCATTACATCAGTCATGCTTTTTGGGCTGATCCTTGGCAATGCGCCAGCGCTGGCAAAACTATTCAGCATAAAGGAAGATTTCGATTTGGACCCGGCAATCCGCAATTTCAACTCTGAGGTCAGTTTTTTTGTGCGGACAATGTTTTTTGTGTATGTTGGCGTGGTCATTAGTTTTGAGGATTTGACGCAGGATATCATCATAATCGCTTTCCTGATGTTTGTTGCATCGCTTATAGCCAGGTTTGCTGCAGTCCGCCTATTGACGTCAATGAACAAATCGCTTCGTGGCTCGGATTTCATAATAACCGCAATGCTCCCAAGGGGCCTTGCAACAGCCGTGCTTGCAACAATCCCAATCACCTATGGCATCAACCTGGGGGCAATACTTGAAATAACCCTCCTGTTCATGATATTTACGGACATTTTCGGGACAATTGCGGCGTATTACTTTGAGACTAAGCTTGCGGCAAGGGCATCATCGGCTTCAACGCAGATGAAAAAATGATCGGCAATTGCGCATTGGGAAAAATTATGAACAGGGTGCAATTAGCTTCAAATTATATTTTCTTCCCCTACAATTATGAAAATTATAAAAACAAAATAATAGGGGGGTTTGGGCATGCTTCCAGAAACCCGTAGTTTCTGGGCATGCTAAGAACCCTAAGGTTCTGACGCATCTCCCCCTTGGGTTGGTCAATTAGTGCGAACCGGATGCAGAGGTCATTTCCGCCGGAGCGGGCTTGCCCCCTTCCTCTTCTGTTGGCGCCGGCACTGAATCGCCCTTGTCGATTTCGGAGGCATTTTGAACGTCGAACACTTCCGTCAGGACGGTCTTCCGGAGCTCGACCCTCTTGATTGGGACGATTTTCTTGAGTATTTTGAAAAGTTCAGCGGCGCTTTTTCCATAAAGGGTATCATAAATGAATTGGCCAAAATCCTTTCCGGCAACTTTCTCCTTGAGCTCTTTTACAATCAAATTGCGCAGGATTGTTTTTTGGCGATCGCTGCAAGAAATCCCGGTGACCGCAACAGCCTTGATTGTGAAATCAACCCCGTCGCGCGATTTTGCCTCAAAAACAACATTGAGCGCATCGTTCATCCGGCGCACCATTGCATGTATGAATTCGCGGGATACCTCATGGCCGATGAATTTGGTGAAAGCGGTTTTGCCCTTGATTTCGGTGATCCGAAGCTTGATGTTGACATATGTGTGCGAAATATCCCTTGTGACATCCTTCAGGGGGATTATGATGATGCGATCCATAAGGTGCTCATCATCAACCGCAATGACCTGGGCCACCTCGACCTCGCCAAGGAATTTTGGGGCGCGGACTGCATACCAGCTCTTTGCCTTCCAGTTGTCAACTATTTTTTTTTGTGCCATTTTCCCACTCAGATGATTATTATAACTTCACAATCGCAGCCACGCCATCACTTGACTAAAAGCGCAGCCTGCACGGGATCGTACTTCCAGTTCTTTGGCAGTTTCTTGCCGCGGTAATATTTCGCAAGGCGCTTGATTTTTGCCTCGACGTGTATCAATTGCTTATTGTTAAGTTTATCCTTCTTGTTTAATGACATATGCTTCCGCATCCTAACTGCCTTCTTGATTAGGTCCAAAAGATCCGATGGATACTTGGGCGTCAAATTCTTTTCCTTTAGGATTTGTGAAATTGTCTTGCCGGCAATTAATTTAGCGGATGGGACGCCATGCTGGTCGCGAAGGATTGTACCAATCTCGGCTTCCTTGTGGCCCTCCTTGGCAAGTTTTTCAACTATTGATTCGACTTCCTCCTTTGGGACGGCAACCCACATCAGCGCATTTGAGCGCTTGGGCTTGTGGGACTTGCTTGCCCCCCGCCTTCGAGTATGCATTCTGGCCATTGATTATACCTATTCCTTTCCTGCAAACAAAATCAGCCCTAAAGGCTCATTGCAAATAGCAGGAAAAGCGATATTAGTTTCTAACTAAAAGTATATAAACGTAACTTTGAGAACGGGTTGGTTGGAAAAGATATCATGGAGACATGGACACCCCCAACGAAGGAGGGTAAAGCGGGCAAATAGCAAATTAAGCATATTGAATTGTGCATCTCCTAGAGAAAATCACGGAACCGCGCCTACTTTTTTTGGCTTGAACCTCTTGCTTATCCCTCCGAAGGCAACAAAGAGGGCCTGCAGCTCCTCATCCGAAGGGCGGGCCCTTCCAAGGACATTCTTGAATGCCGTTTCCACTTTCTTCTTGTCACGGATTTCCCCCAGCATGGAAACGGTTTCCCCAAACATCTTTTCCAGGAATTTTACCTGTTTCTTATTGGCGTGGCGGTAGTGGCTCCAGGTTTTTTTGGCAAGGAAAATTTCATAGAGCACAATTGCGCATGCGTGGGATAGGTTTAGGACCCCATATTTTCTAGTTGCAGGTATGGAAACCAAAAGATCGCACTTTTGCAGATCCGCAAGAGTTAGGCCTACCCCCTCGTTTCCAAGCACAACTGCGATTTTATCCCTCTTTGAAAACCTTCCAGCCATGTCCTTTGGAGAAACGCAGCTTTTCAGTGCATAGCCAAAACGGGGCACAACGCCGGTTGTTCCGATAATATAGTCCATTCCCAAAAGCGCAGCATCAAAAGTAGGCACAATATTTGCCTTGTTCAAAATATCCAAGGCGTGCTTGGCATATTTGACCGATTCGCCGGTGATTTTGGTCTGGGGCCTGACCAGGTATAGCTCCTTTGCGCCAAAATTCTTCATGACGCGGCAAACCGAGCCGATGTTAACGGGGTACATCGGGTCAACGAGGATTACACGGATCAAATAATTCACCATTCTTTATTATTTTTTTAAAGAATACAACTTTACCGTCCAGCCTATTATAAGTTTTATTATCGGAAGATTACGCTTTTAAAGGAAAGTAGCGTATTTAATTTTTCTAAGGCTGGGCATGAAGGGATATTGATGCGCTTAAAGCATGCATTTGTTTTGTTTGGCCTGATTTACCTATTTAATTTTGCAAGCGCGCTCTTCTCCTCTGAAAATGTGCAGACAATCGCATTTGTCTACGGCAACAAGGACGAGGCGGTGGAGGTCCCAAAGGATTTGAACCCGATTATCTACGATGGGAAAACATACTGGCACGCATACATCCAGCCCCAGGATTCGAAGGTGAAAAACCTAATCATCATTGTTAGGCAGGAGGGCGATGAGGGGATATTGGAGGAAAACGAGGGCACATTGCGCGAACTATACTCCTTGGATTACGATTTGGAATCTCTCCAAATCCTTAGGGATAGGGGGATTTCATTCCAGGATTTGAGGAACATCATGGATTCGCTCAAATTCCAGCTGGATAGCGTTGAAACGCCAATTATTGACAACATCAAAAGGCAAAGCGATGAGGATTTGACGGAAATTGACGATTCACTTTTCCGTGTGCAAAATGCCGCCGATGATGCCCTATCCCGGATCATGGAGGGCATTGACTCATATGAGACATTCATATCAAACATAGCCTACCAGGACCTTGTGCCATCCGATCTTGAGTTGATAATGGAGCGGTATGACGGGAGCGTCAATTATTTCCATGATTTTGTCGGTGCCGCCGATAAATACCAAAAGGCCGTGCAGGATAGGCAAAAAACCATTGGCGACCCCGCAGTTGCCACCGAGCTTGCAAAACTTGCCAACTTCAAGGTGAAGGATTCCGTTTTGCGCTCATACAACGCCTCCCTTGCGCTGAAAAAGAAGGAGTTTTCCGATCGGAAAATGAAGCGCGAGCGCTTTGTAAACGATACCATCTACAGCCTGCAATATAGGAAGGCCAGGACAAATGCCCAATATGCATACACCCGCGCTAAAAACGCCAAAGTCATCGATTCCCTTCTGGCGCAGCAAAACGAGCCCGCGCTAAATTCGTGCAGGCTTAGCAATGCCGACCTGTTGAAAAGATGGGACGCAATCGAGGCCGTCATGGACCCGTCATTCCCAAGGGACACATCGGCATATCTGCAGGTTCCCGAAAAAGTGGCAAAGGCGGAGGAGGTGGCGGCCAATCTAAATGATAGGCTCAAAAGCTGCATAAATGCAACGCCAAGGCCGACCACCCCCGCGCCGGAGGGCTTTGATTACAAGGGACTTTTGATGCCAGCCTCACTCCTCATCATCCTTGTCCTTGCCGCATATTACCTAAACGGCTACATGAAAAGGAAGCCCGAGGATATTGGCGAGTGATTTGAATTTGTTTATTCTGGGAAGCCATATCTTTTCCATATCGATTATTTTTATTGTTTAAGGACAAATAGATTGGCGGGCAATATTTTGCCATTTCCTTGCGCCATATAGGTGTCCTTAATAAATCGGAAAGAGTAATTTTTTCAAAGCTTGATGAATATGAATCTTCCTCCGGGAATACCCGTAAAAGTAGGGATCGATACCGCGGCAATAGATTTCCCCTCCCTTTTAAAGGAATTGAAGGACAAGGTTTTCAACGGCTACCTTGCAATCACAATCGAAGGGTCATCAGGCATCGAGGAGGGCATTGTGGTATTCGACAATGGCAAAATTGTCGCGAGCTTTTATGATTATTTCAAATACGCAAAGCAGATCATGGGCGATTTGGCATTCCAGAGGGTAATGAACGCGGCAGCCGCAAGGCATGGCATTTCAGACATATTCCAGCTCACCAACGATCAGGTGCAGCTGATACTTGCATTCAACGAGCAGGCAATTTGCCTTCCAAGCGATGCAGACATCAAAAAGCTCAAATCCGAAACTTTTTCCGCACTTTTTGAGGAGCAGGTAAAGGAGGGGGATGGCAGCGGGTCAAAAATTGAGATCATGAAAAAATTCAAATTGGGCGATGTCGAAAAGAAGGAAAAGCCGCAGGGGGAAACGGATGATGCCGATGATTTCCTGCGCGATCTATTCAAGGGAAAGGGCCAGTGATATTTTATGAGGATTATTGCAATTGCTTCGGGCAAAGGGGGCGTTGGAAAGACATCGATTGCCGTCAATTTGGGAATTGCCCTAGTGCAGCTTGGAAAGCGGGTAGTCGTAGTTGACACGGATATTTCCATGGCTAATGTAGGCATAATGCTTGGAATTGATAGGGCGCCAATCAGCCTCCACAACGTGCTTCTTGGTGAAACCAACATCAGGGACGCGGTTTATGAGGGGCCCGGAAAGCTCAAATATGTGCCCTCGAGCCTTTCGCTTGAAAGGGTTAAAAGGCTGGTTTTGGAAAAGCTGCCCGATGCGATAAAGGATTTGGAGCCGATTGCGGATATCGTCCTCATTGATTGCCCGCCGGGAATGGATAAGGTCGTGGAGAATGTGATTGCCTCCTCAAATGAAATGATTGTCGTGGTCACGCCAAATCCGGCGAGCCTTGCGGATGCGCTAAAGGTGATAAATTACGCGGGGAAGAAGGGGATGACAATTACCGGCATTATTGAGAATATGGTTTTGGGGGACAAAACGGAAGTCAAAAAGGAGGAAATAGAAACCTTGCTTTCGGCAAAGCTTTTGCACCAGATACCGGATGATGTGGAAGTCAGGAGGGCTACATCAGTGCAGGTCCCTTTTGTCATTCGAAATCCCAATTCACCGGCCGCCAGGGAGATCCGCTACCTTGCGGGCAAATTGACGGGGGAAAAGGTTGTGATCGAAACAAAGGTTAAAAAGGGATTCTTGGCATCTATTCTGGATTTGATATTTGGCAGGAAAAACAAATAAAAATAGTTAATTGGAGGGAGAAAGGGATGGATTGATCGGCAATGGGGGCGATACGCCATACCGTAATGCTGCGCCCAGGTTGCATTATTCATTTATTATATTTTTTAAAAAAAAGAGGGGATGAAAATGGTGGAAAAAAGGCCTTTTGATGTGTTGAACAATGCGCTAAACCAAAGCGTGCTTGTCAAGCTCAAGGGGGATGTTGAGATCCGCGGAACGCTTGCCAGCTTCGATGTGCACATGAACCTTGTCATTGAAAACGGCGAGGAGCTCAAGAATGGCGAGATGAAAAGGAAGCTCAACACGGTTTTGCTTCGCGGGGACACTGTTGTTTACATATCGCCGGCGAATCTGTGATATATGCATATTAGTTTTTTATTTTTCCCCGACCGGTAATCATTATGCC
Source organism: Microcaldota archaeon (assembly GCA_038046605.1). Taxonomy (GTDB): domain Archaea; phylum Micrarchaeota; class Micrarchaeia; order Norongarragalinales; family SBBD01; genus JACRGC01. Next base: position 37,825 of record JBBSVW010000089.1, on the reverse strand, counting down.
TGCAAGAAAAAAGCCGTTAGCGCATAATATCGGGGAATGACACCTTCCAAATTACTAGCCTATGCCGAATCGTTAGGCGCAGGATTCAAGGCACGCACTAAGCATACTCCGCTAATTTTGGGGGAAAAAGGGATATATGGATTTCCGCCACTGGGGGAACGCGAAAGGTATTTTTCAGAATTCCAACCTTTGGCAAAAAGAATGGCAGCATATTATATTTTTAGAAACCCGAATTTAGACCATCACCAAATACATAGCGTTAGCCAAGAGTACCTTTGGAGGGCCATACATACTTTCACGGAACAGGGAGTTCCAATCAATACATATGCTTTCGGGGTGATTACGAACGCTTTGCTCAATTATATAAAAAGGGATACAAGAAAAAGGATAGAACGTACGTATGACCTTCCAGAACGGAGCCTTGGAGATAGGGGCAAAGCCGCCAGCAAGATGGAAACAAGCATCGAATTGGAGGATGTGCTAGGGAAAATCATATCCTTCCATCGCTCGAACCCGAGTAAATTAACAGAAGACCATGTCCTTTCTGTTCTGCTAATAAATTACATGGATTTGACGCATGAGCAGGCAAGCAAAACGTTGGGACGTGCGCGCCAATATACGGTAAGACTATTGCCAAAAGCGCTTGAAATCATCAAGAGGGCAAAAATCCTTTAAAGTGGACTCGGCGGGAATCGAACCCGCTGTCTCCTGCATGCCATGCAGGCGTGTTACCAGTCCACTACGAGCCCAGGGACGTTTTATTTGGTTGCCAATGCTTTTTAATGTTTAACAAATAAAATCTTCTCTGCTTCGGGCCCAGAGTCGGTCGGTAAGACGTTCGCTTGACGTGCGAAAGACGTGGGGTTCAATTCGCCTCGACCTCTTTTAGAAAAAGAGCTCGACCAGAAAATGGCGAGGAACAATTCCCTATGGGCCCACTCGACACGGCTTTTTCTTTTGAACCGTGCAGACAAAGTCTGCGCGGCCCCAAAGAGCTTCGCTCTTTGCGGAGAAAAAGTAGTGTCGGTACAAAAAGAAACAGTTTAGATTGCAAACCAAATGGGTTTCTTGGCGGCGGAGCCATCGCCACCTTCTTTGGTAAAGAAGGGGGCAAGGCGTTGCAATTCCCTATGGGCCCATTTGACGCCTCCAGAATGCAGGGTGCCCATTTTACACATACCCCATTTGATATTCTGATTCTTGGGGATCAGCATTTTATATCGGCTCCTTCACTATCTTGCAACGGTCATTATGCAACAGCTAACAAAACAGTTTACGCGGGATTTTTCGCTTTATGCATGCGAGTGGTGGGCATACGGGCTTTGTGAAAAATTTGAAAAGGAGGTAGGGAGGGGCAACAGGGACTACATCATAGTATCGGATGGAAAAAGCGTCACATCCTATTACATAACTGCAGATTTCGAGTTGATGAAAAAAGCCCTTCTGGACAAGCTTGCAAAAGCACCAAAGTGGTATTATTCAATCAGCAGGAAATTCAGGGACGACATAGACCGGACAAGGGCAATACTTGAAAAAATAAAGAGGAAGAAGAAAACAAGCGGGGCTGATGCGAGGCTCCTAAAGGATAGGCACCTGCTCCTTTTCCCAATGCTTCGCCTATCCATCCTTATTCCGGCCGTCCTGGCGGAAGGAATCAAGAAAAAAGTTGGTGGAAAAATCGGCAAGGGCATAATTTCAGATGCCTATGCAAGTAGGAAATACAGTGATGGCGTCTTTGAGGCAATAGATTACCTCCTAAGGGAATTGGCGGGCAAAAAGCTGCGCATGCTAGGAAAATCCAACCATTATGCAAAATACCTTTCAGAAAGTGAATTGATTCCGCTTATGGATGGGAAAAAAATTAATTTTGAAATATTGGCCGGAAGGTCAAGGGGATATGTCCGTTGCAAAGGCAAATTATTCCCAACGAAAAATCACTTGGGGATTTTCAAGGAATGCGGCTATTCCTACGAGGAGGAAAAAACCGCATGGGGGGCAATTAGGGGAAGTGTTGCCTACGATGGTGGAAAGGTCAGCGGAAAGGTGAGCAAACTTTTTGCCATTGATGAGATCCCCAAATTCAAGCCCGGAAGTGTGCTTGTGACTCCAATGACAATTCCGGATTTCCTGCCTGCAATGAAAAAGGCCTGCGCAATTGTCACGGATGAGGGCGGAATTACATGCCATGCGGCAATTGTTGCAAGGGAGCTGAAAATCCCCTGCATCATTGGAACTAGGAATGCAACCAAATTGCTTGATGATGGCGACCTGGCAGAAGTGGACTCGCATACGGGGGAGGTAAAAAAAATTATTTTAAAAAAGTATTGAGGGCGTAAAATGCCAAGAATCGAAATGCTGGAAAAGGAGGTAAAAAAGATCAAGGAAAGGAATGCTAGTGTTGAGACGGAGAAGGCATGGGAAACAAGCCATTCAAGACGGGCACTTCTTATGGCCTTTACCTATCTGGCTATTGGCGCTTATCTGCAGGCTGTTTCGATACCCGAACCATGGCTGAATGCACTTGTTCCCACGGCTGCGTTCATGCTCTCCACCCTAACCCTTCCATTTATCAAGAAACTGTGGATTAAGCATATTTATAGGAAATAGGGAGCACGCTGTTATTTTGCCAATTTTAACACAGCATCAAGCGCAATTGGCAGTTCCACGCATCCCTCATCCCCTGAAAAATGGCCCATGCCTTTTTTTATGATTAGTTCTGCGCCCAATTTTTCCTTCATCCCATAGCCGTGCTCAAGAGGGACATACCGGTCGTTGTCGGAATTAATTGATATGAATTTTTTGCAATGGGAATTGATTGCCTTCCAATCGATTGGTTTTGAAAAAAATGAGTCGAACAGGAACATCCCTATGTTTTGAACAAGGCCGGCTACCAGAACTGCCCCTCCAACCCTGGTTTTTGGTGGAAGCGATTCGAGATATCTCAAAATTGCGATGCAGCCAAGGCTATGGCCGATAAGATAAGTGCTTGAGTCTGGAGAGCCAACTGCTTTAGCAATTGCCCTTATCCATGCATTAGATTTTGGCCTGGAAGGATTTGGCATCGCAATTGAGCATACCTCAAAACCCCTTTTTTCGAGATTGCTTTTCAACCATGGCCTCCATCCACCCTCAGGCCTTCCGTTCCAGCCGTGGATTAGGAATGCGCGTTTGACCATAATTATTATTACCTTCGAAAATTGGGGTTGGATAGAAAATATAATCTTGCTAAATCTAAATATATTAATTAGCTTTTAGGATAAATCTCAAATTGTCTGCTTCGAAAGAAGCCAAAATACAACTATCAAAAGGAACCCAATAATGAGAATTCTCCAGGGGAACTCCTCAGGCTTTTGGGGCTCTTCGATATTCATTGCGGGAAGGGAAATGGGCTTTCCAGTTGCCGCGCCTTCGCTTGAGAATATTTTCAGCATAACATCCTGCGGAAGGACATCCTTTAGGGGTTTAACCTCAAGCCGGTATGTGGCGCTAGCCCCGGGCTGGATTTGCGAAATGGTATCGAGGGGAACTATATTCAAATCGCTTTCATCGGCTTTTGCGCCAATATTGGTGAGGGGGGAATTTCCGGTGTTCCTGATTGTAAGCGTGATGATTGCGGATTTGGTAATCGTCCCTTCCTTTAATGGCTGCAAGGTATAGGAATAATCAATTCCGCGCCTTGCCTCTTCAACAACCAAATCTACTTCCTTTGTTGTGATCTCGGATCCGGATTTTGCAGTAATTTTCAATTTGTAGCTTCCAACGCTTAGGGGTTTTATTGTAACATAATATGGCGCGCTTTTGCCGGCCTTGATTGTTGCCTTGCCGGTTGCAATTTTCACCCACGAGGAGGAAATGCCGGTTATCCCAATTTCGGAATCAGCCGCATCCGTCTCCCCTGGATTATTCGCATTTATTATGAGGATTTTATCGGCGCCAACTATTGCATTAATCTTGCTTGGAGCGTCGATTTCAAGGATGCCCTGCCCATCCCTTGCCAAAACCTCAAAGGGCATGCTTGCGGAAATTGAGGAGGCGGTTTTTGGCCGGATAATCACATTCGCAACCTGCCTTCCTACGGGGGTTGCGCAGGATGTTTGGACAATGTAATTCACAATCTGGATTTCACCGGGCGCAAGGGAAAAGGTTTCCGGCTCGATGAACGAATTTGCCTTCACAAGGGGTTTTGCCTCGATTGCATATTCATCCTTGAGGGTGCCGATGTTCCTAACCTTGAATTTGAATGAATCTGTTTCACACCTAGTAACGGATGCATCAACGGGCTTTTCCACCGCAACATTGCTTAACCCCTCCACCTCATAGCAAAATTCCTTTTGGAACAATAAGAACCCCAGGTACTTTGCCTCCAAAATGAAGCGATAAATTCCAAGGGGCGTTGTTTGCGGCGGGAAAATGGTCAGGTTGAAATAATCGCGCTCGCCGGGCGCAAGCTCGAATTGGCGAAGAGGAAGCCGGGTGGAACTTAGCGCATCCGCATCCCCGGCCATTGAGAGGGTAAAGGGGCCCCTTAATTCTCCATCGTTTCGAACGCCAAGCTCGAATTGCCCTCTTTGGGAGTGCTTGACGAATATGCATTCGAGAGGCGGGTTTATGAGGCGCAAATCCGCGGTTTTGGAAATCGAGCGCAAAGTTATAGGGAAAATGAATTCCTTTGTGCAGCAAGAGGATGTGGCTGAAAGGCGGATCACAACCTCAAAATCACCTGCGGGGGTTCCAGGAGGCAAAGTTATGCCCGCCTTCACTATTTTTGTTTGCCCCTTCAAAACCTTGAAATCGGACTCGGAAAATGATACCCCGTTCCCAAATGGATTGGATGGCGCATCAAGGCTCCCTACAATTTCCTCGCCAAGATCATTCCTTATTGTGATTTCGTAAGTGGTTTTTGTCCCCGGAAATACCTGCCTTAGCCCGGGGGGTGAAATGGAGGCGGAAATGCCGGTTTCGGCACTCACTGTGGGCTCGCCGTTTCCCACATCAAGATGCAAAACGTAGGATTCAAAGCAGCCGGAAGAACCCAAATCCGAACTTGCCTCGATTGGAAAATCATAACTGCCGGCTTTTGCCGATGCAAAAAAATTGAATACGGCATCCTCATTGGGTGCAAGCGCAACAAAGCTGGAATCAAAATAAGTTTCGGCAATGCCAAGGTAATTATTGGTTGAGGAGATGTAAACGTTTTGGATGCCGGGGGCATTGTTCTTAATTGCAATCGCAAATATTGCCTGCGTGCCTTCCGTGACCTTGGCGGAAGTTATGGGCTCAATTTGGAGAAAAGGGCATTCGGCTAAAACCGGGTTTAGCAGCAGCCCTAAAGTTGCCAAAAATAGCCAATATTTCATGGTTTCATTATGCCGCCCCATATTTAAAATCATTCTTTATAGCCAAATGAAGCGCAAGATGCAAGGAAAGTAACGTAAATGCCCGAATTTGGGAACGCACCTTCTTTTACAGATGGATAAAATTCAAATTGGGATGGAAAGTATTTGCAGAAGGGCTGATAAAAATATTGACAAACCCGTCGGATAAATGTTTGCCCTATTTTTTCCATAAACCGCCATCCTGCCCAAAGGGTTTATAAAAGAGTAAACGTTTTAGTAGCTAAAAAGTTGGTTTTATGGAACTCTTCGAGCTGATCCTATTCATCCTGCCCGCATACATAGCTAATTCCGCGCCGGTTTTGCTCTCGGGAATGGGGCCGCTTGATTTTGGCGCAAATTTCCCGGATAAGCGGCGAATACTTGGCAATAGCAAGACGATTAGGGGGACAATCGGGGGAATAATAGCCGGGTTTGCGGTTGGCGCAATTCTCACATATACCATGCAAAGCTATTTGACGCAAATCATGGATCCAAGCCAAAAGCTCCTCATAACCGCATTAATGGTTGTCGGGGCAATATTTGGCGATTTGCTTGGGAGCTTTTTCAAGCGAAGGCTGAATATTGCGCCTGGAGAACCCCTATTTGTAACCGACCAATTGCTATTCATCCTCACGGCAATACTTTTCACATACATTGCAAAAGGATTTTACCTCTCGATTGGCGATCTGGGGACGGTAATCATCATCACACTTGTGATGCACATACTAGCCAATGTGATTGCCCATAGGCTTAATTTGAAAAAGGTCCCGTGGTAAAATCGATGGAATGGAAAATGCCCCTAAGAGCGGCCGAAGCTTCATTCCTCCTAAAATTCCTATCCATATTCTCCTGCCTATTTTTGCTCCTGAAAATAACCCCCATGCAGCCGCTTTTGGAATGGATTGCTGGATTCGAATTTGGGCTTTTGAAAATGTGGGGAATAAGTGGGGCGCTTAATGGCAATGCCATAATTATCGGAAGTGTCACAATTGAAATTGTCGCCGAATGCTCAGGCCTATTCATGCCAATCCTCCTGGCAGCGCTTTTGTGGTCGACAAAAATAAGCAACTCGAGGAGGGTTAAGTATTTGCTGGCATTTTCGCCGCCCTTATTCTTATTCAATTTGGCGAGGCTATACATTACAATACTGCCGCTTGCAATTGCGCCCGCCTGGTTTACGCCGATACACGTATTCCTATGGTTCCTGGATTCGGCAATTGTGCTAGCGATTTGGATGAGGGCTCAGGGAATTGGGCTAAAAGAGCTGGTGCGCCAAAAAAAATCGGGGAACTAAATAATTGAGGGATCAGTCAAAATGCGAGATAGGATTAAGGCGAAAAGGGCGCCATTAGAAGGGGCAATCCCCCTTGCATTCATTGCAATCCTGGCAATTGGCATATTGCTTGGGATAAACCTGCCCCGTCAAAAGGAAGGGGATAATTCGGATTTGGAAAAAGGCGAATCTGCAACTGAAAAAACATTTCCATCTAATGATCCCGCTGCCCCAAAAAAATCCACAGTTCTGTCAATTGCAATTCCCGCAGTAGATAAGGATGGCAACGGGGCGCTTGCGGAAATCATAGCGGATTTCAACCCCGGATCTGGAATAACATCAATCGAGGTAAGTACTGGCCTTCCCCTAATCAGCCCCGAAACCCAAAAATCCCTGATTACAGCGGTTAATTTAGCAAGGAAAAACGCCCGTAAGGGAGGCGGCGCAAGCACGGACATTTCATTCAAGATAATAGGCGGATCGGAGATCGTTACAGGAAGGAGTGCCGGAGCTGCAATTGCGGTTCTGACGCTGGCAGGCCTTGAGGGAAATAAACTCAAAAACAACATCCTGATTACGGGAGCCATCAACGAGGATGGGTCAATTGGGAGGGTTGGCTTCATCGAGGAGAAGGCAACTTCCCTGAATGGGACAAACTACACGACGCTAATTGTTCCCATGGGTGAAAAAATAACATCCGCCCCGGCTGGAATTAAAATTATCGAGGCGGGAAATTTTTCGGAGGGTTTTGCACTAATGACAGAATGAATTTCAATTGACCTCATTTTTGCCCCTGAAGTTCAAAAAGTTCAAAAATCTCAGATTCCGTTGTCGCATCCTTAGGACCCTTGTCTTTCCTAACGGAAACTAGCCTTGGGAACCTTAGCGCAAAGCCCTCATCACCTACAAGTCCCTTTCCTGCGGAATGGGTCGGGGACCTGGAAATCTCATCCGCATTTACTTCTATTACTATTTTTGGCTTGACCCAAACATCGGGGGTGATTTCCGATTCCACGGATGCGGGCTTTTCTTTAAGTGAAATCCCCTCAAGCTCCTTTTTGAACTGCCCCATCTCCTCTTCTGAAAATCCCGTCCCCACTTTTGCGATGCTCTTGTATTTTTGGGATCCGGGGTCATATATTGCGGTAAGCACGCCCCCAAACTCAAATTGCGCCCGTTTCCCCTTCCCGTAGTAATAACCGATGATCACAACATCGAACGTGTCCGCAACCTTCCCGTAGCTTTTCTTCATCTTGATCCAGGCAAACTTCCTAGCGCCCGCAGTGTAGGGGGCATGCAGGTCTTTGGCAATGATCCCCTCAAGCCCCTCCCTAAGGCTTAGCTCGAAGAAATTCCGGAGTTCAACAGGCTTTTTTGCGATGATGCGGCTTGCCATTTGGATAACTTTGGCATCCTTTGCGATCAAGGATTCGAGCATTTTTCTCCTATTTTCATAGGGTACATTTGTGTAGTCAATTCCTTGGGCAAAGAGCAGCTCGAATGCGAAAAGGCGCAAAGGGACGCTTAAGGCCATCTGCGAAATATCATGCTTCCTTTTCCTTTGGATGGTTACCTGGAATGGGAGGAATTTATTCTGCTTGGCATCAAATGCTATTGCTTCCCCTTCCAATATCGCATCCTTTGCTAAGAATTCCTTTTGGATTGCCTTGACCAAATCCGGGAACATGTGCGTCATGGGCTCTTGCTTGCGGGAAAATATCATTACCTTCGATCCTGATTTGTGTATTTGGAGGCGGAAACCGTCATATTTGCCTTCAACCGAGCAATCGCCTAATTTTTCAATTATCTGCTCGGGCGTCAATAGCCGCTCGGCAAGCGCCGGCCTTATTGGTGAAAAAAGCCTCGGGGAAATTTTTTCCAGCAAGGCAATTTTTCCTTCAAGGACATTTTCAGCCACCTCCCCAAGGTCGCAGCGCATGTTGAAAGCGCGCTCAATGATCGCCTTGTATTTCTTTTTTTCCTCCAGGATCTCGAGTGTTATTTCCGTTTTTGCTCCTTTAACTGAGGCTGCAAGAAAATCACCGGCAACATTCCCCAGTTTTGAGGCGATAATTACCTCCACCCCCTTCTTTAGTGGAAAAATCCCCTCCAATTCTCCATTTGCCAAAAAACAAATGGTCGAAGCCTCTCCTTTTTTTGCATCCCTATCGCTTCGAAATTCCGGCGAGATACCGGAAATCGGGATGCTTTTTCCATCGAAATTCAGGTGGGTCCCGATAGCTGCAGCCCTCAGTATCCAATAAATTGCAAGCGAATCAATTATCGTGGATTCGCCAACGCCCAATCGAAGGCTTCCCTGGACAAAACGGATGACGTGCTTTGCCTCAATTGGTGAGGCATTGGTCAAAAGCTCGGATAGGAGGTTTATTTTCTGGTCCTGCGAGCCCTCGCCCGATGCAGTTGCAATCCGAAGGAAATTATCATATACCTTCCTAGTGGTCAAATCCTCATGCAATAAGGATGATTGGGCTTTTTTTGAAAGAAGGATTTGGGCGCTTGCCCCAAGATCGCCCTCCTTGCGGTAAAGCTCTTCGATTTGCTTAATGCTGCTGCCCGAAACCCTTGAAATTGCATTCTGCGCTAGCTTATCACCAATGCCAAGCTGGATTCCCTGCGATTCCGGCACTAGTATCCCTTGGCAAAGGTATGTCAGATGCCTAGCGTCAGCCGCATTAGAATTGAAGTAGACTTTTGCAAGCTGGGATGTCAGCTGCAGCCTGGAGGCCGTCTTTTCCATAATCTCAAAGACCTGCGCAAGTTCTAGGAATTGCATGGTATCAGTTAAGGTGCTGCAATTAAAATAATAGCCCTCATTAAAATAAAATATGACTTTTGAGCTAGAGTTGGTCAGGCATAAAGGAGAGCAGCACCTGGCATTAAGACTGCCCCATGAAATTTTAGCCCATCAGGTTGAAGGAGCCAAGCTCGAACTAGCTATAGCGATCGATGAAGCAATGCATCAAATGGGCCCAAAGGCAGATGGCCAGCAGATTAGTAGGTTTGAGGGAAAGGGCGGCAGGCAAATTATCGGCGTTGGCAATGCAGCCCAAAGGGATTTCCGAATATTTGGGTTGGCGGATACGATTCAACAGCACACCTTCGGCGATAAGCTGCGCATAATAATAAAGGTTGGGGATTCGATTAGAGATGTTAACCATCCGTTCGTTCAGAATGTTGAAGGGGCACTTTCGAAATCTAAAGCTATGGAAGCTCTGAGAAAAATTTATCCGAAATGAGCGCTACTCCTTAAGCCACTTCTCCCACCACTGCGAATAGAGGGAAAGCATCTTCGAAAAAGAGCCCGAAAGGCGTAGGGGCGCATTCTTTTCGGATGGCTCGATTAGGCCCGATTTTTGAAGTGAAAGGACAAGCATGTAAAGCGTGCTCTTCTTGGCGCCGAGCTTTTTTTGCATCTGGATAAAGGTGGTTTCACCCTTTTTCAACTCCTCAAGCACCTGGATCGTCAATTCTTTTTTTGTCTGCGAGAACGCAAATGAGCTGGTAATGAAATTATAGATTGTGAATTGGTTTGCCAAAATCTTTTCCGAATCCTTAGCATCAATTCGGAAATAGGAAAATGCCTGTGACTTCTGCTTGTTGTAGTGCTCGCGGGTTTTGCCGCTTCTTTTGGGCTTTGTTGTGCTTTGGGCGGAATCAGCCTGAGGCGACGATGCCTTTGCAATATCCGCCTGACCTTTTCCATCCATTATTTGACGTCACCTTAAACCGCAAAGAAAAGCCTTAGGGCGTCCCGGACCCCCGGAGCTAGGCCGAATACCGTTATCAGCACCAACACGTAAACATGTTCATCTGCGCTTTCAGCCTCCTTCCTTAAAGCGTAAATGATTGCGAGGGCAAAAATAAGCTTTACGAAAAAGAAGGAAAGGGGCGTTCCGAAAATCCCAAATATTGCATTTGCAACAACATGCTGCTCCGAATATCCCCCCATGCCAACCCCGACAAATGTTGCCGCGCCATCCAAAACCTGGGAGAAAAGGGTTGTGCGCTCAAGGTTTTTGTAGAGGGCATTTTCCCGCTTATTGTAAATTTTGGATTTGATAAGCTCGAATGCGAGAAGGCCAAGGCTGGCAAGGAGCAAAATTGCGGCCATGAACGTGACTTTTTCTAAGGTGATGCGGGAAAGGCCCCAAAGCGCCAGAATTGCAAACAGTACTGCGGATAGGCCAATTCCGGAATTTCGTATTTTTTTCATCATCACTTCGTGGTTTTCTTTTGAGGATGATTTGGCAACCAAATAGATTACTCCAAGGATCAGGAACATCAGGATGTAAATTCCCGGCGTTATGAAGGGGTAAAATGTGATCCCTGCAACATTCAGGCTGCGTGGCAATATTTCCGCATCCTGAATCACGCGCATTATCGCGCCCATGAAAATAAAGGGCAAAACGGCCCAGTAGAATTTTGGGTCGATTGCAATTTTCCTTGAACGGATGTATTTGTAGGCAAGGAAAGCGACAATAAGTGCAATTGCCGCGTAAGCAGCGGTGTTATAGGTATTGTATGGCGGGTAAAGGTCGGGGAATTGCATTGGCTTTACGAAAAATTCATCTATAATGTCAACCATATGGCATGAAAAGGCAAGGCAGATTTAAAAGAGTATTCCTGTTAATTTGCTCTCGGGATAGATTTGATTGGCCAAATTAGGGCGAAATAGACGGCATTGGGGGGGGGAGGAATTCAAAAGGCCGCTTTATTGGAGGGATATGGATGCTTGCGCTGAAAGTGTCATTCAAGGATGCGGAAAAGATGCGAAGATTGCTCATTGAAAAAGCGCTTTTCGATTCAAAATTTGAAATTGCAAAGGATACTGATTCCATCTATTTTCCAATAGTGAAAAAGTTTGCCATTCCCGAAGGGTCGATAATCGTCAGCAAGGCCCTTGCGCTTAGGGAAGGAAAAAAGGATTGGAAGGGAATTTTAATTGAAAGGAAGATTCTAACAAAAAAGGAATCGCAGGAGATGGCATCCTCATTTGATTCCATGGGAGGAATTGCGGTCATGGAAATTCCCGATGGGCTAACGCATAAGGAACGCAAAATAGGCGCCATTTTCCTGGAATGCCACCCAAATTTCAAAACGGTTGCAAAGAAAACCTCCGCAGTAAAGGGGGAATTCCGCGTGAAGGGTTTGAAGGTCATCGCAGGTAAAAAATCGCTCGTTACAACATATAAGGAAAGCGGCGGCTCTTTTGAAATCGACCTTGGAAAGGTGTATTTTTCCCCAAGGCTTAGTTTTGAGCGGGAACGGATCGCCTCGCAAGTAAGGAAGGGGGAAAATGTTTTGGCCCTTTTTGCCGGCGCTGGCTTTTACCCGGTAATTATTGCCAAAAAACAGCCAAAATGCAAAATCGTTGCAATCGAGCTAAATCCCATCGGTGTAAAATTCATGGAAAAGAATGTCCGGTCAAATAAAGTGGAAAATCAAATTAAAGTTATTGAAGGGGATGTAAAAAAAGTGCTTTTAAAACCAAAATTCAAAGGATGGGCAAGCAGGGCGATAATGCCGCTTCCCCACCTCGCTCACGAATTCCTAGGGGATGCGATCAATTCCACTGCGAAAAACGGAATCATCCATTTCTATCACATACCAAAAGGCGAAATGCCCGATGCGTTTGGGGATGCTGGGAAAAAGGTTTTTGCGGCATGCAAAAAAGCTGGAAGGAAATTCCGCATAATTTCAAGGCGCGTGGTCAAGACGTATGCGCCGCATGTGGATGAAGTTGTGGTTGATTTCAAATTAACCAATTAAATTTGGATATTCCGCACGGGTACAATATTTGAGCCCAATTTCGCCAAGTGTCTAATTTTTTGTTGTCGCCAATAGAACGACAAATTAGTATTAAGGGGCTTAGCCATAACCCTATTGGAGGTAAAATAGATGGATAGCGCGTCAAAAACGGGTGATATGCATGAGCCTTTTCGAGGATGTGAACACACCCACGTGGCATCAGGGAGCGCCGGCAGTTGCAGTGCTGTTTGCATTGCTGGCACTTGGAGGGGAAGGGGTGGCAGGCGGCCTTGCGCAGGCTATGGTGAATCCGGCAGTGCTGTTTTTGCTGGTTGTTATTGCGGGAACCACAATTGTAAAATAATGGGGGGTATGCCTTTGATGCCAATTTAGCTTGAGCCATAATGGAAACAGAAAAACCCCGCCCATTTTTGATCGTTCCATTCCCGCATATTTTCCCATCCTTTGTAACGGATTATATTACTTGCTTCCATTCGAATAGCATGGCATATGCAATTGTAACCGGAGGCTCGAGGGGAATTGGCCTGGAGATTGCAAAACAGCTAGCCGGCAGGGGATTTGACCTGATTTTAATTGCCAGAAACGGGGCGGATTTGGAAAAGGCAAAAAAAGGCATAGAGGCTGAATTTGGGACAAAGGCAACAATCATCCCGAAGGATCTTTCCAAAAGGAATGCGGTTGCAGGAATACATTCCCAAATAAATAAAATGAAAATTAATGTGGAAATCCTGGTGAACAACGCGGGTTATGGGGATTATGGGAAATTTGGCGAGATCCCATGGGAAAAGCTCGAGGGCGAAATGGAACTCAATAATGTTGCGCTTGTGCACATGGTGAAATTATTCCTGCCCGAAATGCTTGCACGCAAATCGGGAAAAATACTTAATCTCTCGTCGACTGCAGCCTTCCAGCCGGGGCCCTTGATGGCGGTTTACTATGCCACAAAGGCATTCGTGCTTTCATTTTCGCAGGCACTTTCCTGCGAGCTTGAAGGATCGGGAGTAACTATTAGCGCCCTTTGCCCGGGAGTCACAAACACCCTCTTCAATGCACGGGCGGGCCTTGGAAAATCAAGGGTTACGGAAAACGCAATGATGGAGCCGGATTGGGCCGCAAAAATCGGCGTCGATGGGCTATTTGCAGGAAAAAGAGTGGTAATTCCGGGATTGAGGAACAAAATCGGGGCTAAACTCGTACGCATTATGCCCGAAGGCATTGTTTTGAAAGCGGTAAAGAAAATAATGGAAAAAAGGAAGAGGGCGGGTTAACCGATAGGAAGGCATAGGAAAAAATTAATGAAACTGGCCCGCCATTGATTCCAATCCGCAATTATTTTTATGGCGATGTCTTGTTCAGGATGTAGATGTTTGCAATGCAGCCATCCCTGATGCCGGTTATATTCAGGAATTGGCAAAGGGTACTATTGCCAAGTGCCAATGCCACATCACGGATGCAGGTTTCCTTTCCGATCAGATTTGCAGTAGTGACATTTTCGCAAACGGAAAGCGTACGGTTAATGCGCGCAAAATCGGCGTAGCACGAATCCCGTACGGTTGGTTCCTCGAAATAAAAGCACCGAGTAGGGAGGGAATAGGTGGGAATGAAAAAATAGTTGCATTCATCCTTCGAAATGGAATTTGCTATCCTTGCGCAAAGCGCTTGATCATGAAAATTGACCGCCATCAAAGAATAGCAATCATCCCTGGCCTTGCCACCAATCAAATCGCAATAATCCAACTTTTTGGTCCGGTTGGCAATATCGAAGATGCAATCCGTTTGCAACTCATTTGATGCCCTTTGGCAAAGGTATGGGTCCAGGGTTTTTCCTGCTACTGCCGCAATGCATTTTTGCCGATTGCCATCCACGGGAATCAAATTGCATGGGAATGAGCTATTTGTTGCAAGCGCTTCGTTGAGGAAACATGCTGATCTTTTTGTTGGCGCAGATAGGTCGCAGCCATTTGCCATGGAGGAATTTACCGCACTATCCTTGCGGCAATACCCCTTCAATTCGATTGAACGGATCCTTTCGCATGTTGCTACGTTTTTCGAATCACGTGCATTCAAATAATAGCAATTGTCCCTAACATCATCATCCCTGATTTTGAAACATGTGGATGGATTCCTGGTGGAAATCGATATGTTTAGATAGCAATTGTCCTTCCCGCCGGAGCCATCCATATGCATCCTGCAAGGATCGGGAGCATTGAATAGATTAGGCAGTTTGGCAACTACGGAAGGAATTGCCGCCACTGCATCCGAAATCTTGATTTTGGGGGAAACTGCGATGCAGCTTAGGAGAAGTAAAACCCCGATCATGGCAATCCAAAGGAGGCGCATTGACAATTTCACCAAAAACCATACGGAAAACCGCATTATATACGTGGGCGATTGGCAATTTTACTTAATAAAATGGGCGAAACCAGCAATTGCCAATGCGAAAGATTATTCAACGGGAGGTTCCTTAGATTTCCATGGCCAAAATTCTTCCCCTTCTGCTTTTCGCATTCATATTATTGGGCATCGGGTGCGTCAAAAATAATCCGTCGCCAACTTTAGCGGCGTCGCAAACCCCAACATCCTCCATCGCCCCAATAAACGAAAACGATCTGCCTTGCGCCCAGCGCGATTTGGCTATGAGGGATTCATGCTACCTCCAGGATGCCCAGGATTTGAAGAACGCCAATGGCTGCAATAAAATCCAAAATGCCAAAATTGCTTCGGAGTGCTTTGCCTATATCGCCAAGTATAGCAAAATTTACGACATCTGCGAAGGCATCCCCTTTGATTACCCCAAATTCGAATGCATCACCGAAGTTGCAGTTGCAAAGGAGGATGCTGCAATCTGCTATAAGATACCGGAAACCAATGCAAAAAACGCCTGCCTTGCAAAATTTGCCGATCCTTCCAGGGATGCGTCAAAATGTGAAGCCATAATCCCGGCCGCAAAGAAAAACTCCTGCCTCCTTGAAATGGCGCTAAGGCTAAGCCAGCCCACGGTTTGTTCCAGGATGGAAGGCCAAATCGATCGCGACCGCTGCAGGCAGGATATTGCCATAAGGATGAATTACCTATCGATATGTGATGAAATTGAAAACGCCGACCGGACGAGCAACTGCTACATCAGGATCGCAACTTTGCGAAATGACACATCCATCTGCGAGGGGATCCAAGAGCCGCCCGAAGGCAAATCGCTATGCTATTCCAATATGGCAAATGCCACAAACAACTCAGCGCTTTGCGCAAAAGTGCCAATTGAAACATATAGGGGGTATTGCTATGGAATGTTCGTAACTGGATATGAGGAGAAAATCTGCGCATCCTATAGCCAGGAATACAATCCGAATACAGGATGCCAAAGGATAATGAAATCCAAATTCAACCCGGAAAAATGCACATCCGATATCGGCGTACCTGAAACCGTGCCTGGAGGCTACTGCTGGGTTTGCAGGATAAAGTGCGCTGCTTAAGCCCAAGGATAATGGGTTTTCCTGCCGCCCGAAATTCAATTCACAAACCAGATTGCTTGGAAAAAAGGTAAAAAATATGGCAATATTATTCTTCTTATGATGGCCTATCATGACAAATCGTTTGAGGAGGTGGGTAATGGAAAACGGGTCGATTACTCCAAATCCCCCAAATCAAAGCACTTAACTTCAATTCCTTCGAACCCGGTTATTTTCTTCGAGAATGATTTTGCGAAAACAGCATAACTATCCGTCCTTTTTTGCTTAGTCCAATGGAATTCGGCCGTTTTCTCCCTTAACCGTTTGCAAACTTCCATCGCATCAACATTATCCTTCCATTTGCACTCCGCAAACAGGAATTTCATTTCCGGCTCGTTGATTGCGACAATATCAATTTCCTCGCCTTTATCCCACCATTTGCCTATTTTTGTGAATTTGAAAGTGCCATTATTCCTGATTAGATACTGCTTTGCAACCTCCTCGAAAATAAATCCAAGGTATGCGGAATACTCCTTTTTGACCTGATTGGTGTCAAATATCCCCGATTCAATGCTGCTCAAGTTCGGATAAATGAATTTGAACCAGAATTTGAGGAAATTGTCCTTAAGATAATAGCGGCCCAAACGGGACTTCTGATTCTCGGTTATGGGAATTTCCCGCTTAATCAAATCCACTTCAAGCAGATTTTTCAAATAGGGGCTTAAATCCGTCCGTTGCACCTTGATGAAGTCCTTGATTTCGTTCACTGCCGTTTTGCCGTTAGCAATCGCCTCCAATATCAGCTTATAGGTGCTTGGATTGTCAAATTCGTATTTCATCAGGAAATCTACTTCGTCCCTCAAAAAAGTGCCTTCCGATTTTGCCTCGTTTTCCAGCCACTTCCAAAAGCTTTGGTCGATTTTCACCAAATAGTAGGGGATGCCGTCTGCGAAGCTGAAAATTTCAATTAGTTCGGTTTTCGTAGCTTTTGGAAAAAATTCGCCCAAATCAAAAAATGAGACCGCTTTAAGCTTGATTGAGGCGGTTCTCCTGCCATAAAGGGGGCTTTGGTAGCTTAAAACCCGGGAGTTCATCAGCGAAACCGACGAGCCAAGCAAAATCAGCTTAAGTTTCGAGTGTTTCAGTTTCGTGTCCACTACCGCCTGAAGAGTGCTTACAATATTCTTGTTCTCCTTAATCATATTCTGAAATTCATCAATTATGACGACTTCGGCTTTATCCTTCAAGTAATCCAGCAATACCTCGAAATCAGGCCTCAATTTCGCCATCGCCGGGTCAAATTCGATGCATGTGGAATAAAAGCGCTCGAGGTTCTTTTCGGTTGTGGCAAGGTAGTAAAGCCTTTTCCTGTCCTTAGTCGTATGAAGCACAAGCTCCGTTTTGCCTACCCTGCGCCGGCCATAAAGGATAAGGAGTTCAAACTTAGGGCTATCCAGCAGTTTTCCTATCTCCTCCTTTTCCTTCTTTCTGTCGTAAAACGCCATGCCAATCACTTTTGTATAATTGAGATTAGTATAATTCAAATTATACTATTTAAACCTTTTGATTATGACCAGAATATATGCATTAAGCCATAGTTATGGGCTAATTGCCAGTTAGCAGAAACGGGCAAAAGTGCTAATTACTAATTAGCGCCTTCTGAAGGGTGCATCGGAACTAGGAAGGGAAAGCCTTTTGAAGGATTAAAGGGTAGATTTGAGATATGAAAAGATTGCTGCTGATTGCGGTTTTGGTGGTTTCGCTGATTCTGATAGGTTGCACCAGCCAGACAAATCCTTCGCCAATTCCTACGGCAATAAAACAAAAAATCTTGGTGCCGGAAACAGAAGGAATGCAAATCGGCGAGTGGAAGTTGGATGCAGGACGAATTCGGAAATTTCAGATGCTACATTAAAACAACAGATGGAGGGAAGGAATGCACGGATTCCAATCAAT
The DNA here is from genome assembly GCA_038046605.1 of Microcaldota archaeon. Lineage (GTDB taxonomy): Archaea > Micrarchaeota > Micrarchaeia > Norongarragalinales > SBBD01 > JACRGC01. The sequence goes on along the minus strand of JBBSVW010000089.1, from coordinate 19,985 downwards.
GCCAAACACAATGTATAAGCAATTATGAAAACGAAAAAGTAGGGCACTGCGACTCAAATTATCCTTTTTCAGGCTGCGCGTACATATGGGAGAACGGTAAAATAAGGGGGCAAATGTGCTCATAAAAAAAATAAAAAAAGCCATTTTCTCAATGACCTATCATCATGCTCTTTTTGAAGAGTTGTGTCATGCGAAAGTTATTCTATTTCTCAATCTTTACCTAGTAAACCCAGGGAAGAGCTAATATTAATCAGTTATCCGTTATAAATCAGGGATTAGCATGGATCCGTTCTACATCCATATACCTTCCGTAAGGGCAGAAATAATCCCGACTCTATCAAAATGGTTTGTACATGCAGCAGAGGCAAAGGGGATAGGAGAATCCGGGTTTAACCAAATAATAAGAACTCAAAAAGAACCATTGCTTGGGAGGCAGCTAAAAAAAATAGCCAGCCATTTGAAAGAAAGAGGAAGCGCTAGTGCAAGTGAAGATTTTAACGCAGATATTCACTTTGTCATTGCAGATAATTCAGCTTATTTTCATGAAAAACCCATTGCTGAAACTCACACTCCTAACGCAGTACAATTGTCCAATTTGCTGAACAATATTGGCAATAGTCATGGCATATTCGTGCATATTATTACACCTGCGGAAATGGAGATGATAATGCCCCCAAAAAAGGAAATTTTATCAAGGCGACATCCTCTATTTCATGCGGATACAAAAGGCAACGTGAAAACATCACCAGGGGCGGCGACTAATATCGCGCTTTCGTACATTAGAACATATCATCCCACAAGGTACAAAGGAAGGGCGTATTTCCTTCGGGTTGGCGATGATACATACCCCTCATTACGTAAATCCTATGGAAATAGGAATTTTTTCCTTGACATGAAGGATCATATTGAAGGTCGAAAATCACAGAATATAAGTGGCAAATATAACGGATATAATGATAACAAAGGCGTGAGGGTTCGCCCAAATCAAGGGACATTTTCTAGGTTCATTGTTAGGCATCAATACCCTGCGGATATGATTTATTACCAAACAGTAGGCGATGAAGATGCAAACTATACTACTCGCCCGCATAAAACATATTTCACGCCAAATTACATGTATCATGGGGGCAGGACAACAACACTTAAAACGAGGCCCTATAAGGATACTTTCGGAGGATATGTAAAAATTTGGCAGGATTCTGTAGAAGAAGTTAGACCAGTTAAAGCCGAATTCATTGATGCCGTAATGGCGAAAAATGGCATAGAAAAAGGAAAAAAGTAAAAAATAGAGGCGGCACTACCCACCTCCTCAAGCTCAGTGACCTATCATGACCGACCTTTGCGACTCAAGCCTATGCAGCCGGAACTTGTAGAGCTCCCAGAAATATGTCGCAGCGCCAAGGGCGACTACGCCGGCAACCGGAACTACGAAGAGCAAGTAAAGGCCTGCAATCGCTGAAATGACGGCATAGCCACGGAACTTGATGGCCTCCTTCCATATGTCAAGGAATTTTGAGAGGTAATCCCACCTGGTGCTCATCTTCAGGAACGGCTTTTTGGCATCCGCTAGCACCGAAGTCATTTGCACCGGAGGCATGTTATCGTCCATATCAATCACCTAATTCAACAATCCACAAAACTAATACATTCACCTAATTTCTCAATTCACCTGAATTTTGCAGCGCTGTTTGAATACCTGCTGTAGAATACACGCTCCTTTTCCCCGGAATCTTTCAGGGGATTGAAAGCTTCAACGTTTTTCTGATCCTTTTTTTGTGTCATTTTTATCACTTTTTGCTTTTTTCTAGTTTGTCGAGATAAGCGCCTTGCTCTTCCACCAATCAACCGACCATGTCCTTGCAAGCTCCTTTTCGCTCCAATAGTAACCCACAAGGTATGCGAACAAACCCGCAAGGTAAACGTTAATCGTAAGCGCAAAAAGCATGATCGCAAAGCAAAGCCACGCCATGAAATACGCGCGGTAAACCGCTCCAGGAGCGCCGTTCTTGTAATTCTCATCAAACATGTCATTCATTATTTCAAGCCTGGTTTTGACCATCATTGAATTGACGCCCTTGCCATCCCCCTGGGTGTCATTGGCAGTCATTGGCATGTACATTGGAAGCAAGCGCTTTCCTTCTTCCTCTGGCAGGTGGGTCTGATGCTGTGTTGACCAGGGCCGAAGGTTATCCGCATTGTATGGCGAAAGCCCCTCTATCTGGTGCGTCATGTACGGTTCGCCGGTGTGTGCATGGCCATGCCCATGCCCCTGCTCGCCGCTATGGATGATCTGCTTTATCTCATCCAAATTCCGGACGTGAATTGGTTTCCTCATTTTTTTCTCCTTTTTATCATATAAATTATCTAAGCCTGGCCCGTCATTACCAAAAAGAACGCATATATGAGCCCAATTGCCAAAAGGGTATAAACCTGCCTATGGGAAAGCCCAAGCATTGAAGCCCTGCCTCCCATCCCATTTTCATATGAGTCCGGCTCGTGGCCTTTCACCGGCTTGATTGGGGTTACCTCTTCCAATAGTGCCATTCCCTGCACTATAAGGCTGTTTCCGCGAAGTTTTGGTCCACCGCTCATGTTTTTTTCACTTTTTTTCTTTTTTACTAATATTTCCGATTTAAAGAATAAAGGAAGGACGAGTTGATTTTCTGCAATTGTCCCAATAGTTTTTTCAATTCTAGTCCACCAAAACAAGCGACCTGAATTTTCCGAACCGGCCATATACGAACTTATCCATCCAGGCAACGTTGCGGTATTTGGCGCCAAGCATGATCATCAAAAGCCCAACTGGCGCAAACACACTAAGCATCATTATTCCGCCTGCTACAAGTGAAATTGCAAAGATCCAAAACCTCTTGTTGTCCGACCAGTACCCAATGTATTCGTTGACATAATCCCAACGGGTTGCCGCCCTCATATTCGCCCGAACTTTCGGGTCGAGCTCAACATATGAGAAGGTCTTCATAGGCAAATTCACGCCATCCTTTTTGCCCGCGGCATCGCTCCTATGGAGCCCAATCACATCCTGTTGATGCCCCGGCATTATTGTTTCTGGCATAATTTTCATCTTTTTTTCTTGCTTTTTCCTAAATAATTTTCCAATCAAATTAAGGGGGCAGAGGCGACCTCCAGAAGGGGTAAGGCAACACATTAGGGGAAAACATTCCCCTTGGTGTTGGGGATTATCCCCCTAGCGGTGTCCTTAGGTACCTTCCAAGAGCCACCTGTGGCGCGGCTGCGCAATTGCCATGAAAGTGTAAAATTTGTATTTTCCGTAGAAATATCCTGCGGCAAGGCCTGCCACTCCCGCAAGCACGATATTGACATTCAAAAGGACAAGTGTTGCAACCGCAAGGACGTATGTAGCCGCCCTTGTAGAATTGTAAAGCACCCAGTTGGTGATGCTGGTATTCATGAACTCCTGCCTGGTAACAACCTTGACTACTCCAGTTCCCCTCTTTGAGCTGATATCAGCGGGAAGGAACATCGGAGTAACCTGATAGTTCTTTTCCGGCACCTGCTCTTTAGCCTGTAAGCTAGGCCCCATCTGCCTTAACTGTGAGTAAGAGATTTTGTGTACCATAACCAACTGCTATTATTATGATATAGCTTATATATAAACTTGTTGGTAGTAACATTCAAACCTAATAGAAGGCTAAGTTGCCTGTCAGTAACAGCGTTTACCAGTCGCAATCAGCTAGAAATCGGAAATTCTATTGAGGAAGCAAATTATTGGCGTTATGGCTCAAAAGAAGCTAAAATTAGGCTTTGTTCGCTAAAATAAGTGAAAATTTGGCGTTTTATAAACGAAGTTACTATATTGAAGCAACTGGGGATGCAATATGCTAATTAGGACGCAGACAACCCTCTTCTAATCAGCTTTAATTCATACTCCATTTTATCAAGCTTCTCCAACTTGGCGTTAATCCTGCGCAATTCGAATGTGGTGTTTCTCCTAAATTCATCAAGGCTGCCAAGCTGCCCTTCAACCCGCATCAATGCTGACCCCAACAATTAATGCCGATAAAATCTCTACATCCGTCGGACTGTAGCCGGTCAGCTTTAGAATAAGCATTGCTGCCACCACCCAAACGATAATCGTGGCTAAGAAGGGCATCCCAAAATGCCGAATTTAGCTTGAAGGTTCTATTCCTCATCTTGAAGCGCCTCCGGAAGGCTCCGGTTGATCGGATATAATCCTTTTGGTTGATTGGGCTTTGTCCCAAGAGCGAAAGCGAAGGGCGAACCCTGCGAGGGGAAGGCTGGACTGGCAACTTCGGGTGCTGCAGAGGGAAAAACCGTCTCCAGCTTCAGAGGTATTCCAGACGTGAGACAAAGCCCAAATCAACATTACCTTTATATATCTGACCAAAGCTATATCGGTAACGATATTGTGATCTTATGCTGGGTGAATGCGGAATTAGGGGGATGCTTGAGCTTTTCATACTAGGGGAGTGTGAACGAAGGCCAAGTTCTGGCAAGGTAATAACCAATACGGCGGCCAGGCTGACAGATGGCAATTGGTCGCCTTCGGCCGGAAGCGTATATCCCCTCCTTCAAAAGATGGAAAAACAAGGGCTCATAAAAGGAAGGCTTCAGGCAAGAGGCAGGGGAAGGCGCGAAATATCATATGCGGTTTCCTCAAAAGGCAAAAAGACATTGGAGGAGGGAAAAAGCCATATGGAAGAGGGCCTCAACTCCCTGATGAGCACGGTCAACCCAATTTTCATCAGGATCGCCCAGGGATTTGATGAGCAGGAAGTTGCGGAGGCCAGGAAATTCTGGAGAGCAATGATGGAAATGCGAAGATCCATCCTTTCACAGCCCAAGGAAAAGCGCAGGAGGATGGAACTAAAAATGTTCGATATTGCCGGGAGGCAAATTAAACTCATGAGGCGGGAGATGGGAATAAAAAAATAGCATGCCTGCAAGAAGAAATAAAGGCAATTTGCCAATAATTATATTCAATCAAGGATTAATTCAAAAGTGCAAAAAACTATGGCGCATGGAAAAACCGTAATGAAGCTTGAAAACGTATGGAAGGTCTATGGGGAGGGGGATGCAAAGGTTGAGGCCTTAAAACTTATAGATTTGGAGGTGAAAAAGGGCGAAATAATTGCAATAATGGGGCCTTCCGGAAGCGGAAAGAGCACCATGCTCCATATTCTTGGGCTTTTGGATAGGCCTACGGAAGGGAAACTGTATCTGGATGGAATTGAAACCTCCACCCTAAATGACGATGAGCTGGCGGAAATTCGGGGAAAAAAGATCGGCTTTGTTTTCCAGTTCTTTTTCCTTATCCCCTCGCTTACCGTGCAGGAAAATGTCGAGCTTCCAATGATGCTTCTTGGAATGAGCAATATTGATAGGGAACGAAGGGCAAGGGAACTGTTGGCCAAGGTTGGGCTTGCCGATAGGATGCGCCACCTCCCCTCGGAACTATCAGGAGGGCAGCGCCAGAGAACGGCTATAGCGCGCGCGCTTGCCAATGACCCGGCAATCATTCTTGCAGACGAGCCCACTGGAAACCTGGATTCAAAAACGGGCAAGGAGATATTGGATTTGTTTGAGGATTTGAATAAAAAGGAAGGGCGCACAATTATTTTTGTGACGCATGATCCGAGCCTTGTTTCAAGGACTAAGCGCGTAGTTAGGCTTCGCGATGGGATAAAGGAGCATGAAATGGAAAGGGGAAAAAAATCCAATAAATCAAAATATTGGCAATAAAATAGGTGAAATGCATATGGCAATGAAAAGCAATTTGGCGATTACGGCAATGGTTTTAATGTTAACAATTCCCTTAGCGCACGCAGGGGTGCAAATAGATGGCTATACAGTAACCCCAACCACACTAAAGCCGGGAATGGCAGGGACTCTAAACCTTATTTTGAATAATCCCAGCTCAACAGAATTTATTACCGGCGCTTACCTTGATGCAAAAGCTTCCAACATTTTTTTCGTGCCATCGACAAAAATAGGCGATCTTGGCGCGCTTGGAACAACAAATGTTGCCCTGCCATTTAGGATCTCGGAAGAGGCCGCACCGGGAACAGCTCCAGTAACTTTGGAACTAACCTATACGAGCAGCATCCAGGGAGGAAGCAATTACAAATCATTCTCAATTCCAATTACGGTTTCAGCAACAAATCTAATCAAAATCAGCAACATACAGTCAAGCAAGGAAACAATTTACCCCGGCGATACATTCATTATTGAGGCATCAATAGAAAACGCGGGAGGTTCGATTAAAAACGGCGTGCTCAGCTATTTAGCATCCGCGGATTACACCTTCGATGGGACAACAAAAATTGATATCGGGAATATCGGCCCTAGCGAAAAGAAGCGCATTTCAATCCCCATACTTGCCGGAAACGGAATTGACGGAGGGGCTTATTCCATTCCGTTTACATTAACTTATGATGATGGCGTTACTGCGGGATTATCCGAAACCATTTATTTTGGCCCGATTAGCGCCATTTCTGAATATGAGAAATTCTCGATTTTTGCCCAGACGCAGGATGCAACCCCGGGAGGGAGCGGGACAATAAGTATTATCATAAAAAACACCGGCTCTAGCGACTTGAAAAGCTTCAAGGTGACCCTCCCACAGGACAGCAAATTCTTCACCCCCCTGGATTTCACCGAAAAAACAATTGATTCGATAAAGGTCGGGGAAACAAAAACGATGGATTTTACCGTTGGCATTGGGACAAACATTGCGGCCCAGGTGTACTCACTTCCGCTATCAATAACTTATCAAACAAAAAGCGGAGCGGATTCGGTAACGAAAACAGTGGGGGTCAAAATCGGGGGCGCACCAGCACTTTCGGCATACATAAGCTCAAATCCGGCGGTCATGACAAACGACAACCGGCCTTATTCCATTTCCATCCAGGTGTCGAATACGGGCAACACGGCGGTTCGCGCGCTTACGGTTAAGGTCGCTTCAAAGGAGCTTGAAATACTAAGCCCGGCGGATTCATTTGTTGGAACATTGAACCTGGACGATTATTCCACGGTCCAATACGACGCACTTGTAAAAAAGGGGGTTGAGCCTGGAAAGTACAACATCGATGTTTCGCTTTCCTACAAGGATTCCTACAACGAACCCCATGTGGAAGATAAGCTCGTGCAATTTGAGATATTCCCGGGGGACATTGCCGCAATTGCCGGAAAGCAAAATGGCAGCAATCCGATGGTGACAATCATCATTGTGCTTGCGGTGATTGTTGTTGGGTATTTTGGCTACAGGCGCTTTTTCAAGAGCAATATGAGCCAGAAATTGAAACTCAAGTAAGGGAAAATACAATAGGACGCAGACTGCCCTTTTATTTTATTATTAATATTTTTTAATTGGGAGATTGGATCATTTCACGCTCCAACTCCCATCCCAAGGCAACATTCAATTAGGTGGGCTTAAGCGCATGGCATCAAATGTCGAGATCCTAAACTACGCCCTGAACAATATGCGCCATAGGAAGCTTAGGAGCTGGCTTACCATACTTGGGATCGTAATTGGCATTGCCTCCATCGTGCTCCTTGTTTCGGTGGGGCAGGGGCTCGATAGGGAAATCAAGAATCAGTTGAGCTCGATTGGGACAAGCTACATCATACTTACCCCAGGCAGCCCATTTGAGGGGGGGTTTAGGTTCGGCCCTCCGGCCTTCAAGGGCGCCCTTTTCCAGGGCGATGCGGATGCGATAAGAAGGCTTCCGGGAGTGAAATCAGTATCCGCTGCCGTTGTCATTGGCGTTGCCAACATACAATTCAAGGATGAAAAACTAAGCAGTGCGGTAGTGGGCGCGGAACCATATGCGATGGATGATTTCCTGACCGTGGGCTTTGAAAAGGGAAAATTCCTCTCCGAGGGCGACACCAGTGGCGCTGTGCTTGGAAACAACGCCGCCAAAACGCTATTCAAGGAGGAGATCACATACGGAAAAACAATAAACATCAATGGCAGGGATTTCCGCGTCAAGGGTATCCTTAAGAAGGGGGGATCGTTCAGTTCATTTGATAATTTCATATTCATAGATATGGGCGTTGCTAGGGAAATTGGGAAAACAGTAGGAAGCAAGCGCATTGATCGGATTTTTGTGATTGCAAATTCTCCTGAGGACGTAAAGGAGGCGGAATTGGCAATACAACGGGAAATATCAAGGCGGCACAAAGTCCCTCTTGAGGAAAGGGATTTTTCCACCAATACGGCGGAGAGCATTTCCAAAACTGTCGGGCAAATAACCGACCTGCTTTCGGTATTCCTGGGGCTGATTGCAGGGATTTCCCTAATCGTAGGAATGGTTGGGATTGCCAATGCCATGTTCACATCCGTGCTTGAAAGGACAAGGGAAATTGGGATCCTTAAGGCGGTTGGCGCAAATGAAAAGGCCATAACCCGGATATTCCTCTTTGAGGCGGCCCTAATCGGCCTGGTTGGAGGCAGCGTTGGGGCGGCCATTGGGTGGGGGATTTCCATTCTTTTGGGCGCGCTTGGGGCACCATCCTATACGAGTGTTGAGTTTGTGGCATTTTGCCTATTGCTTTCAATTGTGGTCGGAACGCTATCGGGATATTTCCCATCAAGGGATGCGGCAAGGCTAACACCAGTCGAAGCATTGAGGTTCGAGTGAAATCAAAATAAATTAACATTTGCAGGATTGAAATAGGATTTTTTTATGGATGCTTATTGCGCGTTTAAAATGAATATTTTTTTTCGCGGTAATTGAAATGAACGAAATCGAGGTAATAAAATACGGCTTGGAGGGCCTCAAATACAGGAAGCTAAGGAGCTGGCTCACCATCCTTGGGGTCGTGATTGGCATTGCATCAATTGTAATCCTAATTGCCCTTGCCCAGGGGCTTGACAGGTCGGTCCGGGCGCAGATAGAGGGGTTTGGGACAAATTTCATCCAGGTGCTTCCGGGAAATCCATTTGCATCCGGCTCATTTGGCCCGCCCGTATTCAAGGGCGCGCTTTTCGAGCAGGATACAGATTCCGTACGGCGTGTGCCGGGGATAATTGGCATATCATCCCTAGTTTCTCCGGGTTTTGTCAATTTTCAATTTAAGAACAGCTCCTATGGAGCACTTGTCACTGGGATAGAGCCAGAAGCGTTCGATGAATACGTTAAAACAACAGGAATGGAATCCGGGCAATTCCTCAAAGGGACGGACCATACCGGCGTGGTGCTTGGAAATCGGGTCGCAAAAACCGCCTTCAAGGATGAGGTAGAAACCGGAAAAACGGTTTACATCAATGATGTGCCTTTCAAGGTAAGGGGGATCATCAATCCGGCGGCATCCTTTGACGATGATGTTTATATCGATAAGCATGCGGCAAGGCAGTTCATTGCGGATACAGAGGATCCGGACAGGATTTTTTGGATTTTCATAATTACCGAGCAAGGAAGGGAGGTTAAGCCAATTGCGGATCAAGTTGAGAGGACAATTGCCAGGAACCACAGGGTAAAGCTAGAGGATAAGGACTTTTCCCTGATGACTGCGGAGAGCATCCTTGCAACAATTGGGGCGATTTTTGGTTTGCTCTCGATTTTCCTGGGGTTGGTTGCCGGGATATCACTGGTTGTTGGGAGCATCGGGATTGCAAATTCAATGTATACATCCGTGCTTGAAAGGACGCGGGAAATTGGGATCCTCAAGGCAATTGGGGCAAAAGAAAAAATAATTATCCAGATTTTCCTCTCCGAGGCGGCAATCATTGGCCTGGTGGGCGGGATTGGGGGGGTGGCACTTGGCCTATCGGTATCATGGCTTTTTATCCAGTTTGGGGCGCCGTCGGCTGTTTCAATTGAGCTTGTAATTGCAGGCATCGTCATATCGGTAATAGTCGGGTTGCTTGCGGGGTATTTTCCGGCAAAGAAGGCCGCGCAACTCGAGCCGGTGCAGGCGCTTGCGTATGAATGACACCCCAAGGGGGATAATCCCCCAACCCCAAGGGGAAAGCATTCCCCTACCGGGTTGCCCTACCCCTTCAATAGGTCGCCCCTACCCCCTTAATTTGTCTACGAATATACACCTTAAATATTTCATAATCAAACAAAGGTATAAATGGAGCAGGCGCGAAACAAATGGAAGGAACCCGTTCAAAGTTTTAGGGACATATGCCAGATGGATTTAAAACTTTTTAGGCTTGTGATTTTTCATGAAAACCATAATTGAAACGGAAAATCTGACCAAGGATTTTGGGAAGCTTAGGGCAGTTGATGGGGTTAGCCTTAGCATAAAGGAAGGAGAGATTTTTGGGCTCCTTGGGCCAAATGGAGCGGGCAAAACCACAACGATTTCGATGCTGTGCACAATATTGAGGCCAACTTCAGGGAATGCAAAGGTAAATGGCTTTGATGTCGATACTCAACAAGATGATGTTCGGAAATCAATTGGAATAGTATTTCAGGATGGGAGCTTGGATGAGGAATTGACGGCAATGGAAAATCTTGAGATGCATGGGAGGCTTTATGGGATGGGAAAGGCAATGATAGCCAAAAGGGCGCAGGAGGTTTTGGGCATAGTTGAGCTTACCGATAGGAAAAACGATGTTGTGAAAACTTTTTCAGGCGGCATGAAAAGGAGGCTTGAGATAGGAAGGGGCCTTATGCATTTCCCAAAAATATTGTTCCTGGATGAGCCAACAATTGGCCTTGACCCCCAGACAAGGATCCATATATGGGAATATGTTGAAAAGCTCAATAAGGAGCATGGCGTGACTATCGTCCTAACAACGCATTACATGGAAGAGGCGGAGAAGCTTTGCAGCCGAATAGCAATTGTCGATCACGCAAAAATCGTCCTTCTGGGATCTCCGGATGAATTGAAGGCAAAACTCAATGGCAAGGGCGTAATTGCAATCAAGGCATCAAAAGCGGATCTTGGGAAACTGGAGGAGGCATTGAAAGGGCTTGCCTACGTTAAAAAGGCGCAGGCATTGGAAGGGCAAATCAACATTACAGTAACTGATGAAAAGGCCGCGTTCCCGAAAATTTTGGCTCTTGCAACAAAAATGAAGGTCGCAATCGAAAGCATTGAAATACACAAACCCTCGCTAAACGATGTGTTCATCCATTTCACCGGAAGGGATATCAGAAGGGAGGATGCACCATCTGGGATGAAAAGAATGGCATTTAGGAGGTAATAATTTCGGAAATGGATATTGGCTCTCGAACGTATAAATTGTTGTTTAGAAATAAATGAATTGGAAATTTTCATTGATGAGTACGAATATTTTTTAACGAATAAACTGATTTGATCAATATGGAATACAATCGCGAATTCAACGGGATAAAGGCCATTTGGCTTAGGGAATTCATCAGGTTCAAGAGGCAAAAATCGCGGATCTTGACCTCCATCATTTCTCCGCTGCTTTGGCTTTTCATTTTCGGCTCGGGATTTGGTTCGATGGTGGGCTTTGGAGCTGCAAATTACCAATCGTTCCTTTTCCCCGGAATCATCGGGATAACAATACTCTTTACATCCATTTTCTTTGGGGTTTCCATTATTTGGGATAGGCAGTTTGGCTTTTTGAAGGAAATTTTGGTTGCGCCGCTATCCAGGATATCAATTTTCCTTGGGAAGGCGCTTGGGGGGACAACAACATCCATGATCCAGGGAACATTGATCCTGTTGATTGGAATATTCCTGAATGTAAACATCACACCTTCAACTTTCCTAATAATGCTGGCGTTAATGTTCATTTCATCCCTCACAATTGTCAGCATCGGGCTCATTATCGGATCCAAAATGGAAAGTTTCGAAGGGTTCAATCTGGTTATGACATTCATCAACATGCCAATGTTCTTCCTTAGCGGCGCATTATTCCCCCTAGCAAACCTGCCAATAATCCTTCGCGCCCTTAGCTGGATTAATCCCATGACTTATGCGGTTGATGCCTTTCGCGGGGTATTGCTCGGCATTAGTTCAATGGGGCTTTTTGTCGATTTAATTGCGATGGTGTTTTTCTGCGCGCTGTTCCTATTTGCCGGCGCAAGCATATTCAGCCAAAGGAGGTAATTCATATGGCAACTGAAAAAGACGTTATCGAAGCGCTCAAGAACTGCTTTGATCCGGAAATTGGCATCAATATATATGATCTGGGGCTGGTGTATGAGGTAATGGTGCCGGATAAGGATAAGGTCCATATTAAATTTTCCCTTACATTTCCCGGCTGCCCGCTTGAGCCGGAAATCCGCGGGCAAATCATGGCGGAAATTGGGAAAATCAAGGGGGTTAAGCAAATCATTGCAGAGCTTGTGTGGGAGCCTGCCTGGAATGAGAAGATGATGACCCCCGAAGGCCACGAGATGATAAAATACTTGAGGGGATTTTGATTAAGTTAATTATTTTCCTGAAGCGTTCCCCAAATCCCCGATATGGCGAATTCAACCTGCGCCATTCAATCTTTTTACCACAAAGTCCTTCTTTTGCACTTCCAAGAAAGGCAAAAGCTTAGGCCCACGCTCCCTGCCTATGAAAACCAGGTACGCCGCCTTGAAGAAATCCTGGACGGAAATCCCGTTCTTTTGGCATATCGCATTTATTTGCCCCTGCTGCTTATCGGAATTCCCCTCTTTATCAAAGTAATCGCCAAATTCGCGAAGGGCATCCCTTAGGGGCGCGGCAAGGGAGGCGTGCTTATCGTTTGCTTCACCCTCATTCAGGATGTGCACTTTGGCATCATCCGGCGCATATAGGTTGATCCAGTTCCTTGCAAGCGCGAGGCGCATTTTAGCTAGGGATATTTCCGCATCGGATTCAACATGCGAAAGGCGCCTTAGAATTGAGATGCACTGGTCCTCGTTGAAGAGCTGGATGATGTATGCGCCAAAAGAATAGGAAATTCGCCTTGCATATTCAACTGGCTTTTTGCCAACGGCCATCTCATACATCCTAATGGTATTTTCCTCGCGGTTTTCTGTGCGCTCCTGCTCCTTTCCAAAATATACGCGCTCTGCGGCGTCAAATTCATCAAGGAGGGCCCATATGCGCGAGAGCTCCAAATCCCGCTGCTTTTCGGGCCGCTTCACATAATAGAATAGGAACGCCTCCGGCTCCATTATTTTGAGCATGTCCTGAACAACATACACATTTCCCTTGCTGGCGCTCATTTTCTGGCCATTGACTAGGAAAAATTCGTAAACGAATGGGATTGGGGGTTCAACATTGTAAATTTGCTTCATGATTTCAATGCCGCTCTTCCAGCTGCCCTCGAAATGGTCCTTTCCAAATGGCTCATAAGTTGTGTGGAAGATGCCCCAAAGCGCGGGCCATTCGAAGCGCCATTGCAATTTGCCGTTTTTCCAATCGGTTTCCCCCTCAAAGCCGCACCCTTCGCTCATCTTCTTCTTGATTGCCTTCCCTCCGCAAACATAGTGCACCGTATGCGCATTGACATTGAACGAATCAACATTAGCAAGGACGCCGCAATTCTGGCAGATCGCATCAAATGGGATGTAATCCTGCGATTTGGTTGCCTGGAATGAAGCAATCAGCTTCCCTGCAATTTCCCTCTTTTCGAATATCGTTTTTATATACGGCTCGAATTTGCCTTCGCGGTATAGGGCGTCAACGGAATGAAGCTCCGGATGCATCCCTAGCAGGTTCACCCCATCCATCCAAACTTTTGTGAAATGCACGCTCCAGCTCTTGCAGCAGCCAAAGGGGTCGGGTACGGTAAATAAGGGCTTGCCCAAATGGGGGGTAAGATCGGGCAAATCCTTTGTGTAATGCCATTTTCCCTCTAGATCGGGCAATTTCAGGGGAATATCCTTTAGGGGATCGCGATCATCGGTTGTGTGCACAAATGTTGCCTTATGGCCCTTTTCAAGCACGGATTTGTAGGGGAAATAGGCGCGCGCAACATCATTGAGATTGCCTATGTGCTTTGCGCCGGATGGCGTTTGCTGGCATTTCACATTGGCAATGACGCCCTCTTTCTGTGAGCGCTCGATTATCTTTTCCGCTAATTGATCGGCCCAGTGCATAACTATCCTTTGGAAAGTTAGGGGGAAATAATATAAAAACGGCATAAGGCAAGCATTTTTCCAAAATATCAAAGCCAGTAGCACGAGCTAATCATCTGCTTGGAGGATGGCGAGAGGTCGTTTTTGAGATCGCCGCGGATATCAGAGAGCGCATCTATGCGTATTCCGGGGTAAATTTTGGAGCCTATTACATGGCATTTGCCGCCAATTGCCACCTTATAGCCAACAACCGAGCCATCGGAAATAAGTGAATTTTTCCCAATAACCGCCTCGCCATCAATAATGGAATTTTGGATTTTAGAATTTTCCCCGATTTTGCAACGTTCGAAAACAACTGAATTGGAAATTGCGCAGTTTTTCCCTACCTGCGAATCGTGCATCAAATGGACGTACGGCCCAATTATCGCGCCTTCCTCAACGATGCAATTGTCGTCGATAATAATTGGCGGGATCAGCTGGGCGGTTTTTGCGATTTTTGAATTTTGGGAGATTTTTCCAAGAATGCTTGGGGGATTTTTCATCATCACATCAAAAGCCTTCTTGTTAGTTTCAAGGTAGCCCTCGCAGCTTCCAATATCCCCCCAGATTCCCTCAAAGGGATGGCCTGCGATGTGAAGGTCGGATACGAAATGCTCCCAAAGATCGCCAATCTTGTCGGCCTTTTCCCCTGCCTGATGCCTTCTTTTGACGTATTCTGGGAGGTGTTTTTTAATAAAAGCCCTATCAAGCGCGTAAATGGCCGTGGATGCCAGGGTTGAAAGCGCCCTATCCGGAGTGGGCTTTTCCTGGAATTTTGTTATTCGCCCGGCCTTATCGAGCTTTGCCACCCCGAAAAGTTTCACATCGTCCCGGTTTTGAAGGTTGAAGAGGGCAATTGAGGCATGGGCGCGCCTATTTGAATGGGAGGCATGGAATTCTGCAAGGTTGAGGCCATACACATAATTGTCCCCGCCAATCACAATGAAATCATCATCCACGCTTAAATTCCTGAAGATGAAATCCATGGCGCCAACGGACCCCATCTTGGCTTCTTCGGGAACTTCCGGCTCGTAAAGGTAGGTGATTTTTGCGCCAAATTCACTTCCCGAGCCAAAATATGATTCGAGCTTTTTTTGGTTTTCCTTTGCTGAAATAACTATATCCAAAATCCCGGCGGATACCAATAGGCGTATGGAATGCTCCAAAACCGGTATTCCCGCAATTGGAAGCAGGGGCTTTGGGGTCCGTAAGGTCAGGGGGAACATGCGAGTTCCATAGCCGCCAGCAAGGAGGACTGCTTTCATTTGGTATCATCCAGAATGCAATTAATTTTAATAGGAGTAGAAATCCGCATTTAAAAAGTCGCTTATTTGCTTCAAATTATTTTAGTAATCGCAAAGCAAAATGCACTTGAAAGCAAGCGCATGACCCAAACCGCAGCGGATAGCATGGAAAATAGCAGCAGCGCAATGAAGAACTCAAAATAGTCCTTGAACTGCTTCACAAACGGTATCCTATCCAGGTTGGATTTTATTGCAGCCAGGTCGCCCTCCTCCAGCTCGGTTTTCGCCTCCGCATTCCGCACATGGTCGGCAAGCGCCTTCCTCATCTTTGGCCAAACCGCGAGCATGGCGCCACCGGAAACCTTGGAAGTGGATGGGTTTTTCAATGCTGTTTTGGTTTCCTCAAAAAGCTTGTTTTGGGAAGCGGCGTCAAGAAGCGCATAGGTTTTGGCGGTGTTGTCGCGGACGTATTTTTGATCGTCGGGCTTTTTGAATGAGCCGGCAACGGCCTCCCGGAATGCGCCATATTGCAATGAAACGAGGGATTTGATCGATTCATCGGTCATATAGGTGGTTGAATCGTCAGCTGCAAGATCGGTAATCTGTGCATCCGAGAGCTTTATGTTCTCAATTACATCACCAAGCGAACCTTGCACCTGGCCCTGAAGCTGGGGGGTAAGCTTTGCAACATTGCTAATGAACATTGAAAAATAGAAATCCTTCTCCGAATTGACCTTCACCGCCGAAAATAGGACCGCAACCAGTACGAGGATGAAAAGGGCGCTTCCCATGCCCTTGTATATTGAGCTGAAATTAAGGTTATCGTAAAGGGTTGCGAAAAGAACGCTCAAGATGACGCCGAATGCAAGCCAAATGTATGCAAGGAAATACCTATGCCCCGGATCCAGCAAAAAGCCTATGAAGATGGGTATCACAACAAGCATCGAAAAGATGAACGCATTTGAAGAGCGCACATTAAAGCCAAAGAACGCGCCAAGCGCAAGGGATAGGCAATAGAGGATGAAAAAGAGGATGAACGAGATGCTAAAGAGCTTATCAAAATTATTGGATATCCGCGCAAAATCGAAGATGTCCGCGAATGAAAAGCCCACTTTTTCCAGCATGATGAAAGAAACCGCCAGGAAAACAATTGATGCAATCATGAATGGGATTTTTGCCCTGGCAGCCTTGTCCAGCTCGAAGCTGATATTGAATTGGACCTTTGCCGCTCCGGGCGCATTAAGGGGGGATTTTTCGGGAGAAATGGAATTTGGCTGCTCGGAAGCAAGCTTTGAAATCACATCCTTTTGCCTCGATTTTTTATCATCTATCGATACAACGCGCGGGCTTTTTTGGGAATCAGCACCCTTTTTCAAATCAGCCTTCTTGTCATCCGCCTTCTCGGCCATAGGGCATCACGTTGCATCCAATTTTTGAAAATAACCAACTTTAGAATGTGTAATCAGAGGTGGTATTTAAAGGTTATTTTATTTTTTTGCCCTTGGAACCTTGGCTTTGAGCACTAGCCGCATGCAAAGGTCTTGGCCGCCCAGATCATTTCGGATATGGCTGATCCTAACCCCAAATCCCCTAGCATGGGAACCCCGAAATGTTGGGACGCCAGATCCCTCGAACATTGCATGCAGCGATGCTTCAAAATTGCTCATCCTTCCAGTGGATTGGCGGGTTTTATATGGGTATATTTGCACGTGCAATGGCAAGCCCTTTGGCGGTTTGAAAATCGCCCCGTAGGACGGATCGGAAGTGAATTTTAAATGGGCCTGGTAAAAATGGTCGATGAAGCTTCTTGTTTCCTCTCGAGAAGGCGTCACTATCTTAAAATCCCGTTTAATTTCAATTATTCGTTTCCTGCTAAGCATAATAACCACTAGTCCGCATGCACCTTGTGCTTTCCGATCTTTTCCTCCACCTTCCCTAATTTGGTGGTGGTTTCCTTAAGCTCCTTCATCTTTATCGGTTCGATCCGGTAGAAAAGGATTTCGCTTTTGCCTAATTTGTGGGCATTTGGAAGGGGCTTACCGGCATCATCCCAATCAAAATCCTCCTTGATATTCAAAATGTGCCTTATTTTTATCGAGGCTTGCGGAATTATCGGGAAGAGCATCACGCCAAGCGCCTTGCAGATGTTTGCGCAAACCCAAAGCACGGCCTCCTGCCGCTCCTGGCGCTTCCAGGGCTCGTTTGCCTGGAAATACTGGTTGCCTTTTGCGGATAGCTCAAGAATTGTGGTTAGGGCGGAAACGATTTCCACATTATCGTAGAGCCCATCCACCTTGTCAACGTAATTTTTTATTTCCTTCATGAGCTCCTCGTCCTGCGCGGTCAATTTTCCGGGGCGCTTTATCTGCGAATTCCTCTTATTTTCGATGAAATTTGTGACACGGTTTACAAAATTGGACAAATTGCCCATGAGCTCGGTATTGATCCGGCTTTCAAATTCGCTCCAGGTGAATTCGGTGTCACGCACCTCCGGCAGCTTGAGCGCCAGGAAAAAGCGCCACACATCCGAAGGCAGGGAATCCGCCGCGTCCTCGATGAATGCCTCGCAGAAAATGCCATGCTTCTTGCTTTTGGAGATTTTACCACCCTCATAGTTGAGGAATTGGTAGCCGGCGACCTGATAGGGAAGGATGTAATGCCCTTCGCCAATAAGCATCGCCGGGAAAAATATAGTGTGGAATGGGATGTTGTCCTTCCCTATGAAATGGTAAAGCTTGGTTTTTTTATCGACCCACCATTTTTTTAGCTCATAATCCTTCTTTTCGGGATCGCCTTTTTTTGCAATCCATTCCTTTGTAGAGGAGATATAGCCAATTGGCGCATCAAACCAAACATACAATACCTTTTCGGAGTAGCCCTCGATTGGGACCTTAACGCCCCATTTCAGGTCGCGCGTTATTGCCCTCCTCCTTAGGCCTTCCTTGATCCATCCAAGGGCAAGATTCCTGACCTGCGGCTTCCAGTGATTGTTTGCATTCAGCCACTCCTCCAATTTGGGCTGCAATTTATCCAGATTCAAAAAAAGGTGCGTTGTTTCCCGGGTGACCGGCTTTGATTTGCAAAGCACGCAGTAGGGGTTCAAAAGTTCCGAAGGGGTGAGCATTGAACCGCACTGCTCGCATTGGTCCCCGCGCGCGGCCTTATTTGCGCACTTTGGGCAAATGCCCTCAACATACCTATCCGCAAGGAAGCGCATATCCCGCTCACAGTAAGGCATCTTCATTGCCTGCTCGGAAATGAAGCCGTTTTTATGCAATTCAAGGAAGAAGGATTTGGTCATCTCGTGATGAATGGGCCTGCTAGTGCGGGAAAAATTATCATATGAGATGCCAAACCACTTGTAAATTTTGCTGTGGATTTCATAAAAAGTGTCGCAAAGCTTCTGGACGGGCATGCCCGCCTTTTGCGCCGCTATTTCGGATGGGGAGCCGTGCTCGTCGGTTCCGCCTATGAATAGGGTTTCCCTGCCCTTTAGCCGGCAGTATCTTGCAAAAATATCCGCCGGAAGGTGGCTCCCTACGATATTTCCTATATGGGGCACATTGTTCACATACGGCAAGGCGGCTGTTATGAGGTATCTTTCGGGCATGAATATCGCTATGCGTTTTGAAATTTGATGTTTAAAAGGAAGAAGGAAAGGAAAAAATAAAAAAAACCTACCTGCGCCTTCCCCTAATCCTCGCGGGAACCGGAGTTGCAAAAAGGGCGTACCTGCGGTCGATTTGGACCAGGTTTGAAGGAATAATCGACTCCACCCTACCAAGCACCGTGTTGAATGCGATGAAGGAAACGGATATTCCAGATGCAAAAACCAGCCGCTCAATTATCACAACAGGGATGAGCGCCGCCCAGAAAGCGGGGGTTGTTGGGACCAAGAATAGCCATATGATGCCTCCAATCGCATGCGCTGTGAATGAGGCGCCAAGCGAGCGGGCAAAGAGATTGTTTGCAAAAAAGAGGGCGGCAATCACCGGTATTGTCCAGAAGAGGGAGTAATACCAAACCTGCGAACCAATGGGGTTGGTAATGAAAAGAAGGATTGCGGCAACGGGAGCAAGAATTGCATAATTGCCATTCAGGCCCTTCTTCAGGCCGAATTTTGCAAAATAATAGGTTGCAAAGAGCATTGGCGCTAGGCGCAGGATATTTAGGGCATCAAATGCCTTGCCCAAATATAGGAAGCTCAAAAGCTGGGCGAACAAAACGGATGCCACTCCCGCAAATGGCCCAAGGATCCCCCCTGCAATTGGGCCCATGAATTGGAATAGCGTAAAATATTGATTCGTTGCGCCCCAAACCGCCGCAACCTTGAACTGGTCGGCAATCAGCACGGCTGCCGCAAATATCGCAACGAAAAAAATGCCCTTGCCACATAGCCACTTGGAAAAATCGCCCATATTATTGGTTGCACCCCATTTGAAAAAATTCCCCTGCTATAAAAAAACAAACTTGCAATTACATTACACGCTTTCTTTTAAAGCTTTTTCTATTTCATTCGCAACCGCCTTGTATTCCAGCTCCTTGTCCTTTTCCAAAATCCATCCCTGCACCTTCATCTTTTGGATTAGGCGGTAGAAATGCCTAAGGGTGCCCATTATGAGGACATCGGTTTGGGGCTTTGAGCAATTGACAGTGTATTTGGAAACAACAACTTCCCCGCCAATCGAGAGCATCTCCTGCTTGAGGATGTTCC
>JBBSVW010000088.1:0-15774 GCA_038046605.1 Microcaldota archaeon | reverse complement strand
CCTATCCAGGGCTATGCCCGAAAAAGGCACATCTATGGCGGTATTGGCAAATTCAAATCCGATTTCCTGCGATGTGGAATCGCCCCGGCCCGCCGCCTCCTTTACTGTGAATGGTGAAGGGATTTCGAACCGGATTGCCAGCTTATTTTTCCCGGGATATGCCTCCAAAACCATGTTGATTTTCCCATCAGCTATCTCTTGGGAATATTCTCCCGAATAGCTCATGTGGAAAGATTCCGATGGCGCATCAATTGCTATAATCGCATGCGAATATTTGGTTGTGGTGAAGGCAATTGTCCGAACAAGGCTTATTTTTTCAAATTCCACACTCTCAAATTCCGTTTTATCCAATCCGGCTTCGTTGGCAATTTGCGAATATTCCAAAATTGCAAAGTACCTATCCATCTTCTCCCGAATATTCAAGTACAACGCGCCATTTTCCCTAAGCAGGCTGATTCCCCGCGATGCATTTGCCAAGGTTGCGCTTTCTGGCAGGGGAAGCCTAACCCGCACGTTTGGCGAAAAGAAATCCAGGCGGTTTTCAATATTTACGTATGCTGTGAATGCGGTTGGAACATCGAGCATGGTTGGTTTTGATATTTCCCTGACTACCAATGAGGCCTCAAGTTCCCGGGAAATAATCCCTGGTTTTTTTGCCTCGAATTCCTCGGATTTTTTCAAGGCGAATGCCTCGAAATCCGCAAGCTCTCCAAGGTTTTCAAGCAAATTGAGCCTTTCCCCATCAAAAAACCGCCCATAATTTTCCAATTTTATCCTATCCTGCAAATCCAGGTATTCCTTATGCGAAATAATTTCGAAGTAAATCCCTTCCAGGTATGCGAACCTTCCCTTCGCCTTCGCCTCAATTGCGCTTTTTATCCCATCGGCGCTTTTTTCCAAACCCTCAAGCAAAAAAAGGTTTGCATCATAACCGACCCCTGCAAGGGCGCCCCTAAGCGACGAATATGCCGCCTCCTCATCGAATGCATCAATTCCCTCCTTTCTTGCCCTCCCAATTAGGGAATTGAGCGTTTGGGTTTTTCCCTTGATTTGGGCAAGCTTGTATGCTGCCACATCGGATGCGGATGCGGAATTAAGGAGCGCATCCATTTCCACGCTTATTGCAGCCAAGGCATTTACCCTCTCGCCAATGGGTGCCGAAAAAGGGGACATTTGCCTTCTTTTTTCAATTTCCAAAAACCTCCCGGATAGGTATTCGTGTGCAATTGGGTCGGAAATTTTTAACCCTAATTCGGTTTTGATTTGATCCCCCAAATGATCCATAAGGGCTGTTAAGGCATTTTCCAATTCTTCCGCTTCCCTTGCTATTTCATTTTCTTCAAAAGCCGCATCCATTAGGATTCCGTTTGCGCCGCTTTCCAGCAAATAGGCATGCGCCAGATAGCCTCTCATTTTTGCCGCCAGCGTTTTTTCGGATTGGGTGTGCATGGACCTTGCCTTTCCAATTTCAGAATCGAGCTCCTTGATTTGTGAATAGAAATTCCCCGAAATTGGGCTTATTGGATTTTGGCCCAAACCCTGCTTTAATAAATAAAATGCATCGCTCCCCCTTATCGCATCGATCTTATCCTGCCTTAGGCGAAGGATCCCTTCCTGCGCATCAAATAATGCGCTTGCATATCCTCGTGTGGCATTTAATTGCAATGCCTCAAGCTCCGTAGTTGCCAATCCGATCCTGGTTGAAAAAATTGCCGCCTCATGCAAGGCACCGCCTGCACCAAGTATTTTGGAAATTGCCAAAAAACCATCCGTCTTGAATGGGAACTGCGCCCAGAACCTGCTTAGATTTCCAGATGCTTCCAGAACTGCCTCAACGAATTTCCCATCGCGCTTTCCATTTGCAATCTCAAATTCCAATTGCCTTTTTTCAACTGCCATTCCTGAAGAAAATACCTCCTCATCCCCCTGCAGCAGGTCCAATCGGGCCGCCTTTTCATCAATTTCCAAAAATAGTGATTTCAATGAGGCGGATGCATGGTTTATCGCATCAATTGCGCCCTGATGGCAAATAACCGAATAAGCGCTCATTGGCTGCATGCTGTATGCGGAAAAAGGGACATATTTTGCAAACTTTAATAGCATTTCCAAATCCCCCATTGCGATGTCATAATGCAATAGGGCGTCCCTAGAATCTGTTGGAATTGCGTTCCTTGGAACCGGCTCGAAATTGATTGCGAGTTCTCCGCAATCCCTGGGTTGGAGCATAAGGTAAATGAGGCTTGCGGGCTGCCTTTCCGGGAACAAATGCCCGAATTCGGAAAATGCGCTTGCTGATGCAAGAACTAAAATCAAAAGCGCGAAAAATTGGCGGAACATTTTTTCAACCCCGCCCCCACCAACTATTGCTTGCAAGGCCCCAATATATTTGCTTGGTTGATTTTGGATAAACTTCCCGTTGATTTTTTTCAAAGTTGCCAACAATAGCGGATATTATATATTGCTTCCCTATCCGCTTATCCCAATTCCCCATTCCAATATGAATTTAAACCACCACACACAAACTTTTCCACTTTGCATTTTACCTTGAGGTGTTTACATGCTAGGTTCTGAGAAAATAGTTGCAGATGAATTCGGGCCGGAATACGTCGTGAATGTTTACGACCCAAAAACCGGCATGGAGGGCATTTTAGTTATTGACAACACCGCCCGGGGCCCAGGAAAGGGAGGAATCCGCCTTGTTCCAGATGTTTCCGCGCAGGAGGTCTACCGCCTTGCCCGCGCCATGACCTGGAAGAACGCGCTTGCGGACATTCCCTTCGGAGGCGCAAAAGCTGGCATCCTTGCCGATCCCAAGAAAATTGATAAAATTGCCTATTTGAAGGCTTTTGGGGAAAAACTTAGGCCCCTAATCCCTGGCAAATATATCGCCGGCCCCGACATGAACACCTCTGAAGTTGAGATGAAGGCGTTTGCAGAAGCGGTTGGCACACTTAAGGCCTCCACCGGCAAGCCCGCATCAGTTGGCGGCCTTCCCCACGAATTAGGAAGCACAGGCTTTGGGGTTGCGCACTCCACACTTGTTGGTTTGGAGTTTTACGGCTGGGAGCCCAAGAAAACAAAGGTTGCAATAGAAGGGTTTGGCAATGTGGGCGTCTTCACCGCAAGATTTCTATCCGAAAACGACGTCAAGATTGTTGCGGTATCCGATTCCAAGGGCACAATTTACAATGAAATGGGCCTCGATGTGAAAGTGCTCGAATCCATCAAGAAAAAGACCGGCTCTGTCATCAATTACAAGCCCGGAAAAGTGCTCAAAGTGGAAGATCTCTTTACGCTCCCGGTTGATGTTCTCATCCCTGGCGCCCGCCCGGATGTGATAAACGATTCCAACAAGGCGTTTGTGAAGGCGAAAATGATCGTCCAGGCGGCAAACATTCCAATCCCTGAACGAGTGGAAGCCGAGCTCGAAAAAAGGGGCATTAGGATGATTCCCGACTTTGTTGCAAACGCCGGCGGTGTCATCTCCTCTTATGTGGAAACGATCAATGGCACTCCCGAGCAGATGTTCAAAACGGTAGAGGAGAAGATCAAGAAGAACACGCTTCTAGTGCTAAAGCACGCCAAGGAATCCAAGATGACGGCAAGGGAAGCCGCCCTTGAAATTGCCAAGGAACGTGTGCGAAAGGCGATGGATTCGAGGAAGGGGGGCCCGGATAAAAATCCATCTAAAAAGTAGGTGCCTTTTTTTTCCATTTTTTAATTAAGCATAGTTAATGCCCTATTGGAAAAATCAAAAATAAGGTGGTGCGATAAAAAAGTTTATTTCGCAGTTTAAACGTGCTTATCCAGCCAGCCCTTCAAATACTCCTTTGGAAGGGCGCCAATCATCCTATCGACTTCTTTCCCATCCTTGAATAAAATAAGCGTTGGGATGCTCATGACCTCGAATTGCTGCGCAATTTCCGGGGCTTCCTCCGTGCTTAATTTGGCAAACTTGACTTTTGGCATCTCATTTGAAAGCTCCTCAAACCTAGGCGCCATGATCCTGCAAGGCGCGCACCAGCTGGCCCAGCAATCCACAATCACCGGCCTATCGCTTTTCAGCACTTCCTTGTCGAAGTTAGCCTTATCTACATGAACAACTGCCATTTCGACACACCTCGAGCATCAGGGCTAAAAGTACTGCAATGCAAGCACTATCAGCACGAATATCACGGTGCCCGCAATCACAAGCTGGGGCTCGATTTGCACATTCGAGCTCTTGACATCATAAAACCTTATGATTCCAGTTGAGCTGCTGGGGGCTGAGATTTTGTTTCCATCTGCCATAAATACCAACCTTATTTACTGATATTACCTTTATATAGCTTCCAACGTTTTAAACTATTCGCTGACAAGCCTATGGGGATATCCCCCTACTCTTGTCGGGTCGTCACCCCCTTAGTTTGTTTGCGTATTTAAGGGGTAAGTTTAAGGTTTTCTCAGAGGTGGTTTTCGCCCTCTTGCCCGGCTGCCACATCTGCCCGTATGCGTGATTCTTACATGGCTTCCCCAATTTCCGATGATTTCAAGAAGGAAATCCCCCACATCATCGTGCTTGCCATACTAGTTTTCATATTGCTATTCGTAGTCACCAAGTTCAAATGGGTCCATTGCTCCCAGGTGCCGGGTGATTGGTGCTCAATTTATTGCAAAATGTCAGGCAATTCGAGGGTTGCAATCGTGCACGGGGAAGGAGGGCTTGGAGATGCGGATGAACTTTCCCGCATGATCACAAGGAACCGCATTTATACCTATGTGGAACCCCTTCCCATGAGTAGGCTTAGCCTTGGCGTGCTCAAGGGCTATGAGCTTGTGATTGTGGAGGGTGCAAAACGTATCTCACCCTTGCAGATAAATGCCCTTCGCGACTATGCCTCCAGCGGAGGATCCCTCCTTTGGGTTGCGGATTCCGGAACCGAGCATTACCTGACCTCCAATGATTATCAGGACGCGCTCAACAGGAATGATACGGATCCGGGCTATTACGAGCGCTTGGTAAAAAAAATCAACCAGACCAAGGGCTTTGGGGATTCGCTTTCACAGATTTTGCAGGTGAATTGGAAGAAGAATGATTCCGGAAAACAACTTACACTTTCAATCACACAAAAAGACCATTTGATTGCTAGGGGGCTGCGTCCGGAGTTCCCAATTGATGCTACGGAATTTTCCATTGTTAACCGCAATTCGGCCTCTGGCGATGCAATCGCCTTCATTTACGGAACCAAGGAATGCACCAAGGATGCCCCCTGCGATGCCGTCATTGCCAACAGGTACGCCGGCCCGGTTGCATATGTTGCTTTTCCACTTGAGCAATCTGCAAGCAAGACGCTTGTCACGAATATGATGGATTACCTAGTCACATGCTAAAAACTGATTTTTATGGAGATCCCAAACCCCAAAGAGAGGCTGTTGATTTTAGGCATGTTGATTTTATCAATTATTTTTGGTATAATCTTTTTCATATTGAGGACGGATTCGAGTTATAGTAATTCCTGGGTCTTCTTAGTGTTCTTCATTTCGGGCATCTATTTCCTCCAGAAAAAGAGCATATCTGGATTGGATCTATTGGTTTTTTTCGTCATAGGGCTGATTGCTTTACCCTTCTCAATCACCGGAAATGGCGGCATTGGCGAGCCCAGAATATTGAGGGCAGTATGCCTAGCCCAGATTGCGCAAGTGCCGAATTGTTACTTCGAAAACAAGACATGGAACCCTTCCCCAACAGGGTTGCTTGCATCTTCTTATGGTGTCAATCCCAAATGCCTTACAACTCCGGAATATGGCCTAGATGGCACACGCTGGAAGCAGGATAATGCGCATTTCAACTGCGGTCCCCAGCCTGCTTGAAAATCAGACATATGCGCATTTTTTATTTCATCTCCTATACGCATCATCGTGGTGCTCGAGCCGGTCGAAAACAATTATTTTCTCATTATAAAAAACCTTGAAAATCAAAACGAAGCTTTTCCCCACATGAGCCCGCTTATATTCGCTCAGGTCATGCCGAAGATTCTTGTAGTGGTTGATTGTAATATCATCACAAAGCAATATTTGCCTTATTTTCTTATCTGCCTCTAAGGAGAGCTGCCTATTTCGCTTTGACAATATCCTCAAGGTGTCCTTAAGGCGATCTGAAAGCACATAATTGAACGCCATCTTCCTTAAACCCCGCAAAGCTTATCGAGTTCGTCAAAAGTCATTGGCTTTAGCCCATACTTCTTGACGTGTTGATCAACCGAGCGTAAAACGTCTCGAATTACCTCTTCCTTCACTTCGCGGTCGGCAAACTCATCCCCGTACATCTGCGCAAACCTATCCAACGCCTCATCCTTGTTGCGCAAGCCGTACTTCTCTTTTATTACGCCCAAAACCCTTGCCGTATAGTTGCTGACCTTAAGGTTCATGCTTATTCCCATATTGCCTCCACCAATAGGAATTAGCGCAAATAAGTTTAAATTAGTTGCGGTAAGTTGGAATAAGTTATACTTAGGGGGGTTTGGGCATCCGACAAAACTAAGGGGGTCTCCCCCTTGGGTTTGTCAATCAAATCTTGACAAGCCCCGCCTCCTCCAAAAGCTTGAAGAGGATGAAAATGACCGCTACCATCGTAACAACTGACAGGGCATCCCCTTCCATGAAAAGCAGGTAATTCATAGGGGAAATATGGGATTTGGAGTTAATTATGATTGCGCTTGAAAAATAAATGGCTAATTCCGCCTACTTTCCATTCTCAATTGCGCAAGATGATTTTTTCGCTTCCCCCCTGATATTTAAATTTTGGTCTAGTAATACCCGCGGTGCATTTAATATGAAAAACCTGGCAATCAACGGATTTGGAAGGATCGGAAGGATGTTCCTTCGGGCCGCCATCAAGGACAACTCATTCATGAACCAATTCGATATAGTTGCAGTTAATGATTTGACCGACGCCAAAACCCTTGCGCATCTGCTCAAATACGATTCCGTCCATGGCAAAGTGGCCTATGAGGTAATCGCAAAGGAAAAGTCCCTATCCGTTAATGGCCATGACATCCAAATCCTTTCCGAAAAAACCATTGAAGGGCTCAAATGGAAGGAGATGGGCGTTGATTATGTGCTTGAAAGCACCGGTTTTTACACCGATAGGGAGCAAGCGCAAGTGCACCTTTCACAGGGCGCAAGGAAAGTGCTGATTTCCGCCCCCGCAAAGAACCCCGATGTGACACTAGTTCCGGGGGTCAACATGCAAAACTACGACAAGAACACCCATAACATCATTTCCATGGCATCCTGCACAACAAACTGCCTAGCGCCCGTTGCAAAAGTGCTCGATGACAATTTCAAGATCAAAAGCGGCTTCATGATGACCATCCATGCCTACACGAACGACCAACGGATCCTTGATTTGCCACACAAGGACCTTCGGCGCGCAAGGGCGGCGGCCCTTTCCACCATTCCAACATCAACCGGCGCAGCCAAGGCAATTGGTGAGGTTTTGCCCCAACTAAAAGGAAAACTGGATGGCCTTTCCCTTCGTGTACCCGTTCCGGATGGCTCCATTAACGACCTTACGGTCCAGGTGGAGCGGGAAACCTCACTAGAGGAGGCCAATGCGATGCTCAAGGATGCCGCTAACAATGAAATGAAGGGCATTTTGGAATATTCAACAGAGCCCCTTGTCTCATCCGACATTATCGGCAACCCCGCAAGCGCAATTGTCGATTCGCAGCTAACAAGCGTAATCAAGCAGCCCAACTCAATCAAGGGCAACATGCTAAAAGTGCTTGCATGGTACGATAACGAGTGGGGCTATTCCAGCAGATTAGTTGACATGTTCAAAATGCTTTAGATCATTTTGCCCTTTGCAATTCGATCAGGGCGCAGGTATGCTCAAGTTCGCTCCTAATGGATTTAACATTAGCCTCAAGGCGCGGTGAAGTTGAGAATGCCGAATGCCCCAAAACCAAGACGTAGTCGGCGCATTTCAAATAGTGGATTTCGATTCGGTATCCAAGATTCCCAGATTCGAAGAGTTTTACGTCCCTGCCTTCGCCCTTGATATCAGATAAGTTACTGAACGGGGGGTTTACTTGAGGAATTCCAATCTGCTTTAGGGCGAAATCAAGCGTAAGGTTTGCAAACGATTTTTGGCAGAAATAATAGCCAATAGAGAGGCTTTCCATAACTTGACCGCCAATCTTAATTCCAGCTGCATAAGCCATGTATTCGCGGCAAAGCCTCCTTTCAGGTCGGGTTCTTTCATAATCTAGCGGAATCGCACTTCCATCGAATCTAGGTCCGATGAAACTTATTTGCCTTTCGAGCTCGTTTTCCTGGAAGTCAAAATAACGTTCAAGATTCTCCTCCTCATAGGAGGGCGCCGCAGGCTCCTTTATGCCGATTGCAACTGTAGGATTATTGATTGCTGGCCCAGTAGTCGGATTGGGCTTAAAGGTTGTTGCCCTTGGGGTTTTTTCCCAGGCTGCACAGGCATCCAGTATTTCCCCCTTCATTTTCCGGAACTTATCCAAATCGGTAAATTCCTTTGACATGTAGTATGTATGGATGTAAAGATCCCCGCACGAAAATCCATATGATTCGTAATTTATTTGGCTGGTGCTAGAGGTATATGTCACAACCCTCCCATCCTCAAGCAATATTGTCTGCTTCGCATCTGCAACATCATTCCAAAGCGAAAGCGCATCTTTTTCTGTGGATGATGAAAGGGAGTATCCACAGGAAACCACCTCCACATCCGTGCTGGATTGTCCCTGGGATTTGGTTGCCGAATAGGCTATTTTCCTTTCGCACCCATTTAAGAGGCTATATTTTCCCGTGCTTCCCTTTATCCAGCCGACCAGGTTTGTTTGCGCAATTTGGCTAACCCCAAAAGCTGCCTCTTCAGCGCCAAGTGAGTAAATGAACTCCCTCCTTGCCATATTTTGGTATGCAGTTGGCGTTGGGCTTGCAAAATTTTGAAGGGTAACTTGCGGCACAATCCAGGGCGGCAATTCAGTTGGAAATAATATTTTCGGGAAAGATGTAACATCATCCAAAAGCCGACTATCTATGAAAAACGGAACTATGATCAACGTGAGGCCCACAAAAATCAGGACAAAAAAAACGAGCCAGCTTGGGAATGCATATTGCGCTTTCATAATCAATCAAGATTTGAATTTTATTCTGGCGGCAGCGGCGGAGGCTCATCGCCCCCTACGGCAACGGTTGCAATTGTAACTGTTGACCTATTTGTCGGATTGTAAGTGGGGGTGCTTGTTGGGTACCCGGGAGATGGAGCCGGATCTTTTATTGCGGAAGGGTTGTCATTCCCCATGAATGAGTAGGCTATTAGGGAAATCCCAATGATTGCCATTGCCATGAACACTATTGCCCCTCCGCTCCCCTTCAGGTTTGCCATATTCTCACAGGAAAATCAGAAGAATCATGAATAGCGCGAAAAATGCTATAGCAATTTCAACAAATAGATAGGAAGCAAGGGCCAAAACAAGCGGAACGGAATATGCCATTTGGAGCATGCTTGGGTCCCCTCCCCTGGACGCCACATGCTCGCCAACTATCACTCCGATAGCAAAAACCAAGAATACGAACGCGGTGAATTTGCGGATGCTTGTTCCTATATCCTTAAGCAGGTTAGCTAGGGTATTTTCTATGAAGCCCATAATACGAAATTGAATACATTGGATTATTTTTAACCTTTACTTTTACGGCTTTTTCCTTTTTTCAATTCCTTAAACAATAAAAGCACCTCCTGCCCCCATATCAACCTGACACAAAGGGAAACTACGTCGCTCCAGAACCGGGTTGGTTCTGGGCGTGCCTAGAAACTCTTAGGTTTCTAGTGCATTCCCTATCGTGTCGCCTTACCCTTCCTTATTTGCTTAAAAAGTAATAATACTTCCTGCCCCCATATCTGCCTAGCAAGCTTTCCCTTCGATTTGAATCCGAACTTTTCATACATCTTAAGGGCGGACGAATTCTCGGAGGCTACCAAAAGGTATACGACCTCCTTGCGCTTTGTTTTTGCAAATTCAATTGCCTCCTCCACCAATCTCCTTCCAATCCCCTTGCGCTGCATTTCCGGAATTACCGCAAGGCCCATTATTTTAATGCTTTTTGCATTCTCCTTGAAATCAATGAATCCGGCGGTATAGCCGCCCATGAGCGCAACCAAATAATGGATGCTCCCATCCTTGAGCCTTTTTGCGATCATTTCCATGTTAAAGCCGGTATAGGGGAAGAATTTTCGGGTGAGCACCGTAATCGTATATAGCTCCTTCCTGCTTGCATTTCGAATTTCTAGCTCTTTTAGATCCATGGACATTCCAGTTGCCTCTTCTTGCTAAGGCAAATAAAACTACTCCCTACCGCTTTAACTTATTTTACTTCCGATGCATCGTTCCAATCCTGCCAAAATACCCCCTCCAATTCCGATGCAACAGCCAAATCCTCCACCAGCACCCCAATTTCACGGTTTCTTGTCATCGCATTCCGGCTCCAATTGATGCTTCCCGTTAGCACCTTCCTTCCGTCTAAGATGGCCGTTTTTGCATGGTTATAGTTGAATTTTGAGGAAGACCACTTCACATCAATCCCCTTAGCTTTAAGGAATTTTGCCGTATCCAAATTCTGGCTCACTTTGGGATCCAATATCAATTTCACATCCACTCCCCTTTGGGCCGCATGCACGAGCGCTTCCTTCAAATCCGGATAGGAAAATTCGAAAAGGATGATGTGGATGCTGCTTTTTGCATTGTCCATAATGGCGACCATCTCATCCCCAGCTCCGGGGGAAATAATTGCGCTTGCAAGGCAAAAATCCACCGTTTTGGCGTTCGCAATTAATTTTTGGGGAATGGGCCCCTCAAAATATTCGCTGGCAATTAGGCCAATTGCAATCCCCAAAAGAATCAGCAAAAAATTCATGGCAAGGCTTGGTCTCATGCGTATCCCCCCGCCTCCACGCAGTAATTGCTCAAGCAAAATTTAATTAGCTTTGGCATTCGAATCATAACAAATATGGGTGCAAAAAGCCAATGGCTAAATTTAATTCCCCGATTGGCTCGTCTTTTTTGGTCAATTCAGCACGCTTTGTGCAACCGCATTGGGGTCTCCAACAACTTCCTGCGGGAGCGTCCCCTTGAAATTAATTTTCCCATCCTCAATTGTAAGCGATTCGATGGATAGGCCCGTATTGCTCTTGAAAAGCTCATTTAATACCCCTTCAGCTGCCTTTTGCGCATTCTCCGAGCTGACGCCAATTTTCCCCGCATTTGCGCTCTCAAGATTAATGTTTACCCATCTGATGCTAGTGCTTGCAATTTTTGCCTTCACATA
This sequence comes from Microcaldota archaeon, assembly GCA_038046605.1. Lineage (GTDB taxonomy): Archaea > Micrarchaeota > Micrarchaeia > Norongarragalinales > SBBD01 > JACRGC01. Next base: position 4,437 of record JBBSVW010000088.1, on the reverse strand, counting down.
AACCGGCGTGCTGATTAGCCCATCCGATCCCCTGGCGGACATTTCTATGGAACCATCGCCATTCAATCTGATTTGGATATTCTTAAGTGGCCCTTTCTTTGAGTTTAGGTGATTTGCAAGCGCGGTCAATTCCTCGTCAGTGAATGAGTTGTTGACTGGCACATTCCCGGATGATTTATAGTTGCAGGTAAAGCAGGCAAATTCCGTTGTTTTGGCAACATGCCCAGGAACCTTTGCAATCGCGCTTTGGTAGTCCGCATCAGTGTATTTGATCCCTAAATTTACCGGGCCCGAACCCATCAAATCCGACAAGCCGGGAATAAATCCCATGTACCCTAGGAATAAAATCACAACAATGATCAATCCGATGACCACTTGAAATATCCTGTTCCCAAAAATGGAGCCTCCTGAACCGCTTTTTTCCTTAGCATCATCCGATTCCTCCTTTGCCATCATTCCCACCTCCTTCAATTAGGACAATTAACTGCGGTGAAAATAAAAATCTACCACAATAGTGGATTTATCCGCGCATTTGCGGCAATTTTTCCCAACCCTTCGCAATAACCATTTTGATACTTTTAAAAAGCCAATTTAACTACCTTATTGCGGTAATTTGCATGCGTGCCGCCGTTTTGCTATTGATTTTGTTGTTTTCCGGATTTGCCACTGCAGATGGCGGCGCTTGGATACGGATGCCCGACCGCTGGCAGATCCATCCCGAATCGCAGCAGTATGCGATCATCGACTACAATGACGGCTACGAGCGCCTTGGCCTCACGGTCGAATTTGCGGCTAGCTCCCAGGGGACAAATGCGATATGGGTAGTCCCAATCCCTGCAAGCCCAACAAAAGTGGACATCAAATTGATCGACGGCTTTCCGATTCCAACTGGAAGCAGCATAAGCGAACAATCGCGAAATATTATTTCATCCGCCGCCCTTTCGGCAGCTGTGTGGGGCACATTCCCCCTTGCATTGCCCTTAGGATTTTTGTTCATTTTTAGGGGCACGCTCTCCGGCGCATCGATGAAAGCAGATGGCATGTATGGCTCTTCTTATTATGATGGCATCTCCATCTTCCAGCGCGTCTCCCTTGGCGGCGTCACATCCGACCTTGTCGCAACAAAGGATCCTGCCGAATTGGAACGCTACCTAAGTTCAAAAGGAGTGGAGCTCGCCGGCGAATACAAGATGATCCTTGAAAAATACGTCGACAAGGATTATTCTTTTGTTGTCACTTACATTTCGGATTGGCAAAAATTCCAATCAAGCAAAACTAGCTCCGGCGCATATGATCCATACGGCTATGGCTCGTACGGCGCCCAATATCCCTCGCGCGGATCCACAACCCCAATTTCCCTGCGTATTGGCTTCCCGAGCGAAAAGCCATATTTTCCCCTAAAACTAACCTCCATGTACGGCGATCGCGTGATCCCAATCACACTCTACATGATTGGCAATTACAAGCCAAAGCTCTACTCGGGGATTGGCGGAGGGGTAAAAGCCGATTATTTCCGCAATGGGAATGTGAATAATTATTACCGCGGATCGGCTCCCTCCAACACCGAGGAATTCTTCCGGCCCGGCAGGACGCTTTCAAATCTCGATTTCACCAAAATCACAATAAACGAGCCCTCAATTAATTTCAAGGACGATCTGTGGTTCGATTCGGGCCTTCCTATCTCATTTGGGCTAAAAAAGGTCATAGCAGACAATTTCTGGGTAGTTCTTATTCTCATGATGGCAATTTGCTCGGCAGTGGCGAGCATCGCAGCCGGAAGGGTGATTTTCAAGGACGGATCCGTTGATGATGCGCACCTTGCCATGCACAGCCTTTGGAACTTTACAACAATGATTGGCTTTGTGCTTGCAACATTCTTCTGGAATACCCAAAAGCTCGATGAAAAAACGGCAAAGCAGTTGAGCGACAAAGGGCTTAGCGTGTATGATGGGAGGAAGATCTCCTACACTGTGCTCTTCTACATCCTCTTCGTGATTGCGGTTGTGATCCTCTGGATGCTGCTTAGCTGGGTTGCGGGTTAGGGGGATTTTTATGATTATCCCCAATAATGTAACGGGGCATGCTATTCAAAAATATGCCCGACCTACCAATCAAAAGGGTGCTAAACTAAATGGGAATGAGCAAAGCTGATTTGACAAGAAAGGATAAGAATCTGGTTAGGGCGCTTGCGGAACTCGAGGAGAAGGCAAAGATGGACCCTCTTAAGAAGGACTGGAAGCTCCATGACAGGATTGCGGAGCTAAAAAAGAAGCTTGAGTAATATGTACAAATCAAATGCCGTAATTGAAGGTGAAAAAAGCCATCCAAACCCCAAAACAAGCTGCAATCCATACGATTGAGGACTTTGCAAAGGGGAAAACCCGCGAGGTAGAACTTAAGCTATCGCGAATGATCCTGTATGTGGAAATTTCCGTATTCATTGCGGTTGCTTTGGTTGGGCTGATGCCCGAATTCTGGCTCTTGGAATCCGTGACGCAATTCGAAATAGGGCTTGCAATTATTATTGCAATAATTGCTGCATATGCCCCTGGCTTGCGGCTTTGGGGGGTTTACGGCGAAATAAAGCGAAATGCCGCAAATTTTGTGGAAGAGCAACGGAAAAAGATTTTGGACCACTAAAATAATCTGTTCCTTTCCTCAAAAGCCTCGAATTTTTCAATTTCGGCCATCATCGTCTTGATTCCCCGAGCCATCGCATCGAACAATTCCGGCGTTTCCTTTTGGAAAATATAGCGCGCCCTAAGTCCCTTTATTGCCGCATTTACTGAAATTAACTTTTGCAAAATCAAATTGGAAAGCTTCGGGCGGCTGCTAAATTCGTGCGATTGGAGGAAATCATGGAATGCATTGGATTCCAAAGTGAGCTTTTCGAGGAGTTGCCTTTCGAAGTGTTCCAACCTGATGCCTTCCTCTATTTTCTTTTCTTTAATGTGCATTTCAAAATACATCATCGCGGCTAGGGGCCTAAGCAGCTTTTGCTTGAATATTTTGCGCATCTCCAGGATGCGTTCCCTTCGTTTCATTAAAACCACTTCGTGTTTGGCTAATTGGAAATATATGGGCACCTTCGATAATAACCGTTCTATTCATGCGGCAAGACCCTCTTCAGCGACTTGAGGGTGCTTGGGATGACGCCGTATTCGCCAAGCCTATTCTTTCCTGCCCGCACTCTTTCCGTATGCTCCTCGTTTAGCGATACCCTTTGCTTCCGCTTCAATCTTACAAGCACCGGATGGATATGGTAGGTGCGCTTTGTCTCATCATCGTAATATTCATAGCTTTTTCCGTAAATCGTTTATGTTGCCCTTCCGGATTCCAGCCTCCTCCCTGAGCTCATTTCGGACAAAATACCCAAGTGGCCTATAGCCTTATCGATGTAGCCAGATATGTTGTTGAGCCTATCCCTGTGCGTGCCTACTTTGGAGCTTCTCCTCATGAGTAGTATCCTTCCCCTGTATTCGACAAAGCAGGCGATAATCGGTGCTCTCCTGGAATCCGTGAAATTGATCCTTCCATCCCTAAAATGCGGCAGGTGAGCGTAATCAGAAAGCAATTCCTCAACCTGCGCTTTTGTAAGCGGCCGTTCCATGCAAGGCTTAGGCTGGCAACAAATATAAGATTGCCCAAAATGCAATCCACGGGGGAATTAAGCAACGAATATTAACCTGGATATTTACTGGATTACCATGCCTATAATTCCGAAGCTAAAAAAGCTCATACTGGATAGGCCAGTTGTCAGCCTCATCGTGCTTGTATTTGTCATTGGCCTTCTTTCAACGGCCGAATTTTCCCTGACGGGTTTTTTTGGGCCTTCGACGATTTTTAGCATCCTGCCAATTATCCTGATAGTTATCGCATCGATCCTATTTGCATATCTGGTGGTGAAAATACTGCTGGATTATTTGATCCAAAAGCCAATTGGCAATCTACTGACTGCAAAAAGCCTTGGTTCCCTCCTCCTTAGCTACATCGCATTCGTCCTTGGCATACTTATCCTGATTTCCCTCATGTATTTTGAAATCAACCGCCTAAGCCTTGGCTACCTTACGTATAGCAGTTGCAGCGACAATTTCGATCCGGGCATGATTGCAAATGATCCAAGCATTTCCCACGACTATTTTTATTTTTCAGCCGTAACCTTCTTTACCATCGGTTATGGCGATATATGCCCCATGGGCCTTAGCAAAATACTTTCCGTCCTGACCGTATTTTCCGGAAACATAGTCAACGTCATTTTGATGGGCATTGTCATCACGCTATACCTTCGAAGGACCGGTGCCTCGAAAGTCATATGAGCCTTTTTTCCAAACGCCGCTTAATGCGCCATTTCACTAATTGCCAGTTTTATTAAAGATGGCAAGTTATAGCGAATAAGGCAATTATTGGAACTTTTTGTTGCCTTATTCTCATATAGCG
>JBBSVW010000087.1:0-2650 GCA_038046605.1 Microcaldota archaeon | reverse complement strand
CCAAAGGAATGGCGGCATGCAGCTTGGCAACGCCCATAGCCAGGCCTTTCTGATGAACAAGGTAAATTTTGCTCTTTGTGAGCACTATAAGGCCCAGTTGCGATTTCTCCTTCTCTTCGTCAAACTCATAGAAGTTGCCATTTGTCGCAAGCACTACCTCTTCTGATGGGGGTATAAGGTTTCTCCATTCCACCATGCGAATTGCCCTGAGTTGCTATGTTTCGGCGGTATAATAGCTTTGCTCGAAATTGGTAGGCTTTGAAAATAGTGACTAATTGCAATAGGAGGTGATGCTGGCGAAGGAGTATTGAGGTTTTTTTCATTTTTATATGATTTCCTTCAGCTCTTTTGGGGAATTGGCATCTTCGAGCACTTGCCAGTAAATCCGCCTTATTGGTTTCTGCCGCATTTCCTTTAGGGATGAGGCGTCAAATTCGTTTTTGTTTATTTTCATGAGAAGTTTTTGCTTTGCATCCTCCAATTCCTTTCCTCTTAGGTTAGCAAGCCTCTGCTCCAACTGTTTTGCCTCCTTAAGGGCCTTCAACGCTTCTTCCGGTCCGGCATCATCGGTCAATTTGGCAAGCTTTGCAAGGTAGCGCACCTTCAATGCCTTGATTGACCATTCGTAATATGGCTTCTTTTGTGGCTTTGGAAGGTATATTTGCTGGAAGTTATCGAGATTTTCCCTTGCATCTGCCATTTTTTGCGCCGGGTTGCTCAAATCGATGGCGGAATACCCGGTTGCTGTTTTTTCAACTGATGCAAGCACTTCCTCAAGGGAGTATCGCGTTCCCCTGATTTTGGATTCGAAGGGAATGATTTGGTGCATGCTTTCCAGTGAATCTTCAAATGCCTTGGAACCGTAATCCAATAGGTAAGCCAGCAGCTCCAAGTCATAGAGATGCTTTGGGTAATCCTGAAGCCTTCGAATGCCTATGGTCCCTATCGCGAGGGTGCATAATTTATCGCCTATCAGGCTGCCGAGGGATTCGGCTTTCACTCCGCTTGCCCTTATCGCTACTGTTTCAACATCTGGGATATTGGTTATTGGGGGCGCGTAATTTGCGAGAAGGAAATCTATTTTTATGCGGCATGTATCCTTCCCCATCTGGCCGATACTGCTTGGCAGCGTAATAATGTATGTAAGCATCGGCAGCTTCAGTTCCGGGGATTTTGGAGCAAGCCTCTCCGCCCTGAAATGCGTGAGCATCGCAAGCTGGCTGCGCACTTGACCCATTATTAGCTCTATTCCCGTTTCATCAATTCCGGGCGCTATAAAATCGATATCAACGCTGCTTCTTTGCACTTCGGGCGGAAGATAAAGCTGAACAGCGGCGCCACCTTTGAGAATCAGCTTATCATTTGCGGCTTGCAACTGCGCTACCAGTTCGTAATCCCATGCAAGGAGCTCAAGGAATTGGGGCTGCGTAAAGCCATATTTTTTCGCACGCATAGTAAGTTGCTCTTTCGAAAAGGCATTGGGCGGATGCTTAAGATATTTTCTTAAATCAAATGGTTCCATTCAAATCCCCCTAGCTGCATTCAAAACTATCTTGGCATTCTCCGCTATTTTAGGATGCAAACCCGAAATATTAAACTCTGGCCTTAAGGAGAACAAAATGGCTTCGATTTCCTTCCTTATCCCACGCCTTGAGGCGGCCCGCAACAGCTCTTTCATGTCTATTTTGGTTCCTGCAAGCACATCTCCGAAAATTTGACCCACTTCCGACAAGGGAAGCGGGATTTTCTTCCTTGAGGCCTCAAAATACAGGTCCACGAGCGCTTTTTCCGTTGAGGCAATCATTGAATCATCCTTGAAAATGAGGCGCATTTCACGTACCACGATTAAGTCTTTCTTTTCTGTTGCATCCAAGGCAGCCTTGATTTCGTTAGGGGTAGGATTCAAAAGGGGGATTTTTCCCAGCTTTCCACCAAAAAAATATGCCGCGCTTTCCCCTGCCCCAAGCGGAACGTAAAGCAGGTAAATTACCCTTCTTGGTATCAAGTTTGTGAAGCCCGAAAGCACTGGGAAGCCTGTGATCTGCCCGTTGATGCCACTGCCCCGCAATTCTTTGGCAAGCCGTTTCACGAATTCAGGAGGTTTGGCAGGGCTTTTGCTGGAAATTTCCCGCGGTATGCGGTATACTCCGCGACCCAGCTTTTCAAGCTTGCCTTCCTTTTCCAATTCAAAAAGGATGCGGTATGCGCTTCCGATGTGGTAGCCCTCAATATTGCAAAGGACCTTCGATGCTGTGCTTGCTGCAAAAGGCCTGCTCCCAAATTTTTCTTCTAGCCTTGAAAAGGCCGTTTCTACCCATTTCATGGATAAAGTAAGAATAGACTAAAATATAAATCTTTTGCTTTTCCTTACTTATAGGTGCAAGCATGATTTAATGGCGGCTATGCTCCAATAGGTGCGCTCCCTCTAGCTAACAACCCAATGCCTCACGTGTCGCACATTTTTTTTAGCGGTTGCTAGCACAAAATATCAACAATATGCATTACCTACTTCATCACTTCAGCAAAAAGAAAGGCAACAGTAAAAAGTAAGTTTCAGGGATTATCCGCCGCATACTCGATTTCCTCCAGCAGCTCCCTTACCTCGTAATCGAATGAGATGAATTTTGCGTGCTTCTTATGCGAATTTGCC
>JBBSVW010000086.1:0-26388 GCA_038046605.1 Microcaldota archaeon | reverse complement strand
ATAACGATAGTAAGCCGCCGAATAGGACATGAATAGGGGCACATCCCTTTCAATGAACGCTAGCAAATCCAGCTCGCTTTGAAACTCCTTGTGCCGGAAATCAATCTTCTTTTCAAACCCAAATCCGAATTCGCGCATGTGCAAACTGCTGGGTGCCTTCGTGTTGTGCTTGTAGTATTCCTTGAAGCGAAGCCTAATTGCATTTGCTTCGGTTGCCCCAAGCGCTTGATCTTGCATGTTGAAATTAGGAATAGGGGTATTAAAAGCGATAGATTTTGAGGGTTGAAACGTATTTGCTGTTTTAGGAGAAAATGAATTAATTGCCATTTGAAAGTTTTGGGATTTATTTAGGCCCAGAATACCGCCTATTTGTAGCGCAAGAATGCGCCAAGCCCATGGAACGTCCCAAAGAACTGATCCCCTTCGGTTGTCTCCTGGGAGATGAGCTCGATATCGACCCCCTTTGCGGCAGCTGCATCCTGTATTTCAGTAACTAGGTCGCGCATATCCGCCAACTCATCGATTTTTACGCGCGTTGCGCATTTGGAGCAGGATTCGCGCTCCAGGTCCAGTTTTCCCTCCACAATTTTCTCCTCCGAATTCCCGCACTTGCCGCACAAATATTTTATTGCATGGATATCGAGGTTTTCAGAAACCAGCAATTTGGAGACCTGGTTTTTGCCAATTGCCTCCTTAATCTCATAATATCCGTATGTAACCAATCCTTCCGTCGCAATTTCCTTCATGAAATCGTTGATCAGTTTCTTTTCCTTGATCGCTTCCTGCTCCTGTATGATTTCGCCGGATTTTTCCAGCAGTTCCTTGATGCCGGTTTCATCCGTATAGCCGGTGTCCACCATTCCAAGCACTTTTAGCTGGTAATTGTAGGGCTTAAGTTTCATGAAATCCTCCTTTGCGGGGCCCGGTCCGCCAACAATTACGCCCTTGAAATTCTTCAGGGCAAGGTAGGGTTCCATGGCTTCCCCAATGCGCTTGTAATAAACCTCGACGACCTCCTCCCGGATACGCTGGAATCTTGCACTTGATTGCCCACCCTTATTTACCTTCTGATGCGCCGTTGAATTCAACTGGCGTATGATTTTGAATGTTTTTCCCTTAAGGATTGCAATTGTTGCCTCCTTCCCATCCATCACAACAAGCCCATATGAACCGGTTTGCTCGAGCATCTCCTCCAATGGCTCGATTTGGAATGTTGATTCGCACCGATAAAAAGAGGTGGTCATGGGGGATGGGGGTACAATTGCGAATAGTGCTATGTCGCTTTTCCCCTCATGTTTGGAAACATTCCCGCAGAAAATTGCAACGCCATTGGGGGGCGCCTTGTGCCCAAGAATTTTCAAATACGCAAGCACCCGCTCAATTGCGCCCTGCACATTTTGCTGTGTTGATTTGCTCTTGATATTGCTTGCCTGGCCGAACTCATCGCGAAGCTTGCCCGTGAAATCAGAAACCTGCATGGATGGACCGATGTAAAGCGAAATGAGCTCGGTCCCCTTCCCCCGGAACTCCGCTAGCGCCTTTATCTGCTTCTTGAACTCATACATCTCCTTGCTTTGCTGGCTCATTTGTCTTTCTGCCTCCTTTCAATTTCCATTTTTGCCTCTACGTTTAGGTGATTTTTGTGCTCCTCCAAAAACGCATGCGCATCTTCATATAGGCGAATCAAATTCTTATTGACCTGCTCTTCCCTGCTACCCGGTTTTATTTGCCTAACCCCTGCCTGGCCGCTGGTAGGTATGGTTTTAGTTAATATGGCGATATGCGCCTGAATATCCTCAACTTTCTTGAAATCCATCCTTTGGGCCCCTCCGGCAATCCTTAACAGCCACTTGAAATGCGCACTTGCCTGCAGATCCCTATGCAATGTATTCAAGGCATGCTCAAGCGGCCCCAAAACCTTTGTTTTTTTTTGCCCTTCGGGCTCATGGTCCAGATTATCCCAAAATGGCGACATGCTAATTTTTTGGGAGCGCGGATTAAAAAAGGGAGAAAAAAGGAATTTTAGGGGGGTTTTTGCAGGTAACAAAATCAAGCGCCTTAAAAAAGATTAAGCCGTTAACATGTCACTTTGGGAGCGATTAGAATGGTGAATAATTCAAGAAATCTTTCATTGGCTCTTTTGGTTGCAACTCTCCTTGCGGTCGCCTATCTGGCATTCGTGGGGAGCCAAAATTCCCCCCCTCTGGGCCTTCTTGGCGATGTGCACGAGCACGCAGGTTTCAAGGTTTACCTGGATGGCGAGCAATTCAATTTCACCAATGGAAAATACATGTCGGAAGAGGGCGATTTGAGGAGCAATTTTGTCCACCTGCATGATATGAACGGTGAAATTTTGCACAAGCACGTTTCCGGAATCCGGCTAAAGGAGTTCTTCGGATCAATTGGGATGGTTTTCAACTCCACTTGTTTTGTTACGGATGAAAAAAAGGCATACTGCAACTCGGAGGGCAAAACGCTCAAATTCTTTGTGAATGGGGGGCAAAATCTGCAATTCGGAGAATACGAATTCAAGGATTTGGATAAACTTTTGATTAGTTTTGGGGGCGAAAGCAAGGCGGATATTGCTTTGCAGCTCGCATCAATATCTGATAACGCCTGCATCTACTCCAAAAAGTGCCCCGAAAGGGGGGAGCCGCCGGATGAATCCACTTGCGCAACTTGGGAGAACTGCAAGGCAATTGGGGGCTGAATTGACGGCGAACAAATTCTAATTGTTGCCTTGTGCCATTTCCAATTGCGCCGATATGTTTTAGATACCTATTTATACCGGGAAGGGCTATTTGATTAAATAATTAAGGCAGTGACAAATGGCACCCACCATAAGAATTGAAGCATCAGTAAAGTTGGCAATTATATCCCTAGTGGCATTCACGCTTCTTATTGGGGCGCACGGTATGGAAGCAGACGAGGATGCGCATGAGGAAGATGGTGGCCACATGGCTTCCGAACCCGCCTCCTACCTTCCGGTGGATCCTTTTGGCTTGGCCCTGTACGATTTTGCCCTAATCGCAGCCATCGTAGCAGTTTCCCTTTTCTTTCCTTCCATCCTAACGCCGAAAATAAAGAAGGCGTTCTTCATTCTCATCGCGGTGCCGGTCGTGCTGATAACCCTTTATATCGGCGGAAGCACAGTGTACCTCAACCTCATATCCTATTCCGGAGGGCCCGCTCATTGGCATGCTGATTTTGAAATCTGGGCGTGCGGTGAAAAGATAACGAACCTGCCGACCTCCAAGCTCCCTGCTAATTTTGTGGGGACTCCCACTTTCCATTATCATGACGATTTCCGGATACATGTCGAGGGAATTGTGGTGGAACGCAAGGATGTGACGCTGGGCGGTTTTTTCAAGGTGATTGGCGGAAGCCTCGGCGGGGAATCCATGTCAGTCCCACTGGAAAACGGCTCCCATCTTGCCTACAGGAACGGCGACCTTTGCCCCAACGGAAAGCCGGGCAAGCTTCGCTTGTATTTGCGGGATTGGGCCTTGCCCGATAAGTTTGTGGAGAGTGCGGAAATGGATAATTACGTGCTGAAGCCTTATTTCAACGTGCCGCCCGTTGGCTCCGTCTGCATTTCGAATTGCGGCGATTTTATGAAAATAGCTTTTGAAACAGGATAATTAATGGTTTTATTTATCGGGAAAAATGATTATGTAATCGGACCAAATTCCCATCCAATGAATAAAATTTGCAATCTGTGATAATATGGCAGTCGAAGCGAACATCCCAACAATAATGACCGTCCTAATCACTGCGGCAATTGATTCCATCAACCCCTGTGCGATAGGTGTGCTCATACTGCTTATTTCCACGGTCATAGCCACAAACCTGAAAAGGGATCGGATGCTGGTGCTGGGTTTTGCGTACATAAGCGCGGTCTACATCACCTATCTTATTGCCGGGCTTGGGCTGATTGCCTTCTTTACAACCATTCCTCAGTCCGTTGCAGAGTACATCTCTATTTTCGTCGGGGCAATAGTGGTATTCGCGGGCCTGGTTGAGATCAAGGATTTCTATTGGTATGGCCAGGGTTTTTCGCTGGCAATTCCGCCGGAGATGGCCAAGCGGATACACGGCTACGCGCAAAACCTGACGGTTCCGGGAATGGTCTTTCTGGGCGCGTTCGTATCCGCAGTTGAGCTACCCTGCACCGGTGCGCCCTACCTTGCGATCATTACTGTTTTGAGGCAGGGCTTCAATATCGAGGCTTTCCTTTTGATGCTCCTGTATAATTTTGTTTTTGTGCTGCCGCTCATCATCATCCTCTTCCTTGCATATTTTGGCATGAAAATCACAGACCTAAAGATGTGGAAGGAGCAAAACCGCGGCTACATGCGCCTCTTTACCGGCCTTCTGCTGATAGCACTTGGCTGGATGCTCATTTTTATTGCGAACGGCACTATTAATTTCGGATGAAAAGTGATTATAATGGAACGACGCAAAAAAACAGGTGGAAAAACCAAAAAGGTTGCAAGAGCTGCCAATAAAATCCAAAAGGCATCCCCGCATCCAAAAATTCCACTTCTTGTGGTGAAACGGAAGGGCCATTTCGAGGCCTTTGATGAAAGGAAAGCATATGGGAGCATATATTGGGCTTCGAAAAGCTCGCATTTATCCGAAGTGGAGGCTGAAAAAATCGCCAATGCGGTTGTGCTGGAGCTTGGCAAGCATTTGCTGGGGAGGCAATCCGTGGATTCGAGGGCTATATCTGCATTCATTTCAAAGGAAATGGCCAAGCGGAATAAGGATGCGGCTTATATGTATAGGACCCATCTTGACATAAGTTGATCTTGGGGGAAAAAGATAGGCTGGTTTTCAACCGATTAATTCTGTTTCATTAAACGGGTGGTTTTGATGGGGCTTGAATGCGATAACTGCGGAAAAAACATAGGGAAGGAAAAGGTAACCGAAGGCAGGAAGAATTTCTGCTGCCAGAAGTGCTGCGACATCTTCGACCATAAGAACCCCATCAAAGCACCGGTGTGCGAGTTTTGCTAAAAAAAGGTATGCATGCAACAAATTGATGGTATTATGCCCTTACTCCTAACCATGCTTAAATGGCCGTTTTATCCCATGTTGATTTGAATGAAAAAATTCGACCTTATAATAATTGGCTCAGGCTCCGGGCTTGATGTTGCGGCCGATGCGGCATACCGTGGCATGAAAGTGGCAATAATTGAAAAGGGGCCCCTTGGGGGAACTTGCCTGAACCGCGGCTGCATCCCATCCAAAATCATACTCCATTCCGCGGATGTTGCGCAAACGATCAATGAGGCTAATATGTTTGGCATCAATCCAAAGCGTGTTTCGATTGATTTTGCCTCGATAATCAAAAACGCTTCGCATATAGTGGATGGGGAGTCTGGGCAAATTGAAAAGGCGGTCAGGGCATATAAGCAATATGCCCTCTTCAAGGATGAGGGCAAATTTATCGGGAAAAAAATGTTAAAAGTGGGCAAGGAAATAATAGCCTCCGATACGATTGTAATTTGCGCCGGCACAAGGCCATCCATACCTATAATTCCAGGCCTAAAAAGTGTGCCATACATTACATCCGATGAGGCGCTTCGGCTTAAAACCCAGCCAAAAAGCCTTATCATATTGGGGGGAGGGTATATAGCCGCTGAACTTGCCCATTTTTTCGGATCCCTTGGGACCAAAGTGACGATTGTTGAAAGGAATGAGCACCTGATGGAGGGGGTTGATAGGGATATTTCCATTGCCTTCACAAAGGAAATGGGAATAAAATTTGACTTGCGGATGGGCTTTGAGGCGCGCAAGGTTTCCGGCAAAAAAAACAGGATGGTTATTGAAGGCAGGCAAAACGGTTCAAAATTGGTAAAAATAACCGCGGAAAAACTGCTTATTGCAACAGGAAGGGCGCCAAATTCGGATATCCTTGATTTGGGCAAGGCCGGGGTAAAAATGGATTCGAGGGGCTTTATTGAAGTGGATCCGTATTTGCAAACAAATGTCCCCGGCATCTTTGCATTCGGGGATATAGTTGGGAAATTCCTATTCAAGCATTCCGCCAACCTCGAGGCGCAGGCGGTATCCCATAATATCCTAAACCCCAAAGGGAAGGTGAAAGCTGATTATTTCGCCATGCCCTTTGCGGCATTTTGCTCCCCGCAGATAGCCGGCGTTGGGAAGGCGCAAACGCAGCTCGAAGCAGATGGCGCCGATTTTGCGGTTGGAAAATATTACTATAAAAATACCGCAATGGGCACATCCCTGAAAGATAGGAGCGGCTTTGTAAAGGTGCTTGCGGATAGGAAGAGCAGAAAAATCCTTGGGTGCTTCATAATGGGCCCGCACGCATCCATCCTGATCCATGAAGTGGTTGTAGCCATGAAATCCGGAAACGGAACTGTTGATAATATCATCAATTCGGTGCATGCCCACCCTTCGCTTTCGGAGGTCGTGCAAAGGGCGTTTAACTCAATTGAATGGTAGGCAACAAATTATATGGGTTTTATAGCTGTTAGTAAAATAAAGGACCATTCAAATAAAACCGCTATATGAGAATAAGGCAGGGAAAAGTTTCAATAATTGCCTTATTCGCTATAGTTTCCACGTTTCTTGCCTAATCTACCCAATTTCCTAGGCAGATAAGCGGAAATACGAGGGGTCTGGAGATAGCTTTAAATAGGCATTTTTATGCTAGTGTTCATTGACCGAAAAAAGTGTTGATCTGACGAAGTCTGATACAGACTGAGTGAACATCAGATGCAAGTCGATTCGACAGACCTACCTGAAGCATTTAATACTAATTCGCCTAAAATAAAATATCGTCTAAGTAAATTGTTGGTTAGCTCTTATGGCAAGTAAAAGCGATATTAAAGAATATCAATTCCTTAGAAAAGAAGGACCGGTAGTAATCATTGGTCGCCCGACTAAACATGATATACTGGTTAAGCCTATTTCAGCAAATAAAACTGGCAGTTACCTTCATTGTTTTGAAAGTGGAGGGCGATTTTGTGCAACTCCAGAATATTTTGAAAATGGAGAAAGAAAACCCTTGGGAATCAGCTCCGAAGTTCAAGTAAATTGTTCTGGTGCTCAATTAGGCCTAAGTGGAATGGTTGAAGGCATTTCTTATACCTTTACTCCAAATATTTGCTCAGTGTTACCTAATAATCTTCAATTAAAAGTTATGATGGTTTAGGGGCGTAGGTTATTTTTGCTATTCCGCTTTCTTCAGCAGCACTTACATAAATCCGAATAGCATTAACTAATTTTTCCTTAACTCCGATTTCTTCCCATCCTTTTTCGTAATATTTAGATTTTTGGTCTCCATTAAGTCCTTGAGGTTCTCGTTTTCTAATAACGTCGGTTGCATTACTAATATCCTCAAGTACAGAAGCGAAATTACCTATAGATTGAACTAACTTGTCAATTCCAGATACGGTTTTTGAAGATGGTAAAGCTCTGTAAATTGACATAATCGAATTTAGCTTCCTAAAAAGTAAACTGAAATATGTCGCGTATATTCTGATATTGTCTTCGTCAAGAACAAGCGACTTTAATTCCATTTTTTTTAAGTCAAGAGCGATTTTGCTGTTTATTTCTCTCTTAATTGCTAAGGATGCTTCCTCTGAGATATCGTTAGGATTTAAAGAAGCTTGAACAGCATATAAAATTGAAAAAGGATATTCGGTGGTAAATACCATTGTCTTTTGCTTATTTTCTTGGCCGATTTCAATTGCATTAGAAAATGGTTCAAGAGTATTGATTTTATCTAATTTAATTTCAATATTTTTGTATGTACCATTAAAGATAATGCGCTTACTGGTTACCGTTAAGGTGCCTCTGTCTATTTTTTTAAGTGTTGGAAAGGATTCAGAAGAGCCGCTTGAGCCTCCTAAATATACGCCTCTTGCCACTCTGAAGCCTGCAAAACCAGACGAATATTCCCTTATCATTCTTTCTTGTAAGAAATCCGAAAAACCATGAAAGCATAGTTTTTCATTTGCTTTCAATAGTATTTTCTTCTTATCTGCCTCTAATTTATCGATAAACTCCTGCAATTTTGTTGTTTCTGCCTGAATTTCCGATATTTTTGAATTTAAACTAGCCTTGGTGATGGCGGAACCAATGCTTTTTGGTACTAAATTTTGTAATTTATCTAAAAGCCCCCCCATCGAAAGCAACCCCGTACGCTGGTAATGACCCGTCTACATTGTAATTAAGAAGAAGTATTTAACCATATCTGCGCGCATTGGATGGCGGTCATGATGGTATCGCCAGAAGTTCTATAGCAGTTAAGTAAAATAACGGATCACTCAAAAAAACCGCTATATGAGAATAAGGCAGGGAAAAGTTTCAATAATTGCCTTATTCGCTATAAGTCGACTTTGCAAACATTTTGTCTGGCCAAAGGGCGAACTTTGTTTCACGCTTGCTTTCAACACCCCAAAGCTTTAGTGATCTTCTCAACCGTAATTTTGAAGGTCAATTGCTGCCCCGCCAAGAAGTGGTTGACACACTAAGGGGGAGACCCCCTTACTCGTGTTACGTAGACCTTTAAGGTCTACTAACATACAAAGACTCCGTCTTTGGTATGTCGCTTCTATCCCCCCCTAGGCTTTAGTTATTTTTTCAACAGTAATCTTGAACGTCAAGGCCTGCCCGGCAAGGAAGTGGTTGAAATCAATTGTTGCGTTCTGCGAATCAACTTTCCGGATTACCCCCCTTGCGCCAGTGCTCGTGCCAATGATCTGCCCTTCTGAGGCATTAATTCCAGCTTTCTTTAAATCAGCTAGTGGAACTACTTGGATTAGATCCGCCCTTAGTTCCCCATATGCGTCCTTGGCTGCCATCTTGACGGTTTTGGTCTCCCCTTCCTTCATGCCTACAACTCCCGCATCAAATCCTTTTATCATCTGGCCAGCGCCCACCTGGAAATCAAGGGTCTCATAGGGCCTTCCCGCATCAAAAGTACCTGCTTTCTTTGCTTCTGCCACAATGTTTGTGTCAAAGGTTGTGCCATCATCCAAAATTCCCAAATACCAAACGAAAACCGTATCCCCTTTTGCTACCGCCATTTTATCACCAGGATTTGTAGTAATCGTTGAAATGGGAGGAAGCGTATCTACCAATTGGGTTGATGGCAAGGCTGAAGGGGAAGGATTATTGCTTGTGCATCCAAAAAGCAGGAACGCAGCAAAAACCATTAGCAGGTACGCTTTCATGCAATTAATCGCCTCATCAAACTAATTTTGCCACTCTTCCAAAGTTCAAGCCCTTAAATCTTTTAAATGCGAGCTTTAAGTTAAACCCCTAGGATATTTAGGGGTAAAGCGTAACTATTTATCGTGAAAAAACGGATTAAATCGCCGGGCAACATTTTTCCGGGCTAATTCACCTTTTTTCCCAATTTGTCCTTTTCGTATTAATGCATTTTATGCCCTTATTGGGGCAAATTTTAGCAAGGTATTTATATTGGTTATACCATAATATACTGCTGCACAGTGGTGACATGGGGGTTCTATAACACTATTGTGGGGTATGCTTGAGGTGGGATCATGAACGAGACTGTCAAGTTATTCATTGTCAATTGCGGCGGCTGCAACGCAAAGCAGGTTTGGGAAGCTTCCATGAAATACAAGCCTTGTGAGGAGTGCAATTCAACCGTTGTCCTAAAAACCGCCTCTCCTGAGGATCTCAAGCACGTCAAGACTCAAGTTGGTGTTAATCCCATCCGCTTTTCAAATTACCTAGTCTACTCTTTAGGCGTTGAGGATGTTGAGGAGGCAATTGCAATAAAGCGCGCAAGGATAAAGCAGTTGAAAACAGACATCGAGGACCGCAAAAAGTTTGCGCAGATGGAAAAGATGAATTTTTCGCTTATTTCCAATGGAAAACGGGAGAGGGGCGATTCTGATGAGGTTGGGCCGGTGAAACTTAGGCCAATGCGCTCAAATTCACAAAGGAAAATCGCCTCAAGCGGAATCCGGACGGGATTTTCAAGCAAGCTTGGAAGGAAGCCCAAAGGAAAGGAGGCAAAAGAAGCCAAGGCGGGCAAGTCTAAGGGAAGGAAGCGATAGGCAATAGGCGTTGAAAGCCTCGCAGGGAAATTCCAGGCAGGCAGCGGTTAAACGCCCCATTTCTAATTTTACATAATTATTATTAAGCATGCTTAAGCATAAGCACTTGCTTTTTTAGGTGATAATGCGCATGCCAAACAGGCTAACCGATGTTTTTGCATTTCTTCCGGGCTTGCGCAAGAGGCATGTTGAGCGGTATTTAAGGCTGGATTTGGAGTTCCTTCCGGCTTCCATAATAAAAACGTCCTCTAAAGATACCCTGAAAAAGTTGGAAAAAGCGCGCACTGCAGTTATCGGGTACAAATTGGATTTGCTGAAAAGTTATCTCGCGCGCGATTTGGCGCATATCCAATACGCGCATGCCCAAAGATTTAGATTTGATGCGCAAAGGGGCCCCAATGCTGAAATTGAAACAATACGTAAGAAATTGGAGGGGATAATAGGAAGGGCAGGGCGGGTAATGCTTGAGGATTCGTTGAATTTCCGCGTCGAGCGCGAAATTAGGGTCCAGAATTTTGCCAGAAGGGCGCTAATGGGCCTGGATAAGGAAAATCCAATCGATAGGAGGAGCAATCGGGAGATTACGGCCCTTCTTGACAATATCCATCCTGGGAGTTCCGATAGGTTATTGCGGGATATTGAACGGGAGCGCAATGCCCGCGCCCATTAATTTGATAAATAGAAAAATATTAAAATCGTGAAAAAGTGGGCATCATTGCCGCCATATTGGCAATGGGGGGGCTCCATGCAATCCCGGCGAATGATGATCGAACTACTTTTTTTCATTGATTGCAGGCAAACACATTAAAAATCCCCCCTTCCCTATTTCTCACGTATATTTACCAACCGGTATGCGCAATTATGTTCGACCTATTCCCCGCACTTCTAACTATCGTAGGCTTAATCCTATTCGAATCCGTCAGCAGCTTCGACAATGCCGTCATCAATGCGGAGATTTTGCGCAAGATGTCGCCATGGGCAAGAAGGTGGTTCCTTTTCTGGGGGCTTCTAATTGCGGTATTCCTGATGCGCGGCCTGCTTCCTCTTGCAATAATATTTTTATCAAACCCTACCCTTGGGATTGAAGGCGCATTCACGGCCATGTTTAGCGCCGATCCGGCGGTTGCAAAATCCATCGAGGCCTCCGCGCCAATCCTCCTCGTTGGCGGTGGGGTTTTCCTTATTTTCCTGTTCTTCCATTGGCTATTCATGGAGAAGAAAAATTACGGCTTGAAGGGGGAAGTGGCATTTGAAAAATACGGCGTTTGGTTTTACGCGGTTGTTTCCATCTTTCTTGCGGTTGTCACCTGGTATTCGTTGCAGGTAAATCCCCTGATGGCCTTTTCCGCAGTCGTTGGCTCCACCGCTTTTTTCATCACCCATGGCTTTAGGCAAAACGCCGAGCTTAAGGAAAGGGAGATGCTGGATGGCTCCGGAAAGATGAGTGACTGGAGCAAAATCCTCTATTTGGAGGTGATAGATGCCTCGTTTTCAATTGATGGGGTAATTGGCGCATTTGCATTCACCTTATCCGTCCCCCTAATCCTCATTGGCAATGGCATCGGCGCTTTCGTCGTTCGGGAAATGACCATCCGCAACGTCGAAAACGTGAAGAAGTACAAATACCTGAAAAACGGCGCCATGTACGCGATTTTCATCCTGGGGGCCGTCATGATCATGGACGCTTTTGGCGCCCACATCCCCGCCTGGGTTTCACCTGTTGCAACGATTGCAATCATTGGGTACTTTTTCTGGAAATCACGCCAAGAGCTTAAAATGAACCCGGTTAAAACTGTTTGATCAAATTTCGTTTCCGATATATGTTTGCACATACGCTGTTCATCATTCCGCATTTGTTCCATGGAAACTCATAAATACCCTTTTTCCCTTACTGGTTCCGATAAGAATGCCCCAAACTGCCGCTGGTTTCCAATCCCTTACAGTTGAAGAGGCGCTAAAGGGGCTAAATGCCACAAGGGAGGGCCTAAGCGCATCCGATTCCTCGCTGCGCCTATTGAAATATGGCCCCAACACCCTAAAGGAACGCAAGAAGAAAACAATCCTTGAAATGTTCATTGGCGAATTCAAGGATTTTGTAATCCTCCTACTGATTGCGGCATCCATAATCTCCGCAATCGCCTCATATTTTTCGCCAGAGCCAGAGTACATTGACTCGATTGCGATCATTGCAATCGTAGTGATAAACGCCATCATCGGGGTTTATCAGGAGCATAAGGCCGGCAAGGCAATCGAAGCGCTTCGCAAAATGGTCACCCCCAAAGCAAAAGTGCTCCGGATGGGTATCGAATCGGAAATTCCTACTGCAGACCTTGTCCCTGGAGATATCATTATCCTCCATGAAGGGGACAAAGTCCCAGCTGATGCCAGGCTTCTCGAATCCCACAATCTAGAAATTGAGGAGGCAAGCCTAACTGGCGAAAGCGAGCCTGCCTCCAAAAAAGCCGACCTGATCATTTCCGAAAAATCAGTTGTGAACGATTGGCGCAACATGGTTTTCATGAGCACCCTTGTCACCAAGGGGGAGGCGCGGGCGGTAGTCTGCTTTACCGGTGCGCAAACGCAAATAGGCAAAATTGCTGATCTGGTGCAGACAATTGAGGATGAGCAAACGCCCCTGCAGGAGAAATTGGAGGCTTTAGGCAAGCAGCTTGGGAAAATTGCAATTGGGGCAGTGGCGCTTGTGTTCGTTGTCGGCATTGCCCGCGCATATTTGAGTGCCGGCCTAAATTTTGATAAAATACTCGAACTTTTCCTGATTGCCGTAAGCCTTGCAGTTGCAGCAATTCCTGAGGGGCTCCCAGCTGTTGTTACAATTTCCCTAGCAATTGGCGTTCAGCGAATGGCGAGGCGAAACTCCATAATTAGGCGCCTTCCAGCTGCCGAAGGGCTTGGCTCTGCAACGGTCATATGCTCGGATAAGACCGGAACGCTTACGCGCAATGAAATGACCGTCCGTGGCATATTCACAAACAACAAGTCATATTCGGTAACAGGCGGAGGTTTCGAGCTAAATGGCGAAATCATTGCCGAAAGCGGATTGAATATCGATGCCCAATATGAACAAAACTTCCAGGAGCTTATGCATTGCGCCCTCCTTTGCAATAATGCCTCCCTAAATTCCTTAGGCAAAACAGTATCGATAATTGGCGACCCAACTGAGGCGTGCCTTCTTGTGGCGGGGAAAAAGGCGGGGCTTGATTACCTAACCGAAAAGAAGAGGCGTAAAAAGATCGAGGAACTCACATTTGATTCTGCAAGGAAGATGATGAGTGTAATTTATGATGAGGAGGAAGCAGGGCTTGTTGCATATTCGAAGGGGGCGCCTGAATTCATCCTTGAAAAATCAACCCAGGTTATGAAGGATGGATGCCCGGTAAAAATGGACGCCCTTTCAAAACAGCTCTATTTGAATAAAAATGCGGAATATGCATCCAGGGGCCTTCGCGTCCTTGGATTTGCAATGCGCATACTCAAAACCAAAAAGCGCAAGGATTTTTCAATTGGGGAGGTGGAATTACAGCTCGTGTTCCTTGGGCTAATAGCCATGATGGACCCGCCAAGGCAGGAGGCAAAGGATGCAATAGCAATCTGCAAGCAGGCGGGGATCAAAACAATAATGATCACCGGTGATAACGAGCTTACTGCAAGGTCCATAGCCAAGGAATTGGGCATTTATGAGGAGGGCAAAAACAAGGTCATGACTGGAAGGGAGCTTGAAGGGATGCCAGATGAGGAATTTGAAAAAATAGTCGAGGAGATATCCGTTTATGCACGGGTTTCACCCGAGCACAAGCTGAAAATCGTCTCCGCCCTGCAGGCAAAGGGCGAAATCGTTGCAATGACCGGGGATGGGGTGAATGATGCGCCTGCAATAAAAAAATCCGATATTGGGGTTGCAATGGGCATATCCGGCACTGATGTTGCAAAGGAGAGCGCGGACATGGTTCTTGTGGATGACAATTTTGCCTCGATTGTTGCTGCCGTAGAGGAAGGCCGCATAATTTTTGACAACATACTTAAATCGGTAAAATACCTAATCTCATGCAACATTGGCGAAGTGCTCATAATTTTCATAGCCATTATGGTTGGCTGGGATTCGCCCCTCCTCCCAATACAAATCCTGTGGATGAATTTGGCGACGGATTCCTTGCCCGCGCTTGCGCTTGCGATGGATACCAAAGCTGAGGGGATCATGAGAAGGAAGCCAAGGGATCCCAAGAAGCCAGTCCTTACCCGGAATGCGTTGGAAAAGCTGATTTTCATCGGAGTATTCATAACGATCGTGACCCTTGGGATGTTCTGGTACCAAATGGAAACGGATAATTTGGAAAAAGCGCGGACAGCTGCCTTTAGCCTCCTTGTTTTCTTCCAGCTATTCATCGCCCTAAGCTGGCATGCTGATCACGATCCCCTGCTTAAGATTGGCGTATTCAATAATCGGTACTTAATTGGCGCAATGCTGGTTGGGTTTATTTCACAATTCCTGATTGTGCAAACCGGCGCGCTTGAGCAGATTTTCAAGACGGTCCCCCTTTCGGGATTGGAATGGGCCTCCATCATCATCATAAGTTCTTCCATACTGGTCGTTGAGGAGATCATAAAATATGTCGCAAAACGGAGGGGTACACTGGATGTAAGCGGCAGCTAGGGCGTTTTGAATAAACTAGGGGGGGGCAATTGAGCAAGTGATTAGTTTGCTGGAATGTTGCGCCAATAACCATTTGGCACTTTGAGGCACGTCAAAATGAAAACAATCCATTTCGCATCTTCCAATCCCGAAAAAATACTTGAGGTTTCACAAATTCTGGCCCGGATGGGGATAAAGGCAATTGCCCTCAAAGCCGACCTATCCGAAATCCGTTCGGAGGACCAAAGGCAGGTGGCAATAGGGAAGGCGAAAACCGCCCATATGCTAATCAACAAGCCCGTGATCGCGGAAGACACGGGAGTATATTTTTCCGCCTACCCGAGTTTCCCCGGCGTTTTCCCCTCCTTTGTTTTCCGCTCCATAGGGTATGGGGGCATTTTGGCCCTTCTTAAGGGCAAAAAGCGGGGGGCTTATTTCAAAACCATCGTGGCATACTTTGATGGGAAAAGCGTGCGCACTTTTCAGGGGATCTGCAGGGGCAAAATCACAAATGCGCCGGATTCGCCAAAATTCCAAAACCCCAAGCTTCCATATGAGGCAATCTTCATCCCGGAAGGGAAAAAGGTTCGCCTTAGCAGGATGGGCAAAGCGCAAAAAAACGAATTTTCACACCGTGCAATTGCAGTTAGGAAATTCGGGGATTGGTTCAAGAAGCAATTGCCCTAAAAAATATTGGTAATTTCAACAGCGGTTCCCTTCGCCAAATTTTTCAGGCAGGTAATTTGGATAGCTGATTCCGCCTAAATCCCAATGCTAAATTGTCCGGCCCCTTGATTTGGGTATAATTGGCAATTTCAAAAGGGCCAAATTTTCTCCAGCCCTTTCGTGAGGATGTATTCAGAAATTTCCTTGGGCACAAATCGCTGCCATTTTTCATCCCCCTTTTTCATCAGTTCCCTAATTTGCGAGGCTGAAATTTTTACGCTCGATTTCATTGTATGCACCGCGTACCTGCCCCCGAGCAATCTTTGCACAAGCCAGTTTCCGGAATACACAACATCGGCATCCTTTGCGATTTGCAAAACCCCCCTCACCCACCTCTCATGGTGGTTTTCATCATCAAGCAGGATTATTTTTATCCTTGGCAAAATGCCCCGTTTTTTTAGGCAAGCGGCAATCATCCCCTTCCTTTCCTTTGAAGAAAAAGGGTTTTTTGGGGTGCGGGACTCCTGCGCGCTGCCTATGGCAAGAAGCAGCCTCGAATGCCTTTTTAGGATCCCCTCCACCGCTTCCAAATGCCCGCTATGGAAAGGCTGGAACCGTCCGATTACAAGGGCGGTTTTCCCATCCTTCGCATCCGTCGTTGCGCTCGCCATTGTTTTGCTATCCATGAACACCTTAAAGATGCAAATGAATAAAAACCATCTCGGGATTACATGTTGTCGTGCGAATTTTAAGGGTTTTCCCTTCGGGAGCCCCCATTCCAATCCGCAATATGTGGTATTTCCCATGGATTCCCTCTTCCACTTCATATTTTCAATAATTGCCGCCCTTGCGGTTGATTTGCACAAAAAGCACAAGCTGCCCTTTGTGATATTTGCCGCAAGCTTTGCCGTTGCAATTGATTTCGACCATTTCCTTGGCTGGGATCCGTCCTATATCAAGCCCCTCCATAACATTTGGGTGGCATTTTTCCTGCCCCTTTTGCTATTCTACCTTGCCTACCATTATGAACGAAACAAAAAGCCCTACGGCATCGAGGCACAAAAATTCTTCCTGGTTTTGCTGGCAATGCTGACCGGGCATCTGGTTGCGGACATGTTCTATGGCGATATCAGGCTGCTTTATCCCCTAACGAATGCGGCCTACTCGTTTTCCGACCTGCCTATCCCGCAGCCAATTGAAAAATACGATTTTGTGACAACGCAGGGGGTGGCATTGCTTTTCTATTCGCTCATCCTCCTCCCCATCCTCTTCGCAGAGGAGTTCATCAAATGGCATGAGGAAAAGCACGAAAGCATGCGCAAGTCGCTTTCGGACATGATGCGAGAGCTATTTTAAGCCGCAAGTGCAACTAATTGGCTATAAGTGGGGCGGATGCAAGGGGTTGCTGACAAAAATTGTTTTTTCTTTGCCTAAGGATGATCCCCCACTAATGGGATGCCTAAATTGTCCGAAGATGGTAAAAATGCACGCAAAAATCCTTAATTTGGAAGATGAAACCGCATTTTCGCAATGTGTCTATGCCCTTGCCGGTGGTGGAATAGTAATTGCCCCAACCGAAACCAGCTATGGGATGCTTGCTGATGCCTCGAATCCCAAGGCAGTTGAGAAAGTATTCCGGCTAAAGGCGCGCGATTTTACAAAACCGCTATCCATTTTCGCATTTGATATGGAAATGGCATCAAAATACGCGGCACTAACCCCGCTTGCCTCAAGGCTTGCAAAAAAATACCTTCCGGGTCCCCTAACCCTCATCCTTGAGAAGAAAACTCCATTCAAACTCGCCAATAACCTTTCAAAAGGGAAAACGATTGGGATCCGGATCTCCTCGCATCCCGCAATAATTGCAATCACTTATAATTTCAACAAGCCCATAACTGCAACCAGCGCCAACCTTTCCGGCGCGGGGGAAATATACTCCTCCGGAATTGCAATCAGGGATTTTGCGCAGGTTGCGGATATCATAATTGATGGCGGCAACATCCCTCCCTTCCCGCCAAGCACAATAGTTGATTGCACGGGAAAAACGCCAAAGATTGTCAGGCAGGGGGCAATAAAAATCAAGCAATGACAATCATTCGATAAAAATATTTTGCCAAATTTAGCAACATATGGCTTCAATTCACAACTTCCGTATAATACCCCGATTGGCGTCGACTTCCACGACACCGCTAGGGGGATAATCCCCCAACCCCAAGGGCAACTACGTTTCCCTATCGGGTTGCCTTACCCTTCCTAATTTCATTTACGAATTAGGAGGGGGATGCTTCCAAGGGTAGCGGGGGATACTTCCCCCAAGACGCTTGCCCACTACCCCCTTAATTTGATTTGCGAATCAATCTAATTTGCGAATAATACCCCGATTGGCGTCCACTTCAACCCTATCGCCCGTTTTTAGCATGCTGGTCCCTATTTTTGTCCCAACGATGCAGGGGATGCCTAGTTCCCTGCTGACAATTGCGGCGTGGCATGTGATCCCCCCCTCATCGGTGACAATTGCCGCCGCCTTCTTCATGACCATCACATAATCGGGTGTTGTTTGGGGGACAACCAAAATGTCCCCTTTTCTCATTGGGATTGCCTCAAGCGGGGTGAAGGCGACAAATACCCTGCCCTTTGCCTCGCCCATGCTTCCAACAGTTCCATAAAGCTGCTTTTGCTCGAAATCGAATTTTGGCACAAGCCGTGCTATGAGCTGGGTTACCTTTCCCCCCCCGATTACCTCCTCCCCTTCCCCATCCGGAAAATAACCGTAAATTTTTCGCCGGCCCCTTACTTTTGCCAATGGCTGGCGTGAATTTTTTTCAAGCGCCTTGGATATTTCACCTTTTGTCAGCCAAATAATATCATCATAGCCAATGCCCAAATGGCTTGCTGCCTCTTTTAGAAGCCCCCTTGCCCTGAATAGGCCAATTGCGGAGCATTCCGCGCAAAATTGCCTCCAATACGCAAATTCCTTCACCAAGGAAATGAGGTATTCGAGCCTGCCTGAAATGGCTATTTCCCTGCTCTGGGCTCTTGGGGCATTTATTGCCTCCCTAATCTGAAAAAACAGCCTTTCGGGGGTTAACGGATCCCCCCAGCAATGGTGCGTTCCCACCCATTCGTATTCCGCCATGTGGAATTTGAGGCCTCTGGCAAGCTGCGGATGGGTGTTCATGAGCATTGTTATGGCGCGTTTTGGGGGCTCCTCAAGCATATGGGAAATTTCAAGAGCCTCAAACTGCTTTTTGAATGCGCGCACCTCCCGTTCCTGTTGAATTAGGAATGTGGGCCTGGGCAGGTTGAAGTGGGAAAGCAGGTCCATTTGGATGAGGTTTTCCTTCTCAAGTTCCAAATCAAGGAATCTTGTGACAAATGGGCCCAAAAGGAATGCAGCCATCCATGGGCAAAACATTTCATCGGTTTTGCTTGAAAATTCCCTAAAAACATCCCCCGCGCTTGATCCATCAAATTTCATCCCCTGCGTGAATTTGAGGTAATTTTTTGTTATCCTATCCGATTCCCTGAAAATTTTCTGGAAAAATCCCCTATCCTCTTCAATAAGCGCCTTTGTTGCGCCTTCCTCAAGCAACAAAACCTCCCGCGAAAGCATTAGGTGATGCCCGTCAAGGTAAAGCAGGCTGCCGGAAATTTCCGGAAGGCCAAGTGCCAAATAGCCATCCCTTTCGCCAAAATTTCGCCAATACGAGGTGAAAAGCGGTGGCTGGACCCATTTGCCCAAATAATTCCAATTGGTTTTTTCCCTTGCTTTCTCCATTAGTTCCCTAAAGGAATATTCCAATTTTACCACTTAGAAGCCAAGTTTTATGGCCCATTCATTCCGGTGAAACTATCGCCAGCTTTCGGCTTTCCTTGTTTCCGCATCCGTTGCAAACAAGGATCCGCCCCCTTTCGGACAAATGTCCCCTGCAAAGCGAGCAGTTTGCCTTAAGGACGCCAAGGCCCTCATCGGCAATGCTTAGGTAGGTGCCAAGGGGATTTACCTCGATTACCCGCGCAAGCAAAAGATCGCCGATTTTTATGTGCTCCCGGAAATTGCGCACATATCCGCCTCCGCGGACAAGTTCGGTGATTCTTATGTAAGCATAAGTGCTTCCAATTGCCTTGCGCTGGGATATGTCAATATCCATTGTAATTGGGCTGCCAAGAAAAGCGCCCAAGGCTTGCTTTTCCTGCAATCCCCCGCCTGTAGCATTCCTAATTCCATCTTCGCTTTCTAAGGCATTATTTTCCTGCGCCAGATTCATTTTTTTCATCCCGTCGGCGCTTTCGATAATGATTAGGGAAACCGAATCATACAAATCATGCACCCTGCCCAGCACATAATCGCCCTGTTGCAGCATCCTTGCGACCTTGCGGGAGGTTATCTGCATTTGCCGGTTCAAAAGCTTTTTTTCCCCAAGAACCGTGGAAAAAAGGTCTCCATTATCCGCAACAGTTAGCTCATTGCCAAAAAACTCCTCCTCCATCCCAAGGTGCTCCCCTGGCATTACTACCTCCCGTGACATTTGACCACCAAACATATTGGAATTGAAAATCAGTGAATGGTTATGCCGCGATCCATTTAAAAATGACCAACCCAAAGGGGCATTGCGCAAGCAGCAAGCGGTCCTCCAAGCGGGAAGGTCAGAATCCCTGCAATTGCAAAAAGCCATTCTGCATAGACGAATTTCTCCCGTCACATAAGATAGGTTCCCGTAATTGTAATGATTGCTATGAAGCCAAAAAGAGTAGCATAAAGGGCATTTTTTGCCAATACGAGAAACACTACGAAGCATATTGAATAGAGTATCGTGTAAATGATTGTGAGTGTTTTTGCCGGCTAAAATTTAATCAAAGCCATACAATCCATGCCCTTTCTTTCTATAAAAAACTAACCTTTCGAAGAATTAAGACACAGGTTTAGGTTCGAGGTAATGTTGAAATATGGGGGGAATTTATGACAAAGTTCGGGTTGTTTCAATATTCTTGCCAACTGAAAATAGCAATTAAATTGGTAGCTTCTATCCTCTCTTTTAGCGACCATTTTATCGCAAATCGTAACGTCTTTGTTAAGTATGGCCAGCGGCAGCATACAGATGTCCTTTCTTTCCTCCCAAATCGTGCCAACCCCATCTGCAAGATTAAGCTTATCGCATAGGCTCGGGTCATTATTTTTTTCTGCAAAATATTTCAGGCAGTCATTTCGTAGCCAGCCCAATTGCCCGTATGCCTTTGGGTCAATTTTTTCGCACATAGTTGCGTCTCCTTTCGCTTTTGCAACCGCAAACACGCAATTAGAGTCAAGTTTTTCAGAGCCGTTGGCATCGATTGTTTTGCATTCAGAAATATCTCCTTTAAGCAAGGCAATTTGTTGCCTGCAAATGCGGACTAACTTTTCTTTGTCGGGATAGGAATAAGTGGACATAAGATTTTGGCAATTTTCAGCTTTGAGGTCTGCATCACTTAAAACAAGAATATCTGGCAGCAAACCCGGGTCATCCAAACCAAAATCAGGGTATGCTATAATATCATCAACCAGCCATTTGCCGTTCTCCTGAACTACAATAACCGTTCCAATAACTCCCTGCTTGTTTGGAATAAGAATTTGAAAGTCCTCGATGCTAGTATCATTTTTTGGAAGTATTCCTACATAGGCTGTGTTTCCTCGAATAGAAAGCACCTTTAACTTTGCAACTTCCAAGATGTTTTTATCCAAACTGGAATTCTCTCCTTCTGTTCGGGCGTTTGGAACCATCAAGAATCTGAAATATGTTCCTCGGGTTAACTCTTTCCTAATAACCGAATTTGAAGAAAGCAGATTAAATGCCGCAGGATTGGCTTTCGCTTCTCCAAGCTCGAAAAATTTGGTAACAACTTTGACAGGTTCATCAGAAAGAACTTGCAAAGACGCAATCGGGGTTGCGGATGGAGTTGATGTTTCAGTCTGAATCGTTGGACTTGGGGATGGAATTTGTTCGGTTTTTTGAGTGCAGCCGAAGAGCAAAACAGAAACGAAAAGAACCAATAAGACCAATGGCAACTTCATTGTATCACCCAAACCTACGGAATAATAAAAGTTGCGGAATTTAAAAAACTTTACAATCTGCTTTCAATATCGGTTTATCCGCCAGTAGGACTGCTCAGAATGATGCCTGTGAACCGGGCATTTCTTGACCAAGCCTAACCGATGCAGTTTGTTGATGTGCGCATCTGCTGCGTTCCAGTTGATTGCCTCAATTTCCGCCAGCCTGTTGGTCGATAAGCAGCCTTTGGTGGAAATCGGGCGGAACAGCAACCTTTACTAATTCTGCCTAAAAGCCCCAAAACAGGGGTAGTTTTTGTACAAGACCATCATAGTCGAAAGATTAATATACTCAGTATGCGTTATATGCTATGTTTGCAATAGCATAAATATATGATAAAGATGCGTTGTATGCGTAATGGAGGCGGTAAATATGGATGTGACGATAAGGCGCTTGGACGAGCTCCTTTTTAGGCAATTTAAGGCAAGATGCGCTGAAATGGGGATTTCAATGGGAGGTGGGTTCAATAAGGCAACAAGGCTTTTCCTTGGTGAAAATGCCAATATTCCAAGGCAAAAAAAAGCAGTTGAGAGGGATTTGCACACATTGACGGACCTTTCACAGCACATACATGAATTACGAAAAGCTAACGCCCAAACCCAAAAGAAAAAATAGGGCGTAAATCATTGTAAAACGGCCCGCATTAAAAACCAACTTTTTTACCTCACATATTTATACCACTTTGCGCTTAGGATAAATGATAACTATGTCCCTTGGCTTCATTGCCGGCTTCATAATCCTCATTGTTGCCCTATTTTTTGCCTTCGATGCCTATTCGTATGGAATAGAGCTCAAATCAACCCCGCTCCTAATTGCATCGCCCCTGCTTGTGATACAGGCGCATTACGGGCTTGGGGGCCCACGGGATTTGGTCCGTGAAAACTGCCCTGAAATAGCACAGTTCCGGCCCGGGAGCTTTTATAATGAGTACTGGCAAATCCCCCTATCCGAATGGAACAACTGCATATCTAAAATCGCCCCATCCGCACTTGTGCGCTCTGCCTGCCTGGAATCCGAATCGCAGGCAAAAAGGCTCTTTGACGAGATCAATTCCCAAAATGAGCTGGTTTTGGGCCTCGAAAAATACGGCGTGAAATTCTCGGAAGATGCAACCCTTGATAAAATAACCAATATGGCGGATAACAACGCATGCACCCGGGCTGTTGCCGGGTTTGCTGCCGAAAAGAAAATATCAATTGAATTCCAGCCATCCAAGGTGCTGGATGTCGATAAGTTTAGTGAGGGTGTTTCCGAGCTTGACGGCGTAAAGCTCCTTGAGATAACCGGCGATCAGGTAAGCGCGCAGGGTGCCTTCAAGGACTACCGGATCACCACATTCATATTGCTGGCCGGAATTTTCATATTCATGCTCCTGATTTACAGCGCATTCTCGCGGGTTTCAAGAAAGGGAAGCGATGATATTTAACCAATATCTGCTCAATATTTGATTGAAATGGGCTTTATTGCATTTTCACATCCCTTCATTAAATGTTTGCTTTTGGTAATGCAGGGCCCAATCCATCGCCATCATTAACCCACGGATGAGTTTTTTGCCCTTTTTTCCAAATCCCCCCAATATGAATAAATTTATAAGCGCCCCTTGAGTGATAGAAGGGAGGTGCCATATGGAAAGATTATTCGGCGTTTGGTATGAAAACCGGCTCATTGATGCCGGCGTTAAGACCTTTCTTGTGCTTGCCCTTTCGTACCTGCTTATTTTCACCTACAATTTTTTCGGGGGAAAGCCAATTATGCGCCCAACGGATTTCCCGCTTGAGGCCGTTGGGGCGGTGATGGTTGCCTCATTCATGGCCTTCTTTTTCACTTCCCATCAGCATCGCAAGTACAGATCGCATCTTGCGCAGCACGCAAGGCAAGTAGCCAATAGGCTTAAGCAATAAAAGGGTAAGCACCATGTTCGTCGAATTGACCTTCCTGATCCCGATACTGGTTTTCCTCAAATTTTTCGACTCCTACCTGACGGTTTGGGCATACAATAATTACCTGCGATTTGGCCGCAGGTTCATGGTGCTTGAAAGCTACGAGGCAAACCCCAGATGGCAAAAGGACGTTGCACACGGCTTTAAGGATTGGAGGCATTTTTCCTTCCTGCTATTCCTGATAATACTGCTTTCCGCGCTCTACTTTTATCCGAAGGACAAATTCTGGTATGATTTTGCCGCCGGATTTGCCATGTTCATGTACCTATCGATCAATTTCGAGCATTTGACGCACATGCGGGAAATGGAGCTTATGCCAAAACGCGTGAAGGGAAAAATATTCATATCGCTTGATTACTATTTTTCAGCCGCAACGCACAATTATGTCAAGTTTTCCGCGATCCTCTCATTTGCCTGGATTGCAACGCAAAGCGATTTCCTCCTGGGCGGCATCTTTGGCCCCCTCCTCATCGCCTCGTTCATTAAAACAAGATGGCGGGCTTATTCCTCCGAGGAAAAGTGATTATTGGGATTTGCCAATTAAGCCCCGGTTTCGCTATTTATCCAGCCCCCCTTTTTCCGGTCAATTCCTTACTTTTCCGGAATTGCCGGTTTCAATTCCTTTTCCCAAGCCTTAAATAAATCAATCCCCCTAATAGGCAAACTAACATTTTGAGGTGTTTTTTTGATGTTGAAAACCAAGGCAAGGAGGCGCCGCAAGGAATTGGCAAGGAGGCTTAAGAAGATCAAGTTCCGCAAAACCTCAAAGACGTCGAGAAGGAAGCGGCACGAATAAACCCTTATTGGGGTTTTTTATATTTTATATTATTGTTACTGCGTTTTTTAAAATTTTATAGCGAATAAGGCAATTATTGGAACATTTTGTTGCCTTATTCTCATATAGCGGTTTTGCGTCAGAAGCCTGCGAGGCTTCTTAGCATTAGCAGACGCTTCGGGCGTCTGCGTAATATTTCATAGTTCCAATATTTTACTTAACCGCTATATATCGATACGGCGGCATTTTTATATATTTTTTTTCTTATGCCGAATAATTTTTTTTAGCGCCCCCAAATATTTATCAGCCTTTTATTACCCGGGCTAAACTGCTTTTTTTCCGTAATTTTAATCAGTTGCGCCCTTTACGCCCCTTCCCACTGCTCAATATGCAAATTCCCAATCGGGAGCCCCTTTTCGTGCATCAGCCTTCTTACCTCCGATACCATGATTGGGTTTCCGCAAATGAAAACCTGCGTATTTCCCGGATCATCATACCTCATATCCTTGAGCGATTCCTGCACATACCCCTTCCTTCCCTGCCATTTGGAATCGGGCTTTGAGCAGGTTGAAACAAGGGTGAAATTCTGGTTGGTCTTTGCGTACTGCTCCAGTTCCTCCTTGTAGACGAAATAATTGGAGTTCCTAAACCCATATACGAGCGTGGTTTTGGGGGCAGAGCCGTTTTGCAAAAGAAAACGTATCATCCCAATTATTGGCGCTATTCCAGCGCCAGTTGCCACCAGTATCAAATGGGGCATGGATTTTTCGTTTACAAAATTCCCAAACGGCCCCCTGATTTTAAGTTTCATCCCAAGCTGCAAATTGTCCCTGACAAATTGCGAAAAGCCATTGGATTCCTTGATTTTGAATACGAATTCCAAAATACCCTGCTGATTGGGCGAGGAGGCGATGCTGTATGAGGTCCATTTGAGCGCATTTGGGGTTGCCCTAAGCATGAAGCCATCCATTGCAAGCATTGCAAATTGGCCCGCCTTATAGTCGAATTTCGCATCCGGGGCAAGCCTGACCTTTACCGTGCGCATCTGCACCTTATCCTCATCGCGGTAGTCCCTAATCTCCACTACCTCGGAAATGAATTCCATTAAGAATCAGTGATATTATTAGGGAAGCAACAGTTAAAAAACCATATTGGCTGCCTATTTTGCCCCTATATAATTGGCGACTTTCAGGTAATAAGTTCCATCCGACCTTAGGAATTTGCCCGTTACCCTGTATTTTTTTCCGTTCTCAAGGGGTTTGCATTTCAAGTCGCATTCGTTGCCGCTGCATTTGGTTTCCCCGAATTCCTCAAAAACAAGGGCCAATTCATCGTCTTCATCAGTTAAGGCCAGCATCCCGCCGCAAGTATTGCAGCATTGTGTTGGGGGGCAATACATTTCGGTGCAGGTCATTATCCGACGTGGTTGCGCCTCCCCATCGACAACTATGGTCCTATCAAAAAAACCATCTGGATTAGACAAAAGCAGGGAAATTGGCTGCACCTCCGGGCTGGTACTATTGGTGCAACCGAATAAGAAGATTCCTATGATTGCAATCCCGGAAAACAACAGCACATTAAGATTCCTCATTTTTTCCACCCTAAGTTGGGAATGCATCCAATCCCTTCAAAATGGCAATTTCATCCCAAATTTCCAAACATAGGCAATGATTATCGCCGCCCAGTTTGCAGCTGTGAAATATGGGTTTCTCCACCAAATGAACCCCTTTACAGCGGGCTTTTCAAAAGGGTAAAACGGCATCTGCGGCTCAACTGGCGATCCCTTATGCGTATACAAATCAAGCAGGATGTGCAAAAACCAGCCTAAAATGGGAAAGTAAAATCCGCCGGATAGCACCGATGCCAAAACACCAAATGCGGCGGCGGTAATGAAGCTGTGTGAGACTGCATAGAATTTGCGAACCATGGGAAATAGCTTATTCCCCGAAATCTCCCGGCTCCTTGCAAACATGTTAATTGAAAGAAGCACCGCAACGGCCACAAAGACAATATCCGGAAAAATCCCGAAAAACAGCCCCTGCAGCATGTCCTCCCTTCCGCTGAAGAATAAAAGGTACGCCCATGCGATATGCGAGAATATATCCATGTTTTATTGCACCTGCATTAACCTTGTTTTACCTTTTTTTCCCGGCTCCATTTCCCTTAGAAAATGTTCTTTAATAAGCAGGGTGAATATCCAAAG
>JBBSVW010000085.1:0-6507 GCA_038046605.1 Microcaldota archaeon | reverse complement strand
CCCGAAGGCAAAAAAGGCAGCGCTTGCTTACGATTTCCAGGTGGTTCCCCATTTCAAAAAGGAGCCACATGACATTTTTGTTGATTTTATATTCACCGAAAAGAGGATAATTGATTGCAAAAAATTAAGGAGGAAGGATTGCTGCTAAATTGAGAATCCTTTAAATTGGAGACACGAACGATTCAATATGATGTACGTTTCAATCCTCCAAAAATCTTGATTTTAACGTGTAACTTTTATGAGAAAGATCCCGCACACAATGGCAACGCAGCATCCGGACAACGCGATGCCCCATAGATTCACCGGAAGGGCGTTCGTGACTACCCAAGAGGAGGTGGACGAGTGCTTCAATGCATTCTCCGAACTTCATTGCGAGGAATTCATGTGGGATTGGGAAGGAAAACACGTTGATGAGGGAGTAACCGATAAGCTCATAGAAAGCCATTTTGAATATTTCAAGGAGCATCAGTTGGGGAGGGATAAATTCCTCACATTCCGCATCCCAAACATCTGGATGGAAAAAGGCTACCGAGTTGCCCGCGCATTTGCAAACCTCATTGCCGCAAATGATTTCATGGAGGAGATGAATCTGCACACTCCCCCCCTCTTCGAGCTAATCCTTCCAATGACTACTGATGCCCAAAAGCTCTTTTTCATCCGCTCCAAATACGGCGAAATCGTAAAGGCATTCGAATTCGTAAAAGAGCCCGGGCCATCGGATGTCAGTATTATCCCCCTCATTGAAGAGCCCTCCCTCATGCTCGAAACAAATGTGCTTTTGGAGGAATATGTTGCCCTATGCAACAAAAGCGCATTCAAGAAATTCCCTGTTGAATACATCCGCCCATTCATCGCAAGGAGCGATCCTGCCCTCACGTGCGGGCTTGTTCCGGCGGTAATTTCCGCAAAGGCTGCCCTTTCAAAAATCCACGAATTCTCCGAAAAAAGCTCAATTCCCGCATTCCCAATTCTTGGCGTAGGCTCCCTTCCCTTCCGCGGCCACCTTTCCCCAGATAACATTTCCGGATTCGAGGAGGAATATTCCGGCGTTCGCACGGTTACAGTTCAATCTGCTTTCCGTGCTGATTTTCCTGAAAAGAAGGTCTTGGATGGGGTGGAAAAGCTCAATGCCGGGCTAAAAGGAAAAGCAAGGGTTTATTCCGGAGATGAAATTGCCAAAATTTCAAAGCTCAATTCGCTTTTCTCCCCAATTTACCAATCCACTATTGAAAATCTGGAAATCATAAATGAAATTGCCAAATATGTCCCCGCAAGGAGGGAGCGCAAGCTCCACATTGGTTTGCTTGGCTATTCGAGGAAGGTAGGCAAGCTAAAGCTTCCCCGCGCCATCACTTTTACCGCCGCCTTCTATTCCCTTGGGGTTCCACCGGAATTCGTGGGTTTGGGGCGCGGTTTGAAGGAAGCCCAAAAGCACCACTTGCTTGATTTCCTTCTTGACACTTACCTGAACCTCAAAAGCGATCTGGAATTTTCCGGAAGATTCCTGAACAAGGAAAACCTGAATTCCCTAGCGAAGAATTCAAAGGATTGGGCGGGAGTAAAAGAAGATGTGGCCTTAGCGGAAGAGCTCCTATCTCTTGAATTCGGGCCAAAGGCGCACGAGGACATGATCTACCGAAACATAACTTCGAACATCCGGCTGCTTCTCGAGGAAAAGAAGGATCTTTCGCACGAGCTTTTGAAGGCGGCGGAAATTAGGAGAAGCCTTGGTTGAATTGGCGAATGCACCCTTAAAAAGTTTGATTTATTATCGAACCCAATTCTATTTTTTATTTTGGCAATAATCAAATCGTCGCCTTCACGAACGCAAGGTAGAGGGGTTCGGGCCTCTCCAGCCGGGAGTCAAATTCCGGATGGTATTGGCAGCCCATGAAGAATTTGTGCTTTGGAAGCTCGATCACTTTCATTATCTCCCTCTTGGGATCCTTTCCGGAGAACACCATTCCGGCTTTTTCCAATTTTTCAACGTAATTGGGGTTGACTTCATACCTGTGCCTAAATCGTTTGAACACAATCTCGCTTTTCGAATTTTTTACCCCAGGCTTTAGTGATTCCGTTTCCATCTCCTTTTCATACAATTTGTACGCGTTTGTGCCCTTCACGATTTTAACATCAAAAGCCCCAAGCCTCATTGTTCCCCCTTTTTCATCGATAGCTTTCTGCTCTGGCAAGATGTCAATCACCGGATATTTCGTATCGGGGTTTATCTCGGTTGAATTCGCCCCGCTCAATCCAAGAATGTGCCTGCTATACTCAATAACTGATAGCTGGAGCCCATAGCAAATCCCAAGAACCGGGACATTGTTTTCGCGGGCGTATTTAATTACGGAAATTTTACCCTCCGTTCCGCGCGATCCGTACCCTCCCGGTATCAAAAACCCGTTGTATTGCTTCAAATCAACCAAATTTTTCTCGACATCCTCCGAGTTGACCAAATCCAGCTGCGCCTTAATGCCCGCATGCACCGCCGCATGCTTAAGCGCTTCAAAAACGCTCATGTATGTATCCCTGGTTGTTTGGGCATACTTGCCAACAACCGCAATTTTACGGTGAGTTTTTCTGCCTTCCCATTTTGAAAGGAGCGCATGCCATTCGTCCTTGCCCTCCGGCTTAAGTTTTAGCTCCAATTTTTTTGCCAAATTTTCCTTCAGCCCCTGCGCCTTTAGGATTTCGGGAATCATGTAAATATTATCCACATTATACGAGCAGAACACCGAATCCGAAAGCACGTTGCACATGAGCGCAATCTTCTTCTTCACGCCCTCGCTGATCATGCTATCGCTTCTTGCAATCAGGATATCCGGGGTAATTCCCCTGCTTAAAAGCGCCTTGACGGAGTGCTGCATGGGTTTGGTTTTGTGCTCATTTGTTGTTATGCGGGGCACAAGTGCAAGATGCACAAATAGCACCGATGGGCTTTCCCCGTTTTCAAATCTCATCTGCCGCGCCGCTTCGAAAACCACATCGCTTTCAATATCGCCAACGGTCCCCCCGACCTCCACCACAAGCACATCGGATTTGGTCACATCCGCCGCATGCCTAATCCTATGCTTGATTTCATTTGTGGCATGGGGAATAAGCTGGACGGTTGTCCCAAGAAACTCCCCCTTGCGCTCCTTTTCAACAACGCTTTTGTAAACGCTGCCCATCATCATGTTCTGCTCCTTGGTTGCAAAAATATCCAGGAAGCGCTCGTAATTGCCCAAATCCAAATCGCACTCGAACCCGTCGCGCGTGACAAACACTTCCCCGTGCTCGTAGGGGTTCAGGGTCCCGGCATCGCAATTCAGGTAGGGGTCTATTTTCATCGCGGATACTTTCATGCCCGCATTCTTCAAAATCCTACCGATGCTGGCAACAATGGTGCCTTTGCCTAGCGAAGATAAAACGCCCCCAGTCACAAAGATGAATTTTGTCATCTATAGCACCAAAAAATGAAAGGAGGAATATGGCTTTGCCGATATATAAGCTTAACTCCATCTTTTTATGCAAAATCGCCCATTTCGGGAATTATTGCAAAAAGGGATATTTTTTTAGGGAAGCACATGCGCTATGGCCAAGTTGTATAGCCATATTTCCTGTTCATTTCAGATGTTTTTTTCAATAGCGAAAAGTACCCTCTTTCTGCTCGCAAAGCAATACCTTCTTTAAGAGTTGCCGCCTCCTTTTTATGCGCCTTGTAAAAGGTGCCTTGAAGGGGATTTTACGAAGTGAGGAATACTTTCGCTTCAAAGGCATTCTTATTGCTAGTTGTGCTCATCTCATTTTCTCCTTTTGCAAATGCGGTC
Source organism: Microcaldota archaeon (assembly GCA_038046605.1). Lineage (GTDB taxonomy): Archaea > Micrarchaeota > Micrarchaeia > Norongarragalinales > SBBD01 > JACRGC01. The sequence goes on along the minus strand of JBBSVW010000085.1, from coordinate 2,698 downwards.
GACTCGTGGTACAATTCCTCATGGCACTTCCGTGAAAAAATAGAGTTCAATGCATCGGGAATCATCCGGCAAAACTGGCCTTTGGAATTATCCGTCAATTTTACCGATATGCTAAGGCAAGCCGGTTCCCCCAACACCTCCTTTGACCCAAGTTCCATCCGTGTCTTCGAATACAACTCCTCCGGCAGCATAATTTATGAAGTTCCCCACCAATTCGATGCCGGCCTTGGGTATAGCCCTGCAAATAACGCAGTTGGGGAATTGGTATTCATTATGAATGGCACAACTGCCCTTTACCGCAAGAGGATCTACCAAATCTATTTTGATACGCTGCATAATGGTCAAAAGCCCCCCGTCAGCTATTCCACGCCACTTAATTATTCCTGGAACGGGGAGGAATTCAATGTCAACAATTCCTTATTCCAATGGTATGTGGATACGGCGCGGGGGGAGAACACCTCTGGTATTTACCGGGTTGTTGGCCCAAACAATGAGATATTTGCCTCTGCTGCAGATGAGAAAACCTACGAATATACCCAATATACCAATGGCACAAGCAATTTCACTTTCCAGTTCGCAAACAATGCCTCCTTTGTTGCCGGGCCAGTTCGCATTACCGCTACAATGATTGGAAATGAAGCCTATTGGAATAATCCCAATTCCACAACCGGGCAGGGCTTCATGACAAAAAAATACAAATTCTATAATTTAGGGACTTGGATCAAAATCGAGCAAAATTACACCAGTACGGCAAGCGGTACGATACCTCGGGGCTCAACTCCATCCGGCGCGGTTCTTTTTGATGCGCAAAGGGCTTTTGGGGGAAGTTATGTCCCGCAGGAAAATGCCACCGATCCATATTCATGGTCGCATGCATCCGATGCGTTCAACTCCTTTGGAGTTGGAGTCATCAATTACAATGAATCCGGCACATCCAATTTCCAAAGCATGCGCTCGGATTCGCTTGGCTATATTGGAATAAACCTATCAACGGTTTCTATAACGCCCGGCTCAAGCATTTTCGATTCGGCCGTAATGAAATTCAATGACACCGCCGGAGACCTGAATTCCCTGCGCAACCTAAGCCTGTCCTTTGTTGATGCCCTTCGAACAAATCTATCGGCGTCAGAGGAGTGGAAAGTGAATTTCACAATACGGGCAAACAATACTATTTTCAATAGGAATGAAACGGTCTTCATAACCTTGAATATTACGGGAGATGCCTACAATTTCACATTTTTTGCAAATGCAACCCTGAACAATGGCACCGCTTCCCCCTTGGACGATTTCAACCTGATTTTATTCGATGATGGGGCGCATGGCGATGGAATTGCGGGTGATAGGCTCTTTGGAAATAACTTTACCCTTTTAACAACCGCAGTTCTGGGCGAGTGGAACTTATCCGCCAGGGCATATGGATCCGATCTCTTGCTGCTTTCCTCAAATTATAGCCTCTTCAATGTGACTGATGCCTATAATGTAACCGTAACGATACCCGTCACTTTTGGTTTAATCAGCAGGCTAATCAATGCCTCCTTGCTTGTCCGCAATTTCCAGCTGGATAGGCCAATTGTCGGCGCATCCCTTGCATGCACGCTCCCTCTCAATTCATCTGCCGACCTTGGGAACGGCACCTACTCCATAAGCTTCCAGGCGCCATCAACCCCCGGCAATTTCTCATTCTTCTGCAACGCTTCAGGGGCAGGAAACCTAGGGGTGGGATTTGCAAACTATTCCTCCGAGGCCGCAACCACATTCGTGAACATTACGCAATTCCCAATCCTTGCCAACGCAACAAACATTTCGCTTGCGCAAAATGCCAATTTTACGATCCAAATAAATGCGACCAATTTTGGCAACGGTACGGCTTACTTCTCCAATTTTACCCTTACGCTTCCTGGAAATTGGAGCGCATCAAACCTTACGTTCGCCTGCTTTAATGTCACGGCAAGTGGCAGGTGCACTGCCAACTTTACCATAACCGTCGCAAACGGCACTGTGCCAGGCATTTACTATGTAAATTCAACATTCTATTGGCAAAATCCCGGCCTCACCTTCAGCCAAAACACTTCATTTACTATTGTCAACGTTACTTCCAATGCCATGCTTGACGTGCCGCAAACCTCAATTTACAACATCGTGGGCCCCGGACGAAATAAAACAATTGGCAATTTTACCTTGAGATCACTTGGAAATGATGCGGTTTTGAATATCACATTCAACGTTTCGGGATTTCCGGGATTTGTTTTCACTTTTACTCCAAGCAGCCATTCAAGCCTTGCCGCAAATTCAACCCAATCCATACAGATAAATGCAACTGCCCCATCCAACCAGCCCTCCGGGGATTACCAAGGCACAATAAATATTTATTCAGCCAACGGTGGAACCGATTCCATTTTCCTGAATTTAACCGTCTCTGGCGCAAACGTATCAATTTCCTCAAATCCGCTTAATTTCACGGCTAGCAACATTACGCGCTCCCAAAACCAATCTTTCACCCTCCAGGTGAATATCACAAACAACGGAAATGCAACCGCTTTCCTTTCAAACATAACCTTGCAAGTGCCTTTAGGAATTGCCGCAAATCTGACGGGCGCATCCTGTGGCAACATGACAATTGGCGCAAACTGCTCCGCCTCGTTCCTAATTACCGTCCTAAACGGCACAGCCCCCGGCACCTATTTGCTAAATGCCAGCG
>JBBSVW010000084.1:0-5913 GCA_038046605.1 Microcaldota archaeon | reverse complement strand
ATCCGCTTCTGATTGGCGTAATACGCCAATTTGGTGCGGAAATTCACTAATCACCTTAAATACTCCCCGCCTAAAACCCAATATGGATTACACCTGGGTTGCATTTGCCCTTCTTTCAGCGCTTGCCGCAAGCCTGGTTGCAATTTTTGGAAAGATAGGCCTATCTGGCATATCCTTGTTACTGTTGGCGGAATCCTAATAGCGCTCGGTTGATAAATTATTTGTTAATATGGGCAAGGTGAAAATGTCCGGCAGCTTACGCCAAATCGTTGCCAAAAACCAAATCCTTTATTCAAACAATTCTGCCTTGAAGCCCCCGCTCCTATGCATTTTATTCCCAGATGAAATCATCAGCATCTCTACCGGTAGCTCCTTGAATAGCAAAGTGCCCTCCTCAGATCCTGCCGTGAAAAGCGCCGTCGCATACGCATCCGCTTCCAATCCGGCTTTTGCCAAAACGAATTTCGCCTTCATCCCCATCTGGGGCATTCTTGTTTTGGCATTAAGCAGATGATGTGCATCTATCCATTTCCTCCTATTCGGCGCGGATGCGGCAAGGGAAACGCCATCCAGTTCGATTACCTGCCTTTTCCAAATCTGCAATATGCGTTTAATCTTAAACCCAAACTAGTTAAATTCCAAATGTCCTCCTCATTACATGAAGCCAACAAAACTTACAGCCCAGGAAAAACATGTGATTGAGGATAAGGGGACCGAAGCGCCCTTTTCCGGAAAATACGACGACTACTTCAGGCCTGGCACTTATGTATGCCGGCGCTGTGAAGCTCCGCTATACCGTTCCGAGGACAAATTTGATGCACACTGCGGCTGGCCGGCCTTTGATGATGAAATTGCAGGCGCAGTTAAGCGCATTCCGGATGCCGATGGCAATCGCGTTGAAATCCAATGCTCCAAATGCGGCGCCCACCTAGGTCACGTTTTCACCGGCGAGAGGCTGACAAGAAAGGATGTGCGCCACTGCGTAAATTCCATATCCATGAACTTCATTCCAAAGAAAAGCGCGGGTGCAAAAGGATAGGGCGGGCAGGCGTTTTTCATCTTCAATAACTTCCGCCATTCCCAAATCGTGAGTATAAATGGAAACAATCGTTTTTGGCGGCGGCTGCTTTTGGTGCACGGAAGCTATTTTCAAGATGATGGATGGAATATCAAGCGCCATCCCCGGCTACACCGGCGGCCGCACAAAAAATCCCACCTACCAAGAGGTTTGCTCCGGAACAACCGGCCATGCGGAAGCCATGAAATTGGAATTTAGCCCCAGGACCGCCGCGCTTACCGATATGCTGGAAATATTCTTTGCCTCCCACGACCCAACCCAGCTAAACCGGCAGGGTAATGATGTGGGCTCGGAATACCGCTCCGCAATCTTCTATTCCAATGGGAAGCAAAAAAAGGAAATCTCAAATTTCATAAAGGAAAAGCAAAAGGAATTTGGCGATCGCAAAATTGTCACCGAAGTTAAGCCCCTGGGCGTATTTTACCCGGCGGAAGAAGAACACCTTGATTTCTATGCTAAAAATCCCCTAAACCCTTATTGCATATTCATAATCTCCCCAACGATAGCAAAAATCCAAAAGATGCTCCAAACACAATAGCCTAAAAAATCCCCTTCCCCCAACCATTATGCCTGATTTTGAAAAGAGGGGGTAACCATGGAAATAAGCAAAGGACTTGAGAAAATCATGAACGAGCAAATCAATCACGAGTTTTCATCAAGCTACATTTACCTATCGATGTGCGCGCATTTCCAGCAAGAAGGCCTAAACGGTTTTGCCAGCTGGATGGAAAAGCAATCTGATGAGGAAGTTACGCACGGGATGAAATTCTTCAATTTCATCAATGAGCGTGGGGGGAAAGTTGCGCTTGCCTTGATAACAGCCCCTAAAATTGGTTGGAAATCCGCACTTGAGGCATTCGAGGATGCCTACAAGCACGAGCAGAAGGTCACATCCCTCATCTACAAAATAAAGGACATGGCGCAATCCGAAAAGGACCATGCAGCAGATGAATTCCTGGACTGGTTTGTGATGGAACAAGTCGAAGAGGAAAAGCAAACGGCTGAAATTGTACAAAAACTCAAAATGATCGGTGATTCCAAGCACGCCCTTTTGATGCTTGACGCCGAACTTGGCAAGCGCATGGATGAAAAGGAATAATTATTATTGTGGTGCGCAGTTTCAATTTGAAGATTAATTGGGCGAACCTTCCTTCTCTATTGGGGGCCTACATTATGGATTATTCAACTCTCAAAATCGACAAATGGAGCAATTTATCCATCCTCGGCAAAAGCAAATCGCCCACTATTTACCTTTTCAGACATGCGCAAACACTCTATAACAAGAGGAGATGGTTCACAGGCTGGAAGGATTCGAAATTGACCGTTTTTGGGAAGGGGCAGGCAAAGCTTGTCGGTGAAAAGCTCAAAGGCAAGCGCTTTGAAGTGGCCATCCACACCCACCTCTCCCGTTCAATCGACACCCTAAATGCCGTTTTGAAATACCATCCCGAATGCAATAAAATTTTCATAGACGATCGCATGATCGAGCGCTCCTACGGCGATTTTTCCGGCTCATCCCATGAAAGCTACTCCAAGAAATACGGCGAAGAGGCGCTCAAAATTATCCGCCGCTCCTACGGCAGCATCCCCCCACATGGCGAAAGCGTCAAAATGGTCGAAAAGCGCGTTTACGGATTCATGGATGAACTAATCCCCTGGATGAAGCGCAATAAAATCAATGTTGCAATTTCCGCCCACGGCAACAGCATGCGCCCCTTCCGGAAACGCATGGAGCATCTTTCCATCGAGCAGATGATGAAGCTTGAAAACCCGTGGGATGATTATTTCGAGTACAAAATTTAATTGCAATTTCGGAATAAAATGTAACTCTATAGCGTTGAATTGAAAAATGAAATCCTTCACCAAATACCTCTGGTTCGAAACAAAAAAGCTCCGGGAGATCGTACCCATCACGGATCAGGTGGAAGAATGCGTCAAGGAAAGCAAGGTCAAGGAAGGCTTTTGTTTAGTTTCCGCAATGCACATCACCGCCGCCGTTTTCGTTAACGATGAGGAAACCGGAATCTGGGAGGATTTTGGCAAATGGCTCGAAATGCTTGCGCCTTCAACTACCGATTGGAAGCACAACCATACCTCCGATCCAAATGCGGATGCGCACCTAAAGCGTACGATAATGGGCCATCAAGTAATTCTCCCAATAACAAATGGAAAACTAGATTTGGGCCCTTGGGAAAAAGTCCACTACGGCGAATTCGACGGGAAAAGGAGGAAGCGCGTGATCGTGAAGATTATTGGGGAATGATTTTTATTTCTTTTTTGGGAATGACAATTTATAACTGCCTTTACCACTCATCAATGTAGGCAAGTCCCGTCTTCTACCAATTGAATCGTTAGTAGGCAAAAGTGCGATTCGATCCTCCTTCATCTGTTTTATTATGCGCTTGAAATCCGCATCGTGTATGCCTGAAATTATTCCCCCGGAACTGCTGACAACAAGGTAATCCGGCCCCACATGCGCAAGAAAACGTTGATTGCCGTTAAATCCCACAAGCTCCGTTTGTGGTTGTACATCGTGGTTAGATAATCCTAACCTATGCCTTTCCCTAATGCCCGCATCATGCATCAATTTACCTACCGTTATTTTTGGCGAACTGAATTTGATCCCCGTACTCATGAGGATATCGAGAGGTTTTACTGTCCGAAATCCAAAAGTTGGCTCCTCGGTTGCACCCGACCTTCCAAGATAGGCCGCCCTGAATCCTTCTGCCTCCAGCATTTTTTTGAATATTTCATATGGCATGTTATGGGAATGCGGATGCGGATTATTAACTGTTATTTATGCCACGCTTAAACCCCAGTATTAAAAACATATCATTCCTTTCAATGTAGCCGCAAGGCGAGGGTGGTTTTATGGCAATGAAAGCGTCTGACTATGTAGTCGGCATGTGCGGGGACTGCGATGAAGTGAAGATGATGGGCAAGGGAATGATGAAATTCCCGGCTGCGGGAAAATGCGATGGCTGCGGCAAGCCGCTGGTTTGGAAGAAGTGATCTCCTTCCCCATTTTTTCTTTTTTTCAATGAACCAATCCCTTATGCTATGGAATTCTGTTACTCAAACCACGGGCGTTTCATCCAATACACTTATTTAGCTGATTCTGTTAATCCCTTCATATGAAAAAGGGAAAAACGCCAATCTGGAAAAAGGCGCTTGGGGCAATTGGGGGCATGATTTACAAACTGCTAGTTTTTATCTGGGGCGCTGCCAAATGGATCGCGGTGAGTTTATTTCATCTATTTGTAAAGCTTTTCGAATCGATATTCCACTTGACGCGTAATTCAATAACTGGCGCAATTGGTAAGCAAAAGCGCCCAAAGGATGCGGCGCAAAAGGCCGAGTTTGTTGTCCTCGAAACCGCATCCGGCAATTTTGCCGATTTCGAGAATTACCTGCTTTCCTCCAAAAGTTCAATTGGAATTGTTCTTGGCGCAAGGGGCAGCGGAAAAAGCGCCCTTGGCATGAGGATTCTGGAAAATGTGCATGCCAAAAAGGGGAGGAAAGTAGCCGCAATGGGTTTCCAGAAGGAAAGCATCCCCAATTGGATAGCTTCCGTTGAAAAGTTGGAGGAAATCCCAAACGGCTCTTTTGTCCTCGTGGATGAGGGCGGGATTATCTTTTCGGCAAGGGAATCGCTTTCTGATGCAAACAAAATCCTAAGCGAGCTCCTCCTAATTTCGCGCCATAAGGACTTATCGGTCTTATTCATTTCCCAAAACTCATCCAATCTGGACATCAATGCGCTAAGGCAGGCCGACTATTTGCTCCTTCGCAAGAGCTCCCTTCTCCAAAAGGATTTTGAGAGGAAGAAAATCCAGGAGGTCTACACGGAGGCAAAGCCGCTTTTTGACAAGTTCGGATCGGAAAGGCAAAAGATTACTTACATCTATTCGGATGATTTCCGGGGAATTATTTCCAATCCCCTTCCCTCCTTCTGGAGCGAAAAAGCAAGCAAGGGATTTTCCGGTTTCAAGCCCAAATAAGGCGGCGCTGTTTGTTAAGGAAAGAGTTTAGGCATTTAGGAATATCAAAACTAGTTCTATATTTTAATCATCGCCATCCCCGTCGTCGCCCCCATCCCCATCGTCCCCGTCATCGCCATCATCATCCTCATCGCCGCTTGTGTCTATCCTCTCGTAATCCTCCTTGTTAACCGGCCCGGGCTTCCCCCCGCTTTCGCCTTTAGCGCGCATTAGCAGTATCCCGGCAATTATGAGCACGATACCAATAATCACCTGCCCAAAAAGCGCTGCAACTATTCCTACTAGTATCAATATGTCGTCAATAGACTCGAAATCCATTATGTCCATAATTATTGCCAAATATTGATGGCTAGATTAGAATATAATAAGTTTGCAGGAGCATTTAGCCATTCAGTCCATGAAGCAAAGCGGCTCATCTTATGGGAACGCCAATTTCTCCTTTCCCATACATAATCCCAATTCCAATGAAGATGCAAATTACTCCAATAATTCCTTGTCCGTATGCAATTAGGATGACTCCGGCAATCACTAGCAAATCGTCAAGCGTTGAAAGCATATTGATTATTTCGAGCATGTTATCACTGAAGCGATATTGTACTTTTCAAGCGGATTTCAGCGCCTATTCCCTCCGCGGTGGTGGTGCGGCGATCCTCTTGATGGCGGATGGCCCGAGCTTCCAGATGAATGGCCCCTGTTGCCTCCGCCGTAGCTGCCTCCCCCTCCGCCGGAATGCCCGCCTCGAGAGCCATAGCCTCCTCCGCCGCCCCTGCCCCCCCTATATCCTCCGCCTCGAGGGTCACCTCCTCGCCCGGATCGGAGATCCCCGAGGCGTCG
>JBBSVW010000083.1:0-3328 GCA_038046605.1 Microcaldota archaeon | reverse complement strand
ATGGGGGATGGGAGTTCTGAGGGGATTGGGGAAATTGTTGGCGTTGGCATTGGGGAGGGAGCATTTGTTGCAGAGGGAGTTGGCATTGGGGAAGGGGAATCCGATGGAGACGGGGAAAAGGTAGGGGTGGGGGCTGGTGAAGGTTCATTTGTTGGGGATGGGCTAAAGGTCGGGGTTGGAGCGGGGGATGGGGCTTCTGTAGGCGATGGGGAAATTGTTGGTGTAGGCATCGGGGAGGGCCCCTGGCTTGGGCTTGGGGAAACATTGGGGGAGGGGGATGTATCCGGAGAAGGCGAAATGTTTGGGGAAGGCAAAAAGGAGGGCAGCGGCATAGCTGAGGGGAATTCGCTTGGGGAAACTTCAACAGTTGGAAGGCTGGAAGGTGAAACTGATATGGCTAGGGTCGGCTCTAGGGATGCACCTAATGAAGGCAAAATTGAAATGCTTGGGAATAGGGAAGGGATAATTGAGGGCAAATCCAAGGCAGGCAGGGGGATATCAGGCGTTGGGGAAAAACTTGGGGAAGGCATTGGCATTGGCGTAGCCCCGGTCGGATCAAGATCTAATGGCCCCGCAGCCAAAAGGGGCATTGGCGCAAAAATGCCAGCTACTCCTTGCAAAAGAACGGACAACAGGGATATCGTAAATAGGGCCATTACGGGGAATGGGGCGAATTGGCCCTTGTGTTTCCTATCCTTGCCAGGGCCATCTTCCCCAAGAGGCGCTTTTTCCTTATGCGGTAAAGCATCCCTTCGCATCGAAATGTGCCCACTTGCCCCACCATCCCTGCCGCTAAATTCAGTCCGTTCATCAGCTCCATGCCCGGATTGCTTTTCCGCATTCCTTATATGCCTCAAAATCAGGTTCCCCCGATCATCCGGATAGGGGTAAAGTTCATCGCCCTTATCCCAGCTCATAAGCGCAACAAGGTCCTTTGGAAGGGTGATGGTAAATTGATCTTTTTTGCGCTGGATGACGACCATTTTATTCACTAAGAAGAGGGCTAGGACATTAATTTCGGGTCCTTTTTAAAGCTATTTGGAGCGGTTTTAAAATAGTAAAATATTGCTCGAAAGTAGTTAATAAAGCAATAATGAAGGGGTATTTCAGCAATAAATTCAATTTTTTATTTAAAAAGGGTATTTAAATGCACAATCAGGCAGGAGTTCGGTAGGTGGCGAAGTTGCCTTTGCTAAAAAACGAAACGCATTTTTTGGACCTTCGAAATTATCCGCGCTATTTTTTCCGCCCCCAGCGGTTGTATTTTTACGAGCTAAAATGCACTACAAAACCTAAAACCTTATATACCGCGGACCGGCACTAGTAGTTTTGATGATGACGGCGCGGCCTTCGGCTACGCCCGAATAACCCACAAAGTTTTCACAGAGTTGATGCAAGATGAAGAAATGGCATTATGTATTAGGAGCGCTAGCAATGGTGCTCCTTATTTCAGTTGCGGTCAGGGCAACACTATCCCAAACCGACAATTTGGGATCCCCAGTGCCGGCCCAGAACGGGACATCAATATATCTTAATGTGACATCCAGGATGCAGCAATATGTTGGATTCTTCGGCAGGATATGGAACGAGGTTAGATTAAATGTCACAAACGGCTCTGGAGTGCTCTACAATAAATCAATGACTAGCGGCAAGATTTACTTTTTCAAGGCCGGTGAATCCTCTACCGGAGCGATCGTGCCTGCCTTAAACAATTCCCAAACGGATGGCAACTTCTCGTTGACGGGGCAGTACATAACGGGGAGCCACTTTGTCAAAAATAGTACAATATGCGGCGTGGCATCAGTGGACCATCTCAATACTTCGGACAACTACGGAGTAGGGATCTTCAGGGATTCGGCCGCAATTCCAAGGTACTTCCTCTGCACGGATATCCAGGCAAAAACTTCCACGAACGGCTTCAACACCGTGGATGGAAACGTTTATTTCGAAGTGGTCGTGCCAAAGACATCAACGTACCAGGCGTATGACATTTGGGTGGACGGGGAGTAGGAACCCCCATTTTTCCTTTTTATTTTTTTTTAGCTAGCCCAAGGCATGCAAAAATGAATGCAATAAGGCGCCTTTGAAAAAACATGGCTGGATGCGGAAATTCGGAAAGGAACGCGAAAAAATATGGGAGATGCCGCAAAACCATATGCAAATGTGGGGATAGGGAGCTTGGGCCCATGCATAAAATGGCAAATTGCGCCCAACCAAAGTGATGCGCTTTTTCTTTGTGGGTTGGGCTAAGGCATTTTGCCTTAAGTGGCTATGGGCGGCGGGAAGGGGGGCTAGGCTTGCTCTTCTTCCTGCTGCTCAATTTTCCGAAGTTTTGAGAGTAGTTTTTGTATTTTTGGCACATCCTGGGAGATAATTATTTTAGGGGGGCGCATGCGAAGGAAGGCCGCCATGCCAATAAGGATTAGGCAAAATAAGGCGATAACGTACGGATAATACCACGGAAGCTTGGGGCCTTGCTGGCCGGCTTTTTTTTGAAGCTCGTTTGCCCGCATTGCAATTGCCGCAAAGCTTTCGGGGGGCGGCGCAAAACCTATGGCCAAATCCAATTCAAGCGAATTAAGGTCGGCATCCAGGGAGTAAAGCGAGCGCTCCACGGATTTTAAATAGGGGTTTTCAACACCAAATGCGCGCTGCGAATTCTTGAGGGCAAGGGTGGCGTTGAAATATGCGGCGACGGCGGGGAAATAGTAGGGCAGGACCGATTCGTATTGATCCACCAGGGTTTTTGCCTCGAAGAATTCGGAATCAAAATCCATGGATAGCCTATCAATTGACGTGCGGCTCTTCACACGCCTTAAATTAAGCAGCCTTTCGCCTAGTGAATCGAACTTCGAATCAAGCACAATGAATTCCAATTCGCGGTATGAACGCACCTGCAAATAAAGGCCGCGCCATCTGGACCTGAGATCGCGCAAATCACCCTCCCGCTCGATGGCGGCAATTTTCCCTTCCGCTTCTATTTGCCTATTTGGCATTGAGGTGAGGATGGAAAGAATCGTTGAATTGAATTCCAAGGTCTCGTTTGCGCAGCCAAGGTAGCCGCGCCGGATGTATTCGCCAATTGCCTCTTGAACCTTGCCCGAGCCAACGGGCAAAAGATCGCCGTTTTTTTCCACAAGCAGTGTTGCGGGAACGCAATTGATGAGTTGGAGGTAATATGAATTGCCAAGCGCAAAGAATGGGATTGCCGTTTGGTTTTCGCCCTCCCGAATTCGAAGCGAGAGCTGGTCTTCAATTGATAAGCCCCATGAAAGGGCGATTAGTGAAAGCGCCAGCAAGGAAAACGCAAGCAATCGCATGCAAAAGT
>JBBSVW010000082.1:0-17578 GCA_038046605.1 Microcaldota archaeon | reverse complement strand
GGAAGATTTCAGCATCCCGCTATAATTTCTGCAAAAGGAATGCAGAAATTTTCTGGGGCGTATATGCCTTCCCAAAAATCTTGTACGCATGGTCGGTTCCCCTCTTGCGTTTTGATGCGTAAACCGTCCCTTCCGGGTTGGTTACCGCCTGCCTTCTTGCCGGTTCGCCAACCAGCACTTCCCCTTCCTTGGTGAATGCAACAAATGATGGGAAAGCCTTTCCCGCAGCGGTTGTCCCTTCGGCCGAGGGGATTATCTGGGGCTTTCCACCCATCATTGCGGCAGCTGCACTGTTCGAAGTGCCTAAGTCCACGCCTAGTATTTTATTCATATTCAATCACCTGACAATAAAATTTCCTTAACCATCCCTTGTTTTTTGGAATGCTTCAAATTAACGCCAAACTGCCTTGCCCAACTTAAAACACTGCGTTTCGGAATGCCCAGGCGATAAAGAGTTTTTTTAGATTTCACTTGCCTGCCATTCAGAAAATATACCCTGTTCCGTGAATTATTCAATTTCAAGATGGAATAGTCTAATTTTTTAGAATGCAAAAAGCTCCCGATCAATTTCAATAAGTTGAGATTCGAATTATAAAGGTACACGTGAAAATAGCTGCGTTGCCTTAGAACGCTTCCCTCTGCATCCCAAAAAGCCGCTATAAACATTACAGCCAGCTTTTCATCTGCAAATATGTATTTTATCGTATCCTCCCTAATTCGTTTATTCTTTTTTATCAAACTAGCTATTTTTCCTGAGGACAGACGAAGCCTCCATAGGCCATTCTCTCTTTCGTCCTGCGTTATTTTTCCGTAGCTTTGCATGATTTTAAATAAAATATCCTTTAATTTCCTGTCTTTATTAAAAACCTCCACCATGTATTTTTGTACAGAGCCATCTCCCAATGTGAATCCAATTAAATATGCTAATTCAGGCGTGATTTTTACGGCCACTACTTTTTTTGGAGTGTTGTTAATGTACTCAATAGTGGAAGAATCAGCACTGGCGGGAATCGATTCAGAGGTTATGTGACTACGCTCAAACGGAATCTCCAATTTTTGAAACCATCGTTCCAAAGTTGAATCCGGAATTTCAACGATTTTTTCCACCGTTGTTATGTCGTATTTTGGGTAAAGTGTCATGAAAAAATCCCTGAGAGCGGGTTTTCCGAAGGTTTTGAGAATTAGCCTATAATCATGCCCTCCCCGAAGGTGTTTAATGCCTCCCCTTAGCCTCTCCATTTGATCAGTCAGTTCAATTACCATGAATCATCTATCCTTTTTCAAACATGTAGACTTTCACTTTTGCAAACCTCAAAACCAGTCCCCTGAGCATATACCCCCTTTGAGCAACAAGCGAAATTTTCCCCTCGTTTTTTTGATCTGCCGTATTTTCCGTTCCTATTGCTTCGCATACATCCGGGTTGAAGTCATCCCCGGCCTTGACCTTCATCTGCTGCAAGCCGTATTCGCCAAGCGTTTTGAGCATGTTTTGCCTGACGAGGCCTATTCCATCCATCCCTGCGTCCTTTGGCAGATGTGAAATTGCGGCATCCATCTCATCAAGCACTGTAAGGAGATCCGACAAAAGCGATTCGTTTGCGATCTCAATGATTTCGAGCTTTTCCTTAAGCGCCCTTTTCTTGAAATTCTCGTAGTCCGCCTGCATGTATTTGAGGCGCGTTAAAAGCTCGTCGGAATTCTTCCTTGCCTCCAAATAAAGCCGATGATAATCCCCCTCATTTTGGCGATTGGGCGGGGTTTGCCCGCTTTGGCTAGCTGCATTATCCAATTCCTTTGCATTTTCACCATCCGTATTGGCATTTGCCGATTTTTCCTTTTCCATAAAATTCACTCGAATTCGTTTTTCATCCCAAGCTCGGAATCTATTTCATCCGCCATCCTGCGGATCTGCCTAAAAAACCTCCTCATGTCCTGCTCCATCTCTTCGACTGTATCGGATAAATTCTGGCCGCGCAATTCATAATCGCGCCCCCTCCTGACAATCAGGCCGCTTGCCATAAGCTTGTTTAGGTGGTAAACCGCCCCGCCCCTTGTCACGCGCATCTTTTTACTGATTGAAATGCTCCGAATGATGCCTCCTTTGCTTTCCGCCCTCAATATCTCCTTGAGTATTTCCGCGCCCAGCTCGTCGCTATCCTGTGAAATGCCAAGGGATTGGCAAAACCATTCGAGTTCGCCTTCAAGGTTGCGCTTTTGCGGGCGCACCACGCGCCGAATTGTTATTTGCTGGGGTTCCATAATGGGTCAACAGGAATATGCGCAACAAGATTTAAATATTGGTCGTTTTAATCACTTATTTGTTAATTTTGAATAGTAATTTGCTATTAGAAGTGATTAATGCGAAGGCAGGATATAATCCCCTAAATTAGATCTACAGATGCTGCATGGCAAGCTCTATTTCCCCATCCGCAAGCGCTTCGAATAGATCATGTGCATCCTTCAAAACAAGGCCGCGCTCCTTTAGCCGGTCCTTCAATATTTCAATTCCGAGCTCCTTTGCGCCTTTTCCTTCCCTCCGAAGGCGCCGCAATGTTTCGATCTTATCCTTAAGTTCAAAGCTTTCAAAATCCCTATCGACATAAATGCGGGCATTGCCGGAATATTTGGCTATGATTTTTTCAAGTGAAAGCAGGGGGGTTTGCCCCTTTGCAATTGTGCCGCTCATCTTGATCTTGAGCATTGGCTGCATAAGGTGGGGCTGTTTTAGCAGGGAGGATAAGGCGTCATCGAGATTTCCTTCCACCGTGCTTGCCATTGCATTTTCGAATTTGATTTCCCTGAAATAAAACGGCCGGCTGGGGATGGTAACGAATCTAGCCTCCTGCGTTTTAGTGTCGAAAAAATAGAATCCTTTGGGTTTTTCCTCATTCTTTTTCATCTGGGTGACAACCGTGCTTCCGGAAACCAAAAGGCGCCTTCCGCCGATATCCAAATCATGGTTCCAATGGATATGCCCATTCACATAGAGCTCAAAGCCATCTGGAAGGTCGGCCATGGCAACCGTGCCGTCAATCTCAACTGGCATTAATTCGGCAAGATTTTGGTGGAAAACGAAAATATTGTAGGTGTTTTTTTCGGGCGCAAACCGGGCAACCTTAAGGGTCCTTCCAAAATATTCCTCCGGAACTCCTCCAAGCCCCTGGAAGCAAATCCGCTCCCCATCTTTTTCCAAAACAATTTTACGCGTATGGAAACTTACAAGAAGCCCCGCCGCATCCATTATCTGTATTACATTTGTCAATCCCTTGGATCGCCTCTCGTGCGTGCCCCAGATGGCAAGCACGGGAATTCCCTGATTTTCCAATGTGTTTTGCGTATCATCCCCAAGTTCAATCATTTTGGGATATTGCTTTTTGCCAGATTCGCTTCTTTCCCTAATTTCCGAATAGAGCCCGATTGTTTCATGGAGCGTTTCTTGCCTTGGGATGCGTATATCGTAAATGTCCCCCGGAAGCAGCAGTGCATCCGCGCCCAATTCAAGCGCTTGCAGCATCGCCTCCCGTGCCTGCGGCAGGGCGTCTTCATTGAAGCCAAAATGGCAATCCGAGATTATCGCTATTTTCATTTTTTCACTTTTACCTAATGCCCCCAAATTTATTTAAGGGGATTTAGTTACTTATTTAAAGTGCCGCAGCCTTAGGCTTGCGATTCTTATGGCAGAATGGTATTACTACGCACTCCTTACGATGGTCTTCTTTTCCATTTCCAATATTGCCCTAAAATCCCTATTATCCGAGGATTTGATGGGAATAATTGGCAAAAACCTCAATTCGGTCATTCCCGCAATCATAATGGTTGCGGTAAGCATCATTGCAGCCTATTTCCTCTTCCTATCCAAAATCCCCCTTCCGCAAAACACCCTCCCAATTGCCGGCGCATTTATTGTGCTTGCCATGACCGGCTTTGTTTTCCTCATGATTGCGGTAAGTTCCGGGAAGATTGCACTTGTTACGGCAATAGTTAGCACAAGCAGCGTGATGGTGGCGATCCTGTCTGTGGCAATTCTCAAGGATTCGCTTTCCCCAAGGGAAATGGCCGGCATCGTGCTTGCTTTTTTTGGCGTTTTGGTTTTGGCCTTCAAATAACCCGTAGGATTTTACGTACTAATGAAGTACTCATTATAGCGAATAAGGCAATTATTGGAACTTTTTGTTGCCTTATTCTCATATAGCGGTTTTATTTGATAGTTCCGTTATTTTACTTAACCGCTATAATATGGATAATTTTATGGTGAATGATTCCAAAAGTAACTAAAGGGGCAGAGGCGGCAAACAAAGGGGGAGGCGGCGACATCCAAACCTGTTTTGGATGTAAGTAGAGTGCAGCTCTACGTGACACGTGGTGGGGGAAATGTGTTCCCCCAGGGGGTGTCAGCTACTTAATTGCCAGGCTCAAAAGAAATGCTATTAGCAGGCTAATTATCAGGATTGACGGGGCGAAAATCTTCGCGATGGAAACAATCGAATTTATTGTTGAAATCACTTCCGGGGATCTTCTAACGCCCAAAACATCCAGCTCGATGCGCTTTATGCTCATTGCAGCCTCTGCGGGCTCAAGATCCAGGATTGCGCCTGCAATTGCCTCCTCAATCCTTGCCGCCAATTTGCCCCTATCGCAATACCTGCCAAGCGGATTATGGATTCCGGAAATCGTATTGACCGCATGGGTATCCGTCGTGAACACATCGCAGAAATCAAACCTTTTGCCATTTGCCAATACCTTGAGCAATATCTCCCTGCGGAAATCCGGAAGCACGTTGTTTGCATCTATCAGTATGATGCAGCTTTTCCTGCCGCCAATTTCGAAAACCGAAACAATCATCCCCATTTTCCCAATTCCCTGTGAAATGCCAAAATCCCCAAGCGGATCCGCGTGGCATCCGAATTTGAAAGGCAATTGCCTTCCCATTGAATATTTGTCCGCAAGATCGTATAGCTCGTAGAACTGCGGCGTGCCCGTTAGCATGTAATCGCCATTTGTCTTGCTGTTGTGCATATCCGTAAGTATGGCATTTTGAAGGCTGCGGCCAAGCAATTTATTCATCAGGATAAGCCCGATTGGGAATTCGATGTCCTCCGTGCTTTGCGGGGCATTGGAAAAAGCAAAAAAGCCATCTTTGCCAGCCGTAATGCTAAATATCCTGGCATTTCCAATGCTAGATTCCATCAGCTGCGCTACGGCGGTTTTGCTAAATGGGGCTTTTTGCATCGCGGATATTTCCTTTGCATAGGTGCCAAGGAGTTTTGTGTGTACCGAGGAATATACCGGGTTGAAATCATGGTTTACTGTTGCATGGAAAACCGAAACAGGCGCATTCATTCTCCGCGAAATGGGCTTTGATAATAAGGCTGGGAATTCGGAGCCTCCAAGGTTGCCAACGGGCCCGAAATGCACATATGGGATAAGCCAGGCGGCCTTGATTTTTTTTGTTTTGGCGCTCCTGAATAGGGCGGTTCCGTAAAAAGTTTCGACCTTTTCACCCATTTCCGCCAGTACCCCCTCGAGCCTTTTTGAGCCGTATGTCCACTGCGCAAAGAATAGCGCCATCACCTGAAGTGTCGATATCCCAAAATTCCTCCTTGCAGGCGCGTTGATGATGTAGAAAATTGATGCAAGGGCAAAAAGCAATACGATTGAGGAGATCACGAACTTGATGCCCAGGGTGAATGGGTCTTGCAGGTTTGCAATAAGGAAGGAATTGTATATTGACAGGAAAGAAATGCTAAGGAGGGGCTGTATGAGGGAAATTGGAATTGCCTTCCAGCCATAGTTGAGCGTGACAAATAGCGCAACAAACCAGATTGCAAAAATTATGGAATTTGCAAGCAGGACAAACGTTTGAAGCTGGTTGGTGTTTTGGCTAACCAGGAGAGCTAGAATGTAAAGGATTGCGCTGACCACAACCGAGAGCAATGAGATGAATGAAAAATGGCGCAGGCGATCCCTGAAGCGCTCCTTCCTTGTAATGCTTGCGGCAAATGCGGCTGCAAGGATTGCCGGAACGCACATTATCAGGAATCCTTCCGTTCCGCCAAAGAGGAAATAATCACCAATTGCGCTAAGGCTAAGCACCCTGGTTTTAAGCAAATCAAGCGCAAAGCCGGCAAGGAAACTTATCACTACAGTGTATAGCAGGCTCCTGCCGTAGTTTGGAAGCGGGCCCATAAGCGTGGTTATTGCAACAGCCCTAAGGTCGCGCTGCGATTTTGTTGGCTTTTTCATGGTTTTCAGCAATGAGAAGCGTGTTTGCCTTTATAAAAAGTGGCTAAGGCATGATGAATGAAAAGGCGGGCAAAATTGATGGCAAAACGTTGATTTGCAGGCGCGAAGCTTTGAATGCAAATTCATCGCTGAAATGGATTTGCAAGGTGGGTTGAATTATAAGCTATGATCAGGGCTTTCTTTGGGGGGTGCTTGCGTGATATTTGAATTTGTAGGCCTTGGGGTAGTGCATCGATAAGATCTTGCGCTTTAGCTTGTAGGCATTCGAGAAATATTCCGCGAGAACATCATCAAAGCTCCTGTGCTGCTCGAGGGCCATTTTCATGAGCTCGACCGTGAGGAACCTAAGCTCTGAATTCACGATTGCCATATCCTCATAGCTATCGGCGGGCATGATTGCATTATTGCAAAAAGGTTATTAAATGTGATCCGAAGTATCGCCGTATTTTGCCTGGTTGCTTTGAAAACAAATCCTGGTTTATTTTTTCCCAACGCCTGTTTTTCCTCGTACCCCATTTTTCCATAAGCATTTAAAAGACCTAACCGTAATAGCACCTGGTTTTCATGGAAGTTGCATGCCCGCAATGCGGGAACCCCAACCTCGATGTGGATGAGGCAAATTCCGTTGTCTACTGCAAGAATTGCGGCTTTGCCGTTAGGGTTGACCCCCAATCCGGAAATGTCACCCCACTTAGCGAGGGTGCCGCGGGAGGCGCTCCTGCGGAAGCTGCGCAGGCCTACGGTCAGCGCACAATTTTTGGAACCGACCCAACCACCTTCTTTTTGGGGGCTACGGCCCTTTTGCTATTCCTATCCATGGTCCAAACCCTGAACCTGACGACTTTCGTCCTTCTCGAATCCATTGTTGTCATATTCTGGTGGTATAACCGTTAAGGTACTTTGGCTAAATTCCCCAATCCAACTGATTTTACCCACTTGAATTTGCGCCTGCCTATCCATCCTTCCAATAGCCTGGGTCATTTTTATCTTGCCTTCCTGGAAAAGGCGG
This sequence comes from Microcaldota archaeon, assembly GCA_038046605.1. Lineage (GTDB taxonomy): Archaea > Micrarchaeota > Micrarchaeia > Norongarragalinales > SBBD01 > JACRGC01. Next base: position 10,326 of record JBBSVW010000082.1, on the reverse strand, counting down.
GATTCGAGATATAGGCATAGCGTTAGCAGCGTGATAAGCGCTCCAAGAATGATTAACACCTCAAGGGCAAGTGTTCCTCTCATCCAAATCCCTCCCGCATCAGGTGAATTGCCGATTCGTTTTCCCTTGGATAGAATAGGGATGCGCCAAAGCACACCTCAAAACCCGGAAAACCCAGAATATATGATTCTGGCATTTGGGTCAACCCCCTTTTTGAAATGTGGATTGCCGATCCATCGTGAAAGAGGAGGGCGCTTGAAAGCGGCCTAGGGTTACCCCTAAAATCAACGCTCAACTTTTTGAAATCAAGGCATCCGTTGCATTTTGCCGCCCTTTTTTCAGATAGGATTTTGCTTCTAAGCTTTTCCATTCCGCCCTTTGCGCATTCCCCAAACCAAAGATCCAAATCATTCCCCCCATTTTTTGCTTTTTGCTCGAGTGATTTTTCGAGAAGGATTAGCTTGAATGATGTGGCCAAAATGCTATTTTCGCCTTTGCTTGGCCCCTCCCAAAAGCTTTTCCCACCATTCGTCGCACGGGCCCCCAAAACCTGCAAAAAGGCATTTTGAATCCCATTCCCATCCTGCCGCATAACCTCAAGACCCATGCGCGCTTTTTGATCGGAATTGATCTGCCCTTGCGCTTTGGCATGCATTGCAATGGGCAGGGCAAGCAAAAACACCCCTGCCAGGAGCAAAACGAATGCTGCAATCCCCCTCATGAAAACCGATATGTTAGGCTTATTAACTCCCTAATGAATATTTGGTTTATGAGAAATCAACTTCTGGTTTATTTCATATTGCTATTATCCCTTAGCGGCGCCTATTCGGATTATTCCTTTTCAGCGCATGCCAAAATCAATCCGGACGGTACCGCCCATGTCACCGAAAAGACCGTATTCCTGTTTGAAAACCAGCAGGAGCGCAAGGCTTTTGAGCAGAACATGAACCTTGGGGAAAGCACCATCATCAAATGGCAGGAAATGAGCCCAAACATCAAGCACCATTTCAGGGGGCTTATTTCCAATACGAAAATAACCGCAAAAAGGGAATTTTCCGTGAGCTTTGATGCGGGCACCGTCATAGTGGAATATGATGTGGGCCCGATATTCACATCGGAAAAGATCGGAAGCAGGCGCACTGTTTATTCCCTAACCCCCGATTCGCTGGTCTTTGACAAGACGAAAACGGGCCAAACCTCACTTGGAAACAATGTGGAGCTTGAATTCGTTTACCCCAAAGGCACCGAACTAATCCGCGCTGCGCCCGTTTATGACGGGGATGGAAATGTCATCTTATGGAAGGGCCCAATTGCGGGCAACTGGGAATTTGCATACGCGGTTGAAATACCCCTAAGCCAGGAGGTTTCGGAATTCTTCTATTCAACATACAAAAACGCGACCGATTCGCTTCCATTAATCCTTCTTGGCGGCTTTTCCCTTCTTTTGCTTTTCGTTCTTGTAAAGTTCCGCAGAAATTGACATTTCATCCTCGCCAAGTTCGAGGTATTCGAGGAACCTATGATCCGCGGACAATGCCGCAAAGGCGGCCTGCGCATCGTCCATTGATATGTGCAATTTCCCTGCGACCTTTCGCCTAATTCCCTTCATCAGCTCCCTGCTTTTTTTTGTTTGCCCCATCATCTTGATCCCGGATGGGAACTGGTATTTGGAAAATTTCCTGTATGTATCCGCCTTGCTTAGGGCAATGCCGGCAGTTGCCAGCACTCCTGCGTACTTGAGGTAGCCCCAATGCTGCCTTCGCATAATCCTTCCCTTGAAAACATCCGCGCGGGAAAGCCAGGAAAAAGCCTGCGCGATTTCCTCCTTTTTTTCGTACTCTATTGGGATGTTTTCCTCCAGCCATTTCATGAGCATGTCGAATTCCTGGGTGTTGTAGTTATTGCCTGCGGCAGTTGCGTTTTTGTAGCTCATGGTCTTGAAAACGGCCCGAACTGCCTCGAAAATATTCTCGTCCCTATCCCTTCCAAAGCGCTCAAGGTCGAAAAGTTCCATCTGCTGAGTGCCCTGGAGATCGTTAAGCGCGCCGCGGATATCGCCCGAGGCATTTTTTGAGATGATTTCGATCTTGGAATCGATGTTGATTAGTGTTTCATGATTCTCCAAAGACCCGTTGCCCTCCTTATCGGATTTTCCTTTGGCATTGGCGTTTTCCGCATCAGTTTTAGGTTTTTCCCCTCCGTTGGAAATTTCCGCGCCTGCAATTTCCGCAAGCCTTTTGCGGATGCTTGCCGAATTGACCTTCTTCATTTCCACCTGCACGCAAGAAAACCTAAGCGCCCCGAGCTTTTGGTTCCATACATCGTTTGCAATGAAAATGATTGGCTGCGAGCTCTCCTTGACAATTTGCGCAATCGCAGCAAATTCCTGCCTATCCGAAACAGAATCAATCTCATCAATTAGAATTAAGCGGCGAACCCCGTAAAGGCCTGCGCTGCTTGCGGCTGCCCCATAGATTTTCTTTAGCATTTCGCCGTCCCGAAGATCCGATGCGTTGGTTTCAAGCACCTCCCATCCCATTTCGGATGCAAGCGCGTATGCAACTGCGCTTTTACCAATGCCGCAGGCGCCATGGATCAGAAGCGGCCTTCCCTTCTTGCCCCTATCCGCCTCCAAGGCCCACTTCTTTATTTCGCCCCTTGCCTCCTCGTTTCCTGCGACCTGCGCCAGATTGGCGGGCGCATATTTCTGGGTCCATAGCGAGGTTTGAATTGCCATATTAATCAACAAAGTAAGCCGGATAATAGCCGATGCCCAATGATTATTTTCACCTTCCTAAAATGAAATAGTATGGGGATATTGCCGCTGCAAGGAGCGCGCCCAATAATAGCGCGTTTCGTTTGTAGGGCAAAGCCAACCGATCCTCCATAAAACCCTTTCCCCCCACAATACTAGCAGAACTAGGTTTAAAATTTGGTTGGGGATGATGGGGGTAATTGAATTTCCATCATTTGATGGCTAAGTTCCAACCTCAATAATCATTCCAATTCAAACCGCATCGTTTCGAGTGATTTTCCATGTTGATTGCAATCATCGGCGCGCCAAACAAGGGCAAAAGCACGCTTTTCAACGCCCTGACTTTGGGAAATGCAGCCGTTGCAAATTACCCCTTCACCACAATTGATCCAAACAAGGGGGTTGCCTACTGCTCGCGGGAATGCCCGCATGTGCGCCTTGGAAAGGAGTGCAACCCAAACAACAGCAAATGCGAAAACGGTACTCGGAAAATCCCAATAAACATCCTCGATGTTGCGGGGCTGGTGGAAGGGGCGCATGAGGGCAAGGGCATGGGGAACCAGTTCCTTAATGATGTAGCCGCTGCTGATTGCGCAATACTGGTTGCGGATGTATCGGGTGGGAGCGATGATGCCGGGAACCCTTGCACTCCAGGGACGCACGATCCTATCAGCGATGTTGCCCTGATCGAATCAGAGCTTGATTTTTGGTATGCTGAGGTTTTCAAGCGCAACGCCCAGAAGGCCAAGGGAAGGAAGTTTGAGGATTTTGCAGCCCTTCTTAGCGGCCTACGCATCCCAATCGAGGTCATGAGGCATGCCGCAATCGATCTGGAGCTGGATGAGGAAAAATTCTGGGAGTGGAGCAAAGACGAATGCCTTGAAGTTGCAAGGATCATCCGCAAAAAAACCAAGCCAATAGCCATCGCCGCAAATAAGATCGATTCGGAGTTCGGGCAAAAAAATGTTGCCGCCCTAAAGGAGCGCTTTGCCTCCTATCCGGTGTTCCCAGTTGCCGCTGATATGGAACTTGCCCTAAGGAAAGCTGCCCAGAAGGGAATTGTCAAGTACGATGGGCGCAAATTCGAGCTCATTGACAATAATTCGCCGCAGCCAATCAAGGATGCCCTTTCCAAAATCCAGCACAATGTGATCGATAAGTTCGGATCTACAGGCGTTCAGGAGCTGATTGATTATTGCACTTTTGGTCTCCTCAATCAAATCGTTGTCTATCCCGTTGAAGACGAGGTGCATTTTTCCAATCATTTCGGGAAGGTATTGCCGGATGCGATTTTGATGGAAAATGGCGGCAGGGCGCAGGATTTTGCAGGGAAAATCCACTCCGATCTTGCAACGCACATGCTTTATGCAATTGATGCCGAAAAGAAGATGCGCATTTCCAAGGATGCGCAGCTTCATGACGGCCAGATCGTGAAAATAGTTTCCACGAGATGAATTTTGCGCCCTAAAACATACTCTTAAATGCGCAAATGCAATAATTTCGTAATTATTATCTGCAATACTCATTCCATTTTGTTAATCTTCATTAGGTGTTTTTTATGACAAGGCTCCTCCTCATGCGCCACGGCCTAACCAACTACAACCGGGGAATGCGGATTCAGGGAAGCATTGAGGCAAAGCTTGCCGCATTTGGGAGGAAGCAGGCGCGAGACCTAGGAAAGAGGCTTTCTGATGACAGGATTGATGCCCTCTATTCGAGCGGCATGGAGCGCGCCATCATGACCGCAAGAGAGATACAAAAATACCACAAGCATTTGCCCCTTAGGAAAATTCCCGAACTCAATGAGCGCAGCTTTGGCGTTTTTGAGGGGGTCACAATTTCAAAGGCAAGGAAAAGCGAACCGCGGCTCCTAGCGCAGGAAAATTACGTGGACTATGAGTTCATGCCAAAGGGCGGCGAAAGCTGGAAGCATGTGCAAACGCGTGCCATGGGGGCCATTTGGCAAATTCTCAAGGCGCACCCCAACCAGACCGTTGCGGTTGTTGCGCACGGCGGGACAAATTGCGTGATCCTTGCTTCCATGATTGGCCTTCCCCTTTCAAAACTTGCCTATTTCCGCCAAAACAATGCCTGCGTGAACATACTGGACGTTACCGGAAAAAAGGTCCGGATCGCCCTTTTGAACGACACGGGGCATACCATCTCGGAGTACTGATTATTCCCGTTGTATTTTGCCCGGGCACGAAGTTTTCCGGTTGTATTTCCCCTTTTTCCAAAGCACAATTAGTTGATTTTTTATTTTATTTTGCGATTTTTTTGCCCCAAAGCTTATATACGGCAATTGATTGATTTTTTCCCCCGCAATATTTTGTTTTTTTTAATAAAAAGTGATCCATATCTTCTCCGCAATACGCTCCGTTTTTGGCCGCGAAAAAAACCTAATGCAGTTTAGGAGCCACGACTTTTCCGCCGTGGGAAGCGCAGCCGAGCAAATCGATATGCTCTTTTCGGATAAAGAGCTCAAATTGCTATTGCTATGGGCGCTTGTTTCGCCAATGGCAGGAGTTTCGTACCTGCTTTGGATCAAATACCCAAAGCTTAGGCTCCTTGCCATCTTTGCATTCGCAGTTGCGCTCATCCAGTTCGCTGCGAATGTACCCCTTCTTATAGCCTTCTTCAAGCAGTTTGGCGTTGTCCTTAGGATTTAGCGTCAAATTAGCTGCCATTTGCCTGTTTGTTTGCCGATTAGCCCAACCCTACATAATAGTACTGTTTTTATTGTTTGGATTGGAAAATCTGCTGCGGAGTGCTTAGACCTTGTTATTATGGGCCCGTAGCTCAGCCTGGATAGAGCGACAGCCTTCTAAGCTGTAGGTCGTGGGTTCGAATCCCACTGGGCCCGTTTACACCTTCAGGGGGGTAATCCCCTACTCGCATTAGCGCAGAATTTGTTTTTACTTATGCCCGAATTGCCAATCAATTCGTGAATTGCCTCTACCCCCTTAATTTGATTTGAGAATCAAACCGGTTTTTATTGTTTGGTGTCCTGAATAATGCAACTGATTCAAATGGAACTTGTCAATCCCCCAATGCAGCTTGAGCTTACGGATAGGTTCGAGCTTATGGTTGAGGGGCAAAAGCATCCGGTTGCAATGCGCACCGTTAGGCAGATGCTTGATGTGCTAACGGATGTATCCGCGGCGCGCGCAATTCCCGGGGACATGCCGCTATATTACATGTTCCGGGATGTCAAGCGAAAGGAGGATGCGGCACTTTTTGAATCTTCCCATTTGCGATATGACATTACTGTTTTGCCGCCAATGAAGATCGGATCGGAATTCAACAAAACCTATGGGCATTACCACGAGATGGCAACCTCCAAGCTTTCCTATCCTGAGCTTTACGAGGTCATGCACGGCGAGGCGCACTATTTGCTCCAGCAAAAGCAATCGATGGTTAGTAATGAGGTCCTTGGCGTTTATCTGGTGCATGCAAAGGCCGGCGATAAGGTGCTGATCCCCCCAAACTTCGGGCACACCACAATCAACGCCGGAAGTGAAACGCTTGTAATGGATAACCTAAACGAATGGAAATTCAAGAGCGATTACATGCCATACAAGCAAAAGCGCGGCGCTGCGTTCTACTATTTGCAAAACGAAAAGAAGCGCAACATGGCCTACACCGGCGCAAAAGTCCTAAGGGAGATGCCCGCGCACGACTTCAACCGGCTCGCGAACCCGCAAATTGCCCTTAAAATCGAGGAGGGCAAAACATATGACTTGTTCCTGAAAAAGCCAGAGCTATTTGATTTCCTAAAAGATCCCACATTAATTGAGTTTAGGCAGAAATAATCAAAAATCAGGCAGCATGAACGGACCCTGCTGGGTAGATTTCACCTTTTTCTGTAAAACTCCCGAAACCGGATTGAATTTGACCTCGGTAACCGAGTAATGGTTGGTTATATCCGATATTCCTGCTCTTTTGATGGCATTTTCTAGGAAATCCGGGGTTAGGGGCATAGCCTTGGGCGCCATTATAAGATGGGCTGAAATTTGATTCGACTTCACTTTATGAACTTTTCTTAGCCTTAAAACTACCGCCTTGATCATTTCATTTGCAGAAAGTCCCGGAAATTGATGCACCGAACCGGAATTTAAACTACGGGAAAATGTCTTTATTTTCATAAGAGAATTCCCCATCGGACTAATCGTGGCGACATGAATCAGGGCTCCGCCCGTCCCCTTAACATTAAATGATACTGCCGTGCAAATCCTCAGGTTGGCTTTAATTGTTTGATCCGGATCTTCGGATATTAGAACCTCGCAAGGGTCAAGTTCTATTTCTCGTCCAACCATTTTTTTACCACTCCAATTTTTCCCCTATCCTTATCCCCCGCTTTTTTGCCTCCCCGCCTGCGCATTCTATGAAATATTTTGCGGGTTTTTTGGGCGCAATGTAGATTCTCCAAGGGGGGATGTTTTCCTTTATTTCCACCACCTCGCGCTTGGCATTAAGGAAAATGGCATCGAATGGTATGAGGCAGAAATAGGAATGGATTGCCGCCCTTGCGATGCTCTCTTTCTCCAAAACGAATAGGAGCGGCGTAGTCAATTCCTTCCTTAGCATTATCCCCTTTGTTTTCTTCCAGGGGGTGTCCGCCACCTCGAAATCCTTCCAAAGCGCATGTTTTCGTGAAGCACTCCCAATTTGCTGCATAAATGAATTATCCCATCCCGCTTTAATATGAATCCTATTCAAATAAATCCAGTAATCCGATATGGGCTGGAAAATAAAGCGGGATAGGCCGGAGGAGAAATATGCCGGAAGGGCGGATGAGTTCTACGCGACGGAAGGCGCCGGCTACGAAAAAAACGTAATTAGGCACATACAGGAAAAAATACTCCTGCGCGGCTTGCAGCTTATCCAATTCCCGCCAAATTCCAAACTCCTCGACGTGGGCTGCGGAACGGGCATTGGGATGGTGATTTTGAAGAAGCTGGGGTTTGCGGTGGAAGGAATTGATGTTTCAAAAGAACTCCTTGCAGTTGCCAAAAAGAAAAAACTCAAGGTGGTTTTGGGGGACATGAGGGAGATGCCCTTTGAGGCAGCAAAATTCGACGGTGTTGTAAGCATTTCAGCCCTCCAATGGGTAAGCTCCAGAATGGGGGCTCAAGGAAAATCTGACTTGAAGCAAACCGCAAATGAGTTTTTCCGAGTTTTGAAAAAAAGGGGCAAAGCGCTCATCCAATTCTATCCCAAAAGCGAGGAGGAGATGATGCTTGCGGGAAAAGCGTTCAAGGACGCTGGCTTCAAAGTGAAAATTGAAATTGAAAATGAGAATAATGCGAGGAAGAGGAGGATTTATTTGATTCTACTACGGGATATTTGATCCATCGGTATTGGCGTATTTTATATCCGTTAAGGTGTATTGTTTATCCATGAAACGGCGTGAGGCAATAGGAAAAATTATTGCATTGGGGGCTGCCTCAGTGGGTGGATTTTTGGGAGGTCGCTATAGTCGAGGCACTGAAATAAGGAATCTTGAAACTGAGGCTGGAACGGCAAAGGCAAATCTTGCGGAATCTAGGATGTGGAAAGATGCTGCAGGCAGCAATGGAAAGAGGGTCAAATCTTTATCGGACGCATTAAAATTACACAGATTTGCTGCGGAGGTAATAGCAGTTATCCCTGCCACTACTGATTGGCAGGACTTCTCGGAGAGGTTGGAAACAGCTGGAAACCTTACAAAACAGGACGTTGGCGCATTGTATAGGGCCATAGCCACCTCCTTCCTTCAAAGAATTGATTCGGGTGCCAAGGGGTTGGAGTTTCCTGTAATGTTTTCGCCCCATCAGGCAATAAGTATAGCATCCATTTTGCAAAAGAAGAAATGGCTAGGAAATACGGGCGCATTGCAAAAACATCTCGGAAAGCTTAGCGGCAATCCTAATTATGAATGGATTTCTTTCAATCAGGGAGGGCAAATTATCGGGTTTAAAGGAGCTGATGAATTAATGGCTTATTACCGGAATACAAGAATTAAAAAAAAGATAGATGTAACTCCGTGGTTTGAAGTTTCGGCTATGCCTAGGGACGAATTGATTAGCTTTTTGTCGCAAGTTAATAGCCCTGCCAATAGGCCTGCTTGGGAAAAAATTGTTTCAATGTTGAAGCAAAAGAGCCCCCTCCTTATGAGGTATAACTACCACTCCTCCAGTATCCGCCACGAAGTTGACTTGCTTTCCCTTAAGCATTTGATGGTGCATACGCCTACAAGATACGATGTGTATAACGATATTGAATAATGTAATCCTGGATGGTGTATATATTTTACGCAAGTAGGAGCATGGAGATAATTACCCCCTATTTAGGCGTTTGAAATCCCTCTCAAGGCACCCGAACCCACCCCTCAAATCGCTTATATACTCGGTTTCCCACTCTAGCTGTACCCATTTCGCAGGTGAAACGCATATGATTGAAGATGAGATAACCCATTGGTTCAAGGATGAGAAGGCAGAATCACATAAAAGCACGCTTCGGCTGGAAACTGATCCTCCAACGGTAAATAACACTTACCCTAGGGATGGCATCATTACCCTTCGGATGATGAATGGGATTGGAACAATAGGATTCAAATTATCGCCGGATGAGGCGCTCCGGTTGGGCACGCATCTTTTGAATTTGGCTAAAGAGCAATTGCAAAAGAAGCGGATGCTTTGGAATCAAAGGGAGTAGTTTTTTTATTTTAGGCTTTTGGAGGGGCAAACTTAGGCTATTTTTTTTGGGGATTTGGGTTGAACCGGCGGCTTGGGTGGTTTAATGAAAAGTACCTGTACTATGCAAAAAGACGGGAAAATTTACCTGCCGGTTTGGGCGAGGAAATTACTAGGGACAAAGAAACTGAAGATATTTGTGAAAGGAGATGTTTTTATCTTGAAACCTGCAAAAACCTAATTTCGCATAGGCTGTTCCAAAACGTTCGAAACCCAGGATTTTTCCATTGGGCTACATCCGCCTTCGTTATTGCAAAAACGCATCATTCACATCCGCATCTGATATTGCCTCCGCGAGTGATTGTTTTTCCTCAAACCTCTTCGCAAGATCTTCCAGGGTTTCGCCCTTCCCGGCCTTTTTGGTCTTCCGGTTCCTTATTCGCACAAAAACCGGATAATTTACCGCTTCCCCGATGATTACTCCTTCGCCAACCCTAAGCGAGCTGATCTGGTTTTGCGTATCGGCATCTATCGCTTCCGCGCTCTCGCCGATGTGCTTCAAATCGTAAGGATTTGTTATTCGCATGATGAGCATGGTGTTGCATTGGGAAAGGGCCGTTGTGGAAAGCTGCACTGGCCGCTGCGAAATTAGGCAAAGGCTCGCCCCGAATTTCCTTCCCTCCCGTGCAACCGTGTTTATGATGCTCTTGGAGGTCGCATATTTCTTTTCCGCTTTTTCCGGCGCGAAATTGTGCGCCTCCTCAACGATCATCACATATGGTGGAAGTTCCTCCTTTCTTCTAAGCGCAAACATCTTTTCAGAAATGTAAGAGACGATTATTTGCTTCTTTTGGATGCTAACTATGCTTGAGAGGTCGAAAACAACCAAATTTCCGG
>JBBSVW010000081.1:0-7403 GCA_038046605.1 Microcaldota archaeon | reverse complement strand
CCGATGCTATCCTGGAAAATATTCTCATTATTATCAAAGTAGCTATGCTGAGCGCCTATAAATAGATTTGGAGGGGCGAATGGCAGGCGATGGGGGATAATTTGGTTAAACGACATTTGGAATTAGGTGGGGCGCGACCCGGCGGCCTCCAATTGGCAAATAAACGGCCTTCAATTACCATTGTATCACTTCATTTTTTTAACGGCCTCCGTTATTCTGCGCAGGGCCTCCCTGATATTATCCTGCGAGTTCGCATAGGAAAAGCGCAAATAGCCCTCCCCAAATGCGCCAAAGGATGTTCCCGGCAGGCATGCAACCCCCGCTTCGTGCAAGAGGTAATCCGACATTTGCTGGGATGTCCTGCCTGTTTTTTTGATGTTTGGGAACACATAGAAAGCACCGTGCGGCATCCGGCAGCTAAAACCGGGTATTTTGTTTAGCCCATTTACAATCAGGTCGCGCCTTTTGTGGAATTCCTCCCTCATTTTCACAACAAAATCCTGGGGCCCCCTAAGGGCGGCGGCTCCGGCCATTTGGGTAAAACTTGCGGTGCATGAATTCGAATTTGTCATAAGCCTTGTGATATGGGGCGCAAGCGCCTTGTTCATGATCCCATAGCCAAGCCTCCAGCCGGTCATGGCATATGCCTTGCTGAACCCGTCGAGAATGATTGTGCGCTCCTTCATTCCGGGAAGTGAGGCGATGCTGTTGTGCTCCTTGCCGTAGGTGATTTGCTGGTAAATCTCATCGCTTAATACCCAAAGGTTATGCTCGATTGCAATCCTTGCAATCCCAACAAGATCCGCCTTTTCCAAGATTCCCCCCGTGGGGTTTGCGGGCGAATTGATGATGATCATTTTTGTTTTGGGTGTAACGAGCTTTTCCAAATCCTGCGTTTTGAAGGAAAAATCATTTTCCTCCTTCAAATGCAGTGGCACCGCCTTTGCGCCCACAAAATTAATCATGCTCTCATAAATCGGAAAGCCCGGATTTGGGTATATTATCTCATCTCCCGGGTTTGCAATTGCCAAAATGGCATAGAACATGATGGGCTTTCCTCCCGGCACAATCACCACTTCATCCGGTGAAATTTCAATGCCGCGGATTTTTCCCGAATATTCGGCAACAGCCCTCCTTGCATCCGGCATCCCTGCCGAAGGGCCATAGTGGGTGAAATTCCTCCTTATCGCATCAATTCCCGCCTCCTTCACATTGGATGGAGTGTCAAAATCAGGCTCCCCTATTTCGAGATGGATTATGCTCTTCCCCTGCGCCTCGAGCGCTTTTGCCTTTGCAAGCACCTCAAAAGCGGTTTCAGTGCCTAAATTTTTCATCCGGTCTGCGATTTGCATGAATTTCACCTTTTCATTAGCTGAATGTTTGATGACCTTTTGTTTTTTAATGTTATTCAAACCTGTGTTTGTTTTCCACCTCAATTTTTTTTCCTAATATTTTATTCGCTACTTGGAGATACCTTGGTAGGTTAAACATCTGGGGCGCCAAATGCCAGTATTCCCGCGGCACGGTGTTTATTCCAAGCCTTACTGCCTTCCATTTCTTATGCGGCAAAGCGAAAAAGAAGCCCTCATGAACATGATCCCCAAAAGCCTTGACGACATTTGGCAATTCATCGAAATTGAGTTCATTTGGGGATCGTTTGAAATATTTTGTTTCCCTCGCTACTTTCATGGCATCAAGAAAGCTTCCAAATTTTCCAAGCCTCCTAATTTTCACTTCTAGGGGGATGTTCTTCCTTTTATTGAGCATATCCTCGACATCATCATACACATCCCAATGCTTAATTTGAAAAGCGATTGCTGCCTTTCTCTGAATATTCTTGTTTTTTACATTAAGATTTGTCAGGATCCGGTTTTGGAGAACCTTGTGCCTTATTGCATTTAGGTATGGGTTATTCTTGCTTTCATCCTTGTATTGATCCTCAATTTCGTGGAATTTGCTATCGTCGGCAAAAACCCATTCGCGCTTTCCATCCTTCATTATTAGCTTTGGGTGGGAAACCATTGCCAATATGTCCGCCATGTCTGTTCCAAATTCCATGCGTATCTTTTCCATCAATGGAACAAGGGTGCCATCTTCCTCCTCTACATAATCCCCCCCTTCCTCCACAACATCGTGCATAAAACCGGCAGCTATGCCGATTACAGGGACTCCATGTTCTGCAAGCGAGCTAGCAACATCGATAGTATGATCTGTATATGGCCGATCCAGGATATCGCTATTAGGGTTCTGTTTGCCTTCCTCCGTGTATTTGCGGCGTTGACCCCTGTGGATTCTATTCATGAAATAATACGAAACCATAAGCAGCTGCCGGTCCGACTTGTTGGTGCCCACCCCCTTTGGATTTTCTTGGGTCGCAGTTCGGATCTTGTTCCATTCGTTTGCCTTGGAAATAATAAATTTGAAGGTAGGGTGCTTCCACGGGTTACCCAAAACTGAAAGGCTAATTTTGCGCTTCCTTACCATGCATATTTTGATGATGGCACTTTTTATTAATCGTCTGGGGTAGGCAAAACCAACCAATAAATAGGCTTATCGTGATATTTGGCTATGGCTGAAAGATCAGGGCTTCCCAAAAAATCCAGGGAGCCCCCCGAAGGGCTTATGGGGGGGAGGATCAAATTCCGGGTGCACGGCCGCGAATTTTCGGGTTTTGCAAAGCCCCTTCAGCATATTATTTTAAATCTCCAAAGAAACGCCCACCGGAACGGCCTGACAAGGGAGCAGCTTTTCATGCTCGGGACCGCATATAATTTTACGGAGGAAATTCATCGCGGCCAAACCCGGGAAAACGATGTTCCTTATGTTTCCCATTGCAGGCGGGTTGGAATGAAGGTTTCTAAATATGGCGGGGATGTGGAGCAGACAATAATTGGTTTATTGAATGATGCAATCGAGCAGGGACGCCTGGCCCAGGGCCCGGGCAAAGAGGGGGCAAAATCCCCCGTGACGCACGAACTTTTGAAAAACCTATTCAATGAAAGGATTGCAAATGGCGTAGCTGCCATTTCGACCGGAAAGGTTGTTGGGGGAAATATGATTCTTCCCCAAAATGAAGCCTATCATTACGTTTTGCATGATGACACCGATGAAAATTACCTCGTCAGGGAAGATGACCTTATGAAGAGGGTTTTGGCACATGGGATGGATGCAATACTGCCAAAGATTATGGACCATTCGGACAATATGTTCACCGCCAAGGGCATGAAGAATGAGAAATGGCCCTCCTTTTACCTCAAATCGAAAGCCAGGGTCGATAGGTTATCGGATGTATTGGCTGCATCGCACAAGGGCGCGGTCAATGCTAAATTATCGTTAAGGGAAGCGGTTTACCTAAAGCCGATTATCGAGCGCGAGCTTTGGGGCAATTATAGGCGCATGCGGAATTTTATTGCCAGCAAGCTTGGAAAACATGCAATAGATGAGCTAGATAGGCAGCGTTGGCGCGACTCCTAGCCTCATTTCCTCCTCTTCTCATCCTTCTTGACATCCACCAGTCCGTTTACAATTAGCCGGCCAAGGGGGGAGAGGTTGGTTACGATTTTCCCGCGGTTCCGTCTCGTTTCAACAAGCCCCAATTCCTCAAGGCCCGGCTTGTCGCGCGTTCCTCGGATATGGTAAGTGACTAGTGGCAGGCTCATTTTCATCTCCTTGCTAATTGCCTCGAGCGATTCGAATTCCCCCTCCTTTGAAATCGCCTTGAGCATATTCATTTTCTTGTCGGAAAGCGCATTGTAATACGAGAATTTCATGATCGGGTAGGCAATTATTTCATCCTTCATAAGGCCAATTGCCTGCACCCCGTTTACAAACGCCGCCGAAAGTGCTATGCAGGAGGATAGGCTGTCCGTATCCACGTTCACAATGACCTTGTTTTCCGTTTCCCGCTCGTGGATGCGCGCAAGCCTTCCAAAAACCTCCTCCATCGAAGTCCTGTTTATGAGGGTTTCGGAAACAACCGGAATCTTGAGCTTTTCCAGGTCGCGCCTTATCGCATCCGCTTTGGATGCGTGCCTTCCCTCATGGAGCAAGACGACCTTCCCCGAATTGAACTTCCTCATGCCCTTATAAAGGACGCTGGATGCGTCCTGATCATCGCCAATTATTGCAAGCATTGTCGAATCCATATGTGCCACCCCTGATTTAAAAAAAGATTTAACTATACAACCAGGGGTGGTATATAAACTTTTCGTTTAACTTAGGTTGCCCTAACTTGAAATAACGGCAAGCTAGGCTCCTATTCGGGGTTTTCATACGTCAGGGCTAGCGACCTTAGCACCGGAGTAACCCCGGGATCCGCTGTCGTCATTTCCGCCTTCCATTGGAGTAGCCTTGCATCCTTTGGGATATCCTCGCCATTTATTACCTCTATCCAATTCGTAAATAGGCCTTTTGGATCCGATCCGGTTTTTACAAAAACCTTGACGCCTGTTCCCGTGGGCATAAGCGCAACCCATTCGATTTTCTTCCAGTCCGCAAGGTCGGTTTCCCCATCGAATATCGGCGCGGTAAATATTCCTTTTTGGCGGTATATCCTCTTGCCCGTTGAATCGTCATAATTTATCATGGCGCCTTCGGGAAGGGTTGTTGCATAGTCCCTGCTGTATGTTGGAAGCTGGAATTCGGTTTGGGTCAATGAGATTTTTTCCGCCCTGAATTTTTTTACGCCTGTTGCGGAAAATATGGCAAAACCGTTGATTCCCGCCCCGGCCTTTTTTATTGTTATCCCCCCAATGGGCGTCAATGGCTGTTCAATTGCAATGTTGAATGCAGTTAATTTCTGTTTTTGCCCATCCTCCATTGATTCCCATGCGAGTTTCTCCTTGGGGATCGGGTAATTTTCATCCTCCTCGTAATTCCATATATTCGTGTTCGAAATCACCGGCACACCCTGGACTATCCCATCCTCGTAGTTCACGTTGATGTTTCCAACCGTTGCGCTCTCCCCTTTCCTAAAGCTTCCCATTACAAGCAAATATATTTCCGAAAGGCGGTTCCTTCCGGCAATGAAATTCACGGAATAGAAATCATCGTATGCTGTTGAGATGACGCTCCATTTTCCGGATGATTTGTAGTCCGGCAGAATGGCAAATGGGATTCTGTTCCAGGCAATTTCACCCTCCTTGAGGGAAGGGTATAGGCTTTTTCCGGAGGCGTCGTGGTAGATGAATGGGCTATGGTGGTAATCCGCATTGGCGGCTTTTTGGATGTCCAGCCTTACGTATTCCGTGCGGACGCCCAAATCCTCAAGGCCCCCCTTTGGCCTTGGAATCGGAACCGTAGTTGCAGAGGCGATCACGATTTTCTCTGTAACCGTTGGGATCACTGTTGTTTGCACCGTCACTATTATTTGCGGGCTTGACGTGACATTTACATAAATCACCTGGGGCGTTGCAGATGGCTTATCGCCCTTGCTTTCAATTTTCAGGCATCCGTTGAGCAGCAAGGACGCCAGTAGTAGGGATAGGAAAATTAGCCTCATATGGATCATATGCATATTAACGTACCAATGGTATAAAAATAAATTGGGTGGGCGCTAGCTGGAAAAAAGCCGCGCAAAAATCGGTATTGCGCCTAACTATCCGTTTTTTTTACATTTCCTTTCCGGGCAACAATAATAAAACCAGTTTTACCCAAATTTTTCCCGCAACAAAAGTCTTAATAAATGCAATTTGGTATTTAGATCAACATTTTATGCACAAGGTGGATCCAATCATGGCAAAATTCAAAATCGAGCTTGATCGGGACGGCTGCATCGGCGCTGCCGTGTGCGAGGCGGTATGCCCCAAGCACTGGAAGATGGCCGACGATGGCAAGGTTGATTTGCTTGGTTCCCAAAAGCAGGGTGGCGAGGAAATCTACTTCAAGGATATCGACCAGGAGGATTACGAGAGCATGAAGGTTGCCGCTGATGGCTGCCCGGTGAAGGTCATCCATATCCAAAACAAGGATACCGGCGAAAAAATAATCTGATTTCATTCCTGCCTGCGTTTTAACCCGGATTGGAATATTTTAGCCCAACTTGGTTTTAATTTATCCCATCCATTTTTTTTCGAACCCTATTTAAAACCGCGATTGGTAATCCTTTTGGTTGAGACAATGGCGCGCCTTTTTTCCACATCCGCAGATGAGTCCAGGGTTTTTAAGAACCAATCCGCCCTGATGCCCTCCTTTGCGCCATCGGCGCTTCTCCATAGGGAAGCGCAGATCTTAGAAATTGCAAGCGCCCTAAAGCCCGCCCTTTCGAAAGCGCGCCCGCAAAACCTATTGATTCATGGCCCAACCGGCACTGGAAAGACATCGTGCGCAAGGCATGTGATTTCGCAGTTATCCGAATACGACGCAAAGGTTGCATGCATCTACGTCAACTGCTGGGAAAATCCCTCCAGGCAATCCATACTTTCGGTCATTGCGCAGAAATTGAAAGAAGCCCTCCCAAGGCGCGGCCTTGCGGATGATGAGATCTTTGGGCGCCTAATTGAGCGCTTGAAGTACGAGAAAAAAACGCTCGTTTTGGTGCTGGACGAGGTCGATAGGCTCATGCACCAGGGCGAATCCGAGCTACTTTACGGCCTTGCGCGCGCGCAGGAAAATCACGGGGTTGTGATTGGTATTATCGGGATAACAAATGTCCCTGAAATATTCTATTCCCTGGATGAGCGCATAAGAAGCTCGATTAGATTCAAGGAAATTGCGTTTGAAAAATACTCCCCCCTGCAGCTTAAGGATATTTTGCGGGAGCGCGCAAGGGACTCCCTGATCCCGGGCAGTTATTCGGATGAGGTCATAGCGCTTTGTGCGGCACAGGGCGCAAGGAACAATGGCGATGCGCGGATCGCAATTGATGCGCTTTTGCAATCGGCCCTCAAGGCCGATGCCATGGGCAAAAACAGGGTCGAAATATCCGATGTGCGCCTTGTGATAGAAAGGTCGGCGGATGCATCCCTCATGAAGAATGCCAATTTGATGGGTGAAAATGAGCTTTTGCTTATGAACATCTTGAAGGATGCCAGGGATTTGGGCAAAACCCTCACCTCGGGCGAAATTTACTCCCAATTCAATGCAAGGCGCGCAAAAGCCGGCAAGGCGGCAATAAGCGAGCGCCAGATACTCAACTACATCCAGATGTTCGAGGCGGCAAGGATGATTTCGGCGCAGCTTGCGGACGATCCCAATTCGAAGAGCGGAAAAACAAAACTGATTAAGTTAATTAGATGAGATATGGTATTGTTTGGGGGGATGATTTGAAACGGTGGGGCAAAATCATAGCCAGGCCATCCCCCAAAATTTGCCATTCTTAATTTAGGGGATTTTTATGGAAAGGTTCAATGCAAAATTGGTGCAAATTTCAAGCGAGAAGCAGGCCCGCGATGAGATTCGTTTGA
>JBBSVW010000080.1:0-16853 GCA_038046605.1 Microcaldota archaeon | reverse complement strand
CGGTAGGAGCGTTTCGATTTTCGGCTGCGGGCCTATTGGGCTTGCAGCTGTGATGCTAGCAAAAGCTGCCGGCGCAACGGAAATTTATGCGGTTGATGCAAATGATTACCGCCTGAAAATGGCAAAATCGCTTGGCGCAACCCTTGCGATCAATGCCAAAACCGAGGATGCCGCAAAACGCATAAAAAAGGAGACCGGCAGGGGCGTTGATGTGTTCCTTGAAATGTCCGGGAATGAGGGGGCGCTAAAATCGGGCTTTGATTCGCTAAGAGCAGGCGGGGATGCTGCCATATTGGGCGTTTTCCCAAAGGATGTTTCGCTTGATATCAACAATGCCATTGTCTTCAAATCCGCAACTGTCCGCGGCATTAACGGCCGGAAGCTCTTTGACACATGGTATAAGGTTGCGGCCTTCCAAAAATCCGGCGCAGTTGATTTGCGCAAAATAATAACGCACAAATTCAAATTGGGGGAATACGAGAAGGCATTCGAGCTGATGAAGACGGGGAACTGCGGCAAAATAGTGCTTACCCCTTAGCTTAAGAGCCTCTCCAACCAAGGCCCCTTTCTATTTTTGCGAGGTTTTCATTTACAAGAAACACCGAAACCAGAATTGCAAGAATTGAGAATGCAAGAACAACATTGTTGGAAAAGCATAGGTTTTCGGGTATTTTGTCCGTGAGCGCCCCGATGGCCGCGGCACTTAAAAAAAGCCGCACTAAGCTGCAATAAGGCTACCAATCTGGAATGGTCCAGCTTTGCGCCTTCAATATGCCTTTTCATCAGCTATTCCCCAAATAGAAAGCAAATCCAAACATTATGAGTGCCAGGGCAAGTGTTTGCAATTCAGCCTTCAAGCCAACGGCGGCAATAAACGTGATCGCCATCAGTGCCAATCCAAAGAACATGGCATATGCGCCCACCCTGCTCCAAGCCCTATTAGGAAAACCAACCCAGTGCATTATCTCACCTCATCCTTTAAGACCGATTTTCTATATATTTCTTTGTTTGATTAAAACTCAACTGGAAGTTTACCGGATTCATTGCGGTTAATTTTTTTACAGAAGCGAAAACCCTTTCGAACCTTCCGCGCTTGCTTACCCTTTCGAAGGCCTTATCTCCAACACCATCTTTCCGTCTTGGAGTTTGGGAGTCGCCTTGACATACGCGCCCGCCCTCAGCCCAAGAAGCTGGGATATTTTCGCCGGAAATCTGAATACCCGGCTGTTTCCGAGCTGGCCAACCTTCACTTCCACCCCTTTCTTCAGCTTGTTCAGCAGCAGTGCCTTTTGGGCATCGGCCGAGTCGAGATATGTTTTCCCGCATTTGCTGCATTTCCATAGCATTTCCCCTTCTTGCCGCATAGTTATAATGCCTTAATTATGACTTTTATTATAACTAATATGCGTATGGTAATGTTTATAAATATTGCTTTTATTATAATTATAAGAAAAGGTAAGACTAAGTGGTTAGACTATGGATTTTAACGAAAAACGGAACGAAAATTACAACGAGAACTTATGGGAAATTTATGGTTTGAAAACAAACCCATTTTCAACCTCCCCCTTATTGGTTCGGGGCGGAGTGTTACCTATTGAAAGTTTTTGCGGCAGGGAAGAGGAACTTGCAAGGTTAAGAAAAATATTCGGTTCAAGTGGAGGGAACGGAATCCTAGTGTGCGGGGATGTTGGTGTTGGGAAAACTAGTTTTGTAAATGTAGCCCGTATTCGCGCAATGGAAAGGGGGCATTTCACCCCTTTTAAAGAAGTTGGCGTTCTGTCGGACTGGAATGCGGCTTCTTTTGTTACCAATACGCTACATGCAATTTATTCAACTTTAAAATTGAATCAAGATAAGATATTGCAAAAAGAATCTTTCGATAAACTTGCCAACTTTGTGGAACTAAGTTCAGTCGAACGAAATATTACCGCAGTAAACATTGCAGGTTTTGGGGCGGATATCAATAAAAGCATAAGAACAAACGATGCACCTTCAAGTTTGGGGCTAATTGATTTTTTCAACGATATAGTAGACGAGATTGTGAAAAAAACGGGGAAGGATATTATACTGCACTATAATAATTTGGAGAGGCTGCCTGAAAAAACGATGAGGGAGCTTTTTGAGGACTTGAGGGACTTTTTTCAGAACGATAAGGCTCATTTTGTTTTTGTTGGGAATTTAACGACTCACACAACATTTCAAAGCATGCCCAGGATGTCTTCAATAATGTCAGATACTCCGATACTTCTAAATGAACTTTCTTTCGAAGATATTAAAAAAATATTGGAAATTAGAATAAGGAGATTAAGGATGAGCGATTCATTAAATTATTCGGTTCCTTATAACGAAGGAGTTCTCAAAACACTATATGAACTATATGGGGGAAACATTAGGAACATCCTAAATAGTTTATCAACTGCCGTAACCGAAATTACCAATGAACGGCCAATAACCTTAACTCATAATTTATTGGCTGCTACCCTGAAAACCATCGTTGAAAAAAGGTATTTACAAGGTCTTCCAAAAAGAGCGAAAGACGTACTTATGGAGGCTGTAAAATTTCAAGAAATCACAAATAGAAACCTATCGAGAAATACAAAAATAGCCCGTTCAAATATTTCAACATATCTTAGTCAACTGGAAGTTCATGGCTGCATTTATTTAAGAAGAAAGGATGGAAAAGACAAATATTGGAGTGTCGACCCTAAAATAAAATGGATGCTCTTAAAAGCAAGGCAAAAAGAACTCTTAGAATTTGGCGATTAGGGGGTTTTCGGGGCAAATCGGGAATAAACTGGTTTTTTTACGCAGATTTATTACTTTTTACACAAAAGAGAATATTTACACAACCTTCCGTGTTCACTGCATTCCTTAATTACAGCGAAACTCGTTTTAAAGATGCTGCAGTAGCAAATGCATGGGATTTCGACGGGAACTTAGGGGCTACTTCATATTCGCCAATTTCATTGCATTAGCAGTTGCCATAATCGTGCTTCTTTTTGCCTTTTATCCTGCCTCCATCGCCGGAGAACCCCTTTCGGATTCACTTCCCACAATAATTAATTTCCAGGCGCTTGATGTGGGCTCAACTTCCGCAAACCTCAGCTGGGAGACGGACGTTTTCACGAATTCAACAATATTTTACAAAAAAGAAGCCTTCGGTGGATCCGAAACATCAATTCCATTGGTTGAAATCGCCCTATTTCATTCCTATGTCATTTCTCTCCTCGAAACCCCTGCGCTTTATTCTGCGCACGTTGAGGCTTGCACTTATGCCGGCTGCGTGAATAGTCCTGCCATCCAGTTCACCACCCTATCCGAACCCGTTTTTTCCCCAACCCCCTCCGTTGGCGCATCCCCATCGCCAGCTGCCACTCCCGTTCCATCCCCTTCCATTTCGCCAACCCCTTCCATAATTCCCTCGGCCGCGCCAACACCCTCCCCATCCGAAACCCCAAGCGCCCAGCCAAGTGCGGTTTCATCCTCCACTCCAACCATTGATGCAAATGCCACCCCTTCCGTGCTTCCCACTCCCGCCCCATCCCCTCAAATAAAGGCGCTTTCCTCAAAGTCGTTCTCAAGGAATGTGGGTTGCCCAAAATGCGGGCAGCACAAGGCGCCGCCTCTTACCGAAGTTTCAATTACGGTTTCAGTTGAGATATTTGATCCCCTCCAAAATGCGATCCTATCCGATATGTTTCCCACGGAATGGCAAATTGTGGATATTGCAGGCGGAATCGTTACGGAAATTTCCCCCGGAATCAGCAAGATCAGCTGGGATGTTTCCGGGCAAGTAGGCACAATCTCGAAAACATATGTGCTGAAAACCCCTCAACGAACCATTCCGCCAACCAAGTATGATTTTGGCACTTCCCTTTCAGCTGAAGGAATCGGCATTGATGACGGCGGCTATTTCATCATCCTCTCGGATCCGGTTGCGGAGCCAGGGGGTCAAACGGAGCTACGAGCCCAGAGCTGTTTAGAATACAATAATGCGGAGTTTGGCTATCTCGCCATTTGCGACGGAACCTATCCGAGCAATCTTTGCACCGCCGGAAACGACCTTGTTGATTGCAATGACGCCAACTCGGAAACCCAGACGGTATCGGTTAGCGGCGATGTTGCCGGAAGGGAAGTCCAATACCTGAATAGCACGATTACGAATTGCGGCGCAATTTTCAATGTCACCGTCTGCTATGAGTGGTGGAGAACCGCGGGCACCGTTGCCAGTTGTTCCATTAATGCTTTGGGTGGAAGGTCAGGAACGTCAAAATCAGTATCCGCCTCATGCCCCGGCACCAGCGCGGATCCGGGCCTAACCTGCACGAATGTAATGGCAAGCACATGGGTTTGCAAGGATTTCTTCAGCGGTGGATCCCAATCTACTTTAACCGCCCAGCTTTCCCAGTCTGGAGCCGGCACAAGAACGGTCACATGGGACGCCCTCTTCTACAACGTCTCCTATTTCACCAACACCTGCGATACGATAACGGAAAGCAGGAAATATGAGGCTGGAACCATCAATGCGAGCACCATCAACAGCGCCGGCACGTGCTTCAATATCACAACGAACAACGTCATTTTGGACTGCGGAGGTGCGCTCATCTTGGGCAACGGCACATCCGGCTATGGGATCAACATAACTAATGCGAATAACGTCGTTATCAAGAATTGCATCATCAAGAATTTCAGCAGGGGGATTTCGGCGCAAAACGCGATTAACCTCACTCTCATAAACAATACTTTCCTGAACGAGACGAATTTTGGGATTTCCATAACGCATTCCTCCAACAGCAACCTTACTTCGCAGTTAATGAGTGATTTCCCGGCGCTTTTTGCAACGGGAAATGGGAGGAACATCACCGGCCTTTACATGAATAATGTTTCCAATACTTTTATCACCAAACTGTCGATGTTCCGGCTGACGGCGGCAAATACCACCGGCGGAGGGATTCCCGGCACGGGCTTTGGCATCTTCACGGAAAAAAACCAGAACAATTCCTTTTCCCACATATGGGCTGAAAGAATAAATGGAGGAAAGCCTGCAAGCACTGCTGCGGCAACAACTGGAATCCCTGCGGGAAATGCGACGGGCCTATTTTCCATCAACAGCAACGATTCCGTTTTCATCAACACAACAATTGTAGGCGTAACTTCCTTCAAAGGCGGGGAAGGCGGCAGCGACATATCAACGTCTCCTGGCGGTCCCGGGGGCTTTTCAACCGGCCTAACCCTTTTCAATTCGTTCAATAACAGCTTTGCGAATCTTTCCGTCAGAAACATCAGTTCGGGAGAAGGCGGCTTGGGGAGCGATGATTCATCAGTAGGCAATGGTGCTGGAGGAAATGGGGGGAATGGCGGGGAAGCGATCTTCCTTTACCTTCAAGGTTCCGCCAATTCCTTGTTCACTAATTTTTCCTTCATTAATATTTCATCATATGGGGGGGGGAATGGAGGCCTCCCGTTTAGTGGACAAGTCGGCGGAAATGGCGGTTTAGGAGGCAACGGGTATGGCATTTATTTGGCTGCTTCA
Organism: Microcaldota archaeon; assembly: GCA_038046605.1. Taxonomy (GTDB): domain Archaea; phylum Micrarchaeota; class Micrarchaeia; order Norongarragalinales; family SBBD01; genus JACRGC01. Next base: position 11,320 of record JBBSVW010000080.1, on the reverse strand, counting down.
TCGTTCAATAATACTTTCCAAACCGGTGTGATCCGCACAATATATGCCGGCAAGGGCGGGGATGGCGGCGGTCCCGGTGCTGGCACAAGGGGCAATGGAGGCATCGGCGGAAACTCCTCCCTCATATTCATGCTCATTTCAAACAACAACACTTTCATTGGCATTTCAATGAACACTTCGCTTGGCGGCGCAAACGGCACCGGCAGGACCAATTCCGCTCCCGGAAAGGGCTCGGGCATTTTCATCTCATCTTCCAATTTTTCGGTTTTTGAGCGCGTTGCTGCAACGAACATTTCCGGCGGCATCGGCAATTCAACGCTTTACGGCAATACGTCCGCCATCTCCCTCTTCGGGAGCAGCCTGAATAATTTCACAAATTCCTCCTTCACGGAACTTTACCTAAATCCGCTATCTTACAGCATAAATTCCCAAAGCAACTCGCAAAACAACCTTTTCGTGAATTCCACATTCAACCATTCAGCAAACGGCTGGGGAACGGGTGTCAACACCTTCAATGTCAGCTGGTACGTGCTGGTGAATATAACCGATGCAGCCGGCGAGGGAATAAACAACGCGTTCATCCAAATTTTCAATTCGACAAGCGCAGCCATACCCCAGCAAAAATATTTCACGGGCTCTCCGACATGGATTTGGAAGACACTCTCGGAGTACGATGCAAGCGGCACGTTCACATACCCTACATATTGCATCCCGCAATCATCCATAACCTGCTACAACCCCTACAATTTCAGCGGGGATGCGGATGGATATAAGCCGAATGCAACCGGGGAAGTGAATTTTACCGCAAGCGGGCAGGTTCGCCTCATTTTGCCAAACACCTTCCCAACGCATAATGCGCCTACGTTCAATCCCAACCCGCCTGAAACCGGATCCAACCTGACATGCCTCAACCAAAGCACAGCTGATGCGGATGGCGATCCGGTTTACAACATTTACACTTTCAGGTTCAATGCATCCGGAGGGCTTGCCAACGAATCTTTATTGCTGTATTTGCCATTCGATAAGGAAATGACCTATAGCCCTATTGTGAAGGATTATTCGCGCCATAATTCGACTTTATATATTCAGGTCGCAGCAAGGAGGCCCGCTTGGTTCAATTATGCAAACGCAACATATGGGGGCAATGCGGTCGGGGCTGGGGGGGTATATGTGGATGGGAGCGGTTGGTTCACCGCCAGCATATCATCGGCGCCCCAATTGGACGTAAAGGACAATTTCACATGGATGACGTGGTTCAATGCGACGGCCTTCGCTGCGGCGAACAAGTATATTGTAAGCACGGAAGACACTATAAATCAGGATGGCTACAACATATATTTGCAGAGCTTGAGCGGCGACATGCACATAGCGTGCCAGGTGAAAAATAGCTCGGGAATTATGCGCGTGAATTTCAGGGCGCCATCGGGGGTGTGGCTGAATAGGCAGGTATTTGCCGCCTGCTCGTACAATACAACGGCCCTTATTCTCTATATCAATGGCACCGAAGTTAACCGATCTTTGCTTGACACCCCCGCTAGAACCCAAACTACCGCCACTTCAAATTTCTCGGTGGGAATCAAGGGCAGCGCGAACGCAAACCCCTTCTCCGGCAGCATCGACGAAGTCCGCATTTACAATTCGACTCTTTCGCCAGAGCAAATAGACCTTCTTTACCAGATGAGGCAAAATGCAACAGCTGCCCAAGAGCTCGCAGTAAACATGAACGCGACCTGCTGTGTCACTCCAACTGATACCTATGCGGATGGGCTTACGAAATGCGTTTCCGATCTGGTGATAACGCCAACCGCCTCGACTTCCTTTACGGTTTTCACATTAGGCTTGGCTGGCGCGAATTACACAAATTCAAAGCTTGCCCTGCCGGGAAATTACACCGAAGGATATTTCTTCAACTCTACAAGCCAGTTCGCACAGCTTGTTGCGCCATGCGGGAATGCCGACGGTGTGACGGATTGCCAAAATGGCCCCGCCAGGCCCGCCTACAGGGTCAGGAACACGGCAAATGCCAACATGACAATATGGCTAAACCTTTCATCATCCGTATTAGCTAGCGGTGTTCGGGTTTGTGCAAACTCAACCTCCCCCGCAGGCTGCGGAACGAATACGATCCCGCTTTGCGATCTTAAAGGGGAGGGCAACATCAACGCATCCGCGTGGTTCCTTGCGGCAAGCAACCTTGGGACGGATTCCATTTGCTTTGATGCCAATGTCACGATTTATGCCAATTTCACAAATGTTGCCCCCGGCGTCCCAATTGTGCGGGTGCTCACGATCAATTCGACGCTCACGTGATTGATTTTATTCATTTTGTGATTTGGGCGTAATGCCTAAATTTGAAATAGCGTAAAAGAAGGCTATTTTTAGGAGAGTTGGCCTCCTCCGGCTTCAATTGGGGGGGGAAATCGGAATGATTATATACCGCCCCTGATTAGTTAAATTATAGTTTTGGAAGGTGGAACCTATGGCAATTTTGAAATCCTTGAAGTTTAGCGTTCTTTTGGTGATTGGCATGATGGCGGTAATTGCCGCAGCCCAATTCGTGCAAACGACCGTCATATTCTCAGTTGATGTTTCCACCACATTTACCGTCTTCACGCTTGGAAGCACATATGCCAATTTCACAACATCAAAATCCGCCCTCATTGGGAACTATACCGAATCGTATTATTTCAATACCACAAATGCATACGCCGAACTTGTCCAGCCCTGCTCAAATGTGGATCGGACCAGCTGCCAGGACGGTTGGAACTTCCCTGCATACCGCATAAGGAACACCGGGAACGTGAATATTTCCGTTGTGATGAACCTTTCAACGGCGCTTCCTGCAACCATCAAGCTTTGCGCCAATTCGACAAAGGCAGTTGGCTGCCCGCAATCGGTAATTGCCGTATGCGACCTGACAAGCGGTGCTGGGAACCTCAATGCAACCTGGTGGATGAACATCACCCAAAACGTTGGCCTCAATACGCCCTGCTTTGACACGAACGTGAGCTTATATGCAAACTATACGGGCGCAACTGTGGGTTTGCCGGTTGTTCGGGTCATAACCCTTAATGCGTCTGTAGTCACCTGATGAGGTATGGTCATCCTTGCCCCTTGGGCGGGGATATACGCAAGCATACCTTTTAATTTTTTTTGATCCACTTAAATATCTGATGATGTAGGGGGTTGTTGGGGGTTAGCAGATGAGGAAAAAGGGGGGCTTTGCAAAAACGGCCATGGTTATTGCCTTACTTATAGTGATTGCGGCCATTTCCTATTCCATAATGCAAAATGGGCCCGCATCCCCAAAGCCCTCGAATGTGGCAACCGTATCGCTCAAGCCCGAGGAGTGCTTGCCCCAAACCGATCCCGTTTCAGGAAAGGATGCGCTTGAAGAAGGCGCCTACCTGAAACTTTTCCCCGCAAGCGAGCTGGATAACAAGGACCGCTACGATTTCCCAAAAAGGGTTTTTGCCGACCTTCCGCCCTTCCCCGATGATCTGGATAAGGTTAGGGGCGATTTCAAGGCAGGGAGGCTAACGCTTGGTAATGTTAAGCCCGATTATTGGAAACAGCCCGAATTCTACCCGAATTTTGAATCCGCCGGGGTTGAACTGATGCGCAATTACCCGACCGATTCGCACGCCGCTTTCGGGTATGGCACATACCCTTCGGAATACATCGTCACAACCGGCGCTGATGCCTCTTTCGAGGTTTATTTCCTGATGAGGGCGGATTGGGGCGTCCTGAATTACCAGGGGCTAAGGCTTGTACCCGCATACCCAAGCAAAATATCCGCGCTTAAAAACGCATTCGCTGATGGATCCAATTCCGTTTCGCAGGATACTGGGTATGCCCGCTGCAACATCAGGATTATTGGGATAACGCCAGGCGAACTAACGCTCGAGCCCGCCTATCCCACGTTTTCAGCTGGATGGGCAAAGCGCGTTAAACTAAGCATAAAGACGGGCAGCGGCCTAAGGCCGGGCAAATATGCCCTTGGTATAGATGCAATATCCCCAACCGACCAATATAATGAGGGAATGGGCAGCATCCTTGACAACCGCTATGTCACTGGCGGTGGCTTTGGAACAGGAAGGCCCTGGCTCATGCTTTTCATTGAGGTAAAGGAATCCTAGGCATGGATGCCGCTTGCGCCGCTTGGTATTTTTTTACTATTTTGCCCCCTAATTGCGCATGATTTTAGTAGCTTTCAAACTGCGCATCGGTGCGCACAATAAATCGGCATCATTTGCCGATTTTCCATGATAGGCTTCAAAGAGGTTTTCCATTGGGGCCCAATGTTATCGCCTTAAAATTCCCGCTGCAATTATTTTCGTGGTTAGGAAGATGGCTTTTCCAAGGAATCTGATTTTGGCTTTTGCGCTAATGGCATCCTTGATGGTTTCGGCGGATTTCATTCAAACAAGGATCTTCTTCAGCGTCGATCTCTACTTTGCCAATGCCACAATCATCGACGTTACGGTCTCATCTGATCCGCTCTACGCCGGCGCCACGACGGATGTTTTCGTCACGCTGGGAAACGGGGGATCCATTTCGGCAAATGTTTCGGTCAATGTTTCCATCTTCAATTCCACCGGGGGATTTATCCAAAACATTTCCTTTTCCCCATCAATCGTAGCCCCGCTTTCGGCAATTACCCTCTCATCCTCATGGGCAACGGGTTCGAATCCGGCTGGAGCCTATTATGCCAATGCATCGGGGCTATACGAGGATGGGATCAATTCGACAAATATATTCTCGCGCCAATTCCAAATCACGGCGGCACCGACCGCAACACCTACGCCAGGCGCGCCTGCAGGCGGGGGAGGGGGGAGCTCGAATCCCAACCCGGCTATTGATGAGAATGTGACAATTAGGCCAACAGTCATACCTGATGGCCTCAGGCCCGTTTCCACGCAGGTGCAATTCATACGCAGCACCCCCCTAAAGGAGATGTTTGCGGGCACAACTGCATTTGAGAGCCTATCCGTGAAAAATACCGCAGGAGGCACAAAGAGCTTAACTGTAAATATTACTGGAGTGCCAAGCAGCTGGGTCAGTTATACGCCAATCAAAACCATCATGCTCCCATCCGAGGATAGGGCAATAAACCTCGCATTCACGATACCGCAAAACGCCCTGCCGGGCGATTACCTTGTCAGGATTGATGCGCGTGAGGATAGCGAGGTGGCGACGGATTACATTGCGCTTCGGATCAAGGCTGCAACCAGGGGGGCGCAATTTCCCGTTGTCCTAAAGACAATTCGGCTTGATAGGCCCCTTGGCGCAACCAAGGTCACAATTGATGTGATCAACCCTTCCACGAAAGCAATAGCGTATTTGCGCGTAATTGATGAAATCATTCCCGAGCTTAGGGCAAGCCGCGATGACATTGTTTTTGCGGATAAGCCAGCGGAAGTTTCGGGCGATCCGCTGCAAGTCAAATGGCTCTTTAGGGAACTCGCCCCGCTTGAGCGCGCTTCCGTCTCATATTCCATATACAAGCTGCTCCAGGAATATCGCCCATATGTTTATTGGAGCGTAAAGCAGGTGGAGGTTTCCCCCAAGGAAATAAAATTATCCGATATTGTTGTGATCCGGGAAATTTTCAGCACCCTGATTTCGGAGGGCGGCGAGGGCGAGGTTTTTGCGAAAGTTTTCTATGCAGGCTTTGAGCCGGTTAATTTCAAGGCAACCCTTGAAATCCCAACCGGTTTTGAAACGCAGCCCCTGACCCTGGAGGGCGTTTTGGTCCCAAGGGGCACAACCGATCTCAAATTCAAGGTCAGGGCGCCTCCAGGAAGCGATGGGACGCATTCGGCAACAATCAGCGTCCTTCTCGATGACGAATTCCTCATTTCGCAAACGGGCTATGTGACAGTCCAGCGGGCAATTGCCTTATCCTGGCAATACATCCTGGGGGCAATAATAATCACCATCATATTCCTGCTGTCGCTATTCCACTACCTCGGGAAAAAGAAGGAAAAGGGCGAGAGGGAAGCGCACATCACCCTGCGTGAAGGCTACATAAAGCAGATCAAGCGCCACATCGAGAAATAAATGACACTCCATGGGGGGATATCCCCCCACCACGTGTCGCGTAGACTTTGTGTCCACTTATGTCGGAATTGTTTGGCAATTCCAACATCGCCGCCTCCCACCTTATTTTGTTTGCGAATCGGTAACGGATGAAGCTAGAGGCCTTGCTTTTTCACTCGTGCTATTTTCACAAAACTTATAAAGAATGGGAGCGTCCCTTTAGTGTGAGCGGATGGCGGAAGGAAAAGGGACTCAAATAATTGGCATCATCTCCGGCAAGGGAGGCGTTGGCAAAAGCGTGGTTGCGGTAAACACCGCCTCGATCCTATCCAAAATGGGCAGGCAGGTTGCGCTTGTTGATGCCGACCTTAGCAATCCTTCCATTTCGCTGCATCTTGGGCTTTCTTACACGCCAATTGGAATTCAGGAAGTGCTGGCTGGGAAAAACAAGATTTCCGACGGGCTCATAATCCACCCGATGACGGGCCTTCGCGTTTTGCCAGCCAGCCTTAAGTACAAGCCCGATGTGAATCTCAAAAACCTCAAGAATATTTTGAAATCACTCGATGCATACGATTACGTGATTGTTGATTCGCCCCCGGGAATCACGGAGGATGTGGAGGCAATCCTTGAGGCGTGTGACAAGGTCGTGATCGTGACGACGCCCGATATCCCATCCATAACAAGCGCCTCCAAAATAGTTTCGCTTTGCAAGGATGTGAAAACGGAGGTTGTGGGTATAGTTGCTAACCGCATCACAAACTCCAACTACGAGCTTTCAGAAAAGGAAATCGAGAGCATGTCGGAAGTCAAGGTGATATGCGATATTCCAGAGGATGACAATGTGCCCGCATCGATTGCGGCAAGGCTTCCCGTGACGCTCTACAAGCCAAATAGCGCGGCCAGCCAGATGCTTAGGTATGCCGCCGAAGTGATTTCGGGAAGCGAGGTGCCTAGGCCTTCTGGCAAGGGCGCGCTTTCGAAATTGATCGGATGGCTCTCCAGGCTATTTCGGGTGGGCAAATGAGAGATTCGCTTTTTGCCCTTCTAGACCTGCTCTCCATTGCGGGCTGGATATTGATTGGGATTTCAGGGATGGTCCTTCGTGACATCCTCAAGGATGCGCGGTTTGAAAATCGCAAGCTTGAGTGGAAAATGCTCTATTTGATTTTGCCCCTTCTCATCCTCTATCCGGCATTCCTATTCTACCAGTACCTGTTCTATGATGTGCCGCTTGCAAGGGCGGTTGTGACTTCCTTATCCGTGCTGCTCGCCATGGGATGCCTTATGCTGCTATACCTTGCGCACCAAATCCGCCTATTGCAGCTTCGAAAGGAACTTTCGGGCCTCTTTGCGGCAGTGATTGTTGCCTATCTTGGCCTAACCGTATACCTCTCTTTTCAGCTGCCTGATTTTGGGGACGTTTTGAACAATATGCTCTTTTCCACATCCATGATGATGCTATCGCTTTCGATGTTTTACCTGGCAAACTACGCCATCACCTTTTCAAAGGTCGTTAGGGTTTCGCGCATGCTCTATTCCGCCGGCGCCCTCATTTTGCTTCCTGGAGTTGCATCTGCATTCCTGGCCGATCCATCCCTTCTTGGCCTGTTCCCCCATCCAATATTCCTTAAAGCTGCGGGCACACTAGGCGTTTTGGCATCCGGCTTTTTGATGTTCATATCGGCCGATACGTTCAAGCGCAAAGTGCTCGAGTATGAACGAAAATAGTGTCATTGAAATCAAGAGCTAGGCGCAGGTAATAATTGAAATCGTCCCGGCATTTCATATCTGCGAATAACTCTTTATGCTTATTTATCAATGCAAGCGCCCCTGCTTGAAATCTGCGCGGTTATTCCGGCAAATCCCGCCCTTTTCAGCGACTTAATGATTTTCCCCACATCCTTTTTTTTGCAGTATGCAAGAACTGCGCCGCCCCTGCCGCCAGCGCCAGTCAGCTTTGCGCCGTACGCGCCGTTTTCCATGCAAATTTGGATTGCCTCCTCGATGGTATCCGACGAAACGCCGCATTCCTTTAGCATTTGGTGGTTTTTCAAAAGAAGCCCGCCTAGTTTTTCCGGCTTTCCTTTAAGGCTTAGCTCTTGGGAAATTTCCTCCACAAGCAAATCAAATGGGCCGTAAACCGATTCCCTCTGTCCCTGCCCAATTTCGCCAGGAAGGCCGGAAATGCCCCTAATTTTTGCAAATTTTGAGAGCAATTCGTCAGTTGTTTGCGGCGATTCGCCCTTCAAAAGGGTGCTAGCGATTATGAATGCGCTTCCTTTTGGCAATTCAAGGTTCATGCCCTCGTAATCGTATCCTATTTTGCCTCCCTCTAAAAATTCCTTCCGAAACCTTAGGGGGTTATCCGAAATCACCGCCCGTGCATCTATGCCCGAGGGCCGCCCGCCGTGCGCCACCTCCTCGAAAGCCTGGCACGCCTCGAATAGCTTGCCCTCTGTTGGTGAAATTCCAAGCGCCCCATAAATGCAAAGCGCTAGGGAGCAAGCAGTTGAAGCCGAATGGCCAGTTCCTTTTGGGATGAAGTTCCTTGAAAGTGTTATTGCAATATCCAAAGAATCAATCCCCTTCCCCTCGCTTTTTAGGATGTGCTCGATTAAGCGCGCTTTTGCCTTGAACCATCCGTCAAAATCCTCGAATCTGCCATCGGGGAAATATTTGCCATTCCCGAAAGTATCCGCAATCGAAATCACGCCCTTACCTTTAGGGACCTTCCTGATTTTGCATATGCACTCCTTCCTGTTGTCAAGCGGGGCAACAAGCGCAATCCCTCCGTAAACAACAGAATGCTCCCCTGCGATTATGAGCTTGGTTGGGGAACTTGAATGGATGATTTTCAATGCCATAAAATATTTCCCCCTAGCCTTAATTTAAATCCCGATCTACTAATAACCTTTCTCATATTTTAAGCGGGTAATATCCAGTGCGTGTGCTTATTTGGGATTTTGACGGTGTGATTGTGGATACCGTAAGGGAGTGCTACATACTGACGCTTCGCACAATTGAGCGTGAAAAGGATTACCTGGCAAGGGAGGCCGGGATTGCCAAATTTGCGCCCATCCCCTTTTCGGATTTCGAGGTTTACAGGTCAAAATCCGTGAACGCGGCGGATTTCTTTGCAAATTACATCCTGCACCATACCGGGCTGGAGATGAATGAGGAGAACCTGGAGAAAGTGACCAAAAAGCACCAGCCCTTCCTTAAAAAAATGGACATCGTCTTTTACGAGGAGCGCGATAGGCTGATGAATGAAAACAAAGCGGAATATTTCGGGACGTTAAAAGTTTATGCCGGCATACCTAAAACCCTAGAATCCCTTTCTAACCTTGGAATCAAGCATGCGATCATGTCCGCCCGCGATTCGCATTCAATTAAGCAGATCCTAACTCATTTCAAGCTCCTCCGCCATTTTGAATACATAATCGGCCATGAGGTGAACAAGGGCGATAGGCACGTCAAGGGAATGCAGATTTCCATGCTGAAGGGGCATTTTGAGGAAAAATATGGGGATGTGAATGGCAAAAAAACGGATTTATTAGGAAAAACGGCATCCGCCCAAACCGGCACATCCCATGCATCCAAATCTCCCGGTAAAATAGAATATTCCTTCATCGATGACATTCCCTTCAACCTTAAAAAGGTGGAGGGGCAAGCCAACTTGTTATTTGCGAAGTGGGGGTATGGGAAATTGCCCCGGGGGTATGTTGATTGCACTGTTGCCAAAATGCCCTCTAACCTACCTAGCCTTCTTGCCCCAAAGCACTCTTAATAAATGATTTGGGCATAAATCCTGATGGTGAGTTAAATGGCGCAATACCCCTACGCAACACAATTAGAAGTTGTAAAAAATACAATTGAACGGCAGCTGCATTCGGATACTGCAATTAAAATGGGCTTTAGGATTGTTGGAAAAACGGTCCTTCTGGACCTTAGCGGCGAACGGGGGGGCAAAGTCCGGATCCGTTCCAATAGCTTTTCTTTCCCCGCAAAAGACGCAGCGAGGGATTTTCTTCACCAGGTTGATGCGATTGCTGAAAATTACAGGCATTTGAATGTTAAGCCGGTCATGTCGAGCGTGGGGGACGCGCTTATGATAGTCAAAAAAACATATGCGGACAGGCGGGATGCAAGGCGCTATGTTGCAAGGAAAATTTCAGACCTGCAGCCGAGCACGGGGATTGTGGAGCTTGACCATATGCTTGGAACCCGGTTAAAAATGAAGGGCGGGGAGTTTGAGATTTCGGCCGAATATGACCGCCGGGACCCAAAGAATATACTGCTCGTTGCCAAGGCTACCGACCCGCAAGGGAATCCATTCACCTCGAAGCGGTTCATTACATCGGAATCATCCGGTGAGGCTTCGACAAACTGGCTAAACTTGCATTCGAGCATGAAGGCATTGAAATCAGCGCCACTTTCCTTGAGAATCAGCCACGAGGAAGATAAGCACGCCCGAAGGACCATAATCCGAGGAAAAGGCATACTTGAGCGCAGTGAGCATGAGTGAGCGCCCTCATTTCGCAGCCAACTGTTTTAAAGCGCAAAATCCCAATTGTTTGGGTTTTAGTCTATGGCTTATTTCGCAACCGCACTTGCAACCCCAAACATTGCCGTCGTGAAATATTGGGGCAAGCGGGATGAGGAATTGATGCTGCCTACAAATTCCTCGCTCAGTTTTACGATGGATGAAACGCTCAAAACCATAACGGAAATAGGATTTGATAAATCGCTTAGGGAAACATCGCTCATTTTGGATGGAAAAAAAATAATTGGCGCCGAACTTGCTGGTATCAACAAAGTATTCTCCTACTTGCACGATAAATACGATGTAAAAATGCATGCAAAAATAACCTCCAAAAACTATTTTCCAACAGCTGCAGGAATGGCGTCTTCCGCTTCGGGTTATGCCGCCCTTGCTTTTGCAATAAATGCGGCACTGGGCCTTCAGTTATCCGGAAAAGAGCTATCCATTATCGCAAGGCTAGGCTCCGGCTCGGCATCGCGATCCGTTTACGGCGGTTTTGTGGAGTGGCAAAAAGGAACCAAGGCGGACGGAACGGATTCGTTTGCGGTGCAAATCGCCGATGAAAACCACTGGCTGCAAATCCGGAATGTGATTGCAATTGTTGATGCAAAAAAAAAGAAGGTCCCCTCAAGGGCGGGCATGAGGGAAACTGTTGCGACCTCAAGGCTTTTCAAGGAAAGAATGAAAGGGATGGATCGGACGCTTGTGGATATGAAAAGGGCTGTATCCTCA
>JBBSVW010000079.1:29728-55715 GCA_038046605.1 Microcaldota archaeon | reverse complement strand
TTACCACCTGATCATATTATGGTAAAAGTGTCACCTATTATTCGTGAACCGCAATCCGCAAAATTAAAGCGAACCCCTTCTTCGAAGCCACAACCGCAACTGCCAAATTTGTTCTCTGCTTCTGAATCGCCCACATGATCGTAGCTATGCTTTAGGCTTACTTATAACGTTTCCAGGGGGTGTTTCCGGTGGAAGTCCGCCCGAGATAGGGAGCCAGCTGAGGAAAGGAAATAGCCATTGAAGCCGAGGAAAAAAGCTTGTTCCAAATCCATCATTAAGGCAACCGTAAACTTTAAATATCAGTTGTAAACTATTATTAACATATGATAACGAAAGATAACAATTACCGGGTCATGAAGCTCTTTTTCGACGGGCCCGATAGGAAAATCCACATCCGCGCAATTGCAAGGCTGCTCAAGCTGTCCGCGCCGGGAGTTTCAAAAATAGTCGCGAGGCTCAAAAAAGAGGGGCTGCTTTCCTCTGAAAAAACCGGTTTGGTGGAGAACGTATCCGCCTCGAAGAATGAGAAATTCCTGCGCCTGAAGAGATGCTATAACCTCCTGAACGTCCATGAATCCGGGGTTGTGGAATTTTTGCGGCACCAGTACGAGGAACCCGAGGCAATCGTGCTGTTCGGCAGCTATGGGAAAGGGGAGGATGGCTCAAGGAGCGATGTCGATATCGCCGTAATCACGCGCATGGCAAAATCTCCGGATTTAAAAAGTTTTGAAAAGTACGTCGGGCGCAGAATCAACCTTTACGAGATAAGGATAAAGGAATGTGAAAATGAGTTCCTCAACAACCTCGCAAACGGAATTGTGCTATACGGCTACCAAACGCTGATTCAATGATAGAGGATTTCCAGTTTTATGTGGACGCAGGCGTGGTGAAGAAAGGCAGCCCGAATTTGGAGAACGCCGCCGCACTTATGGAAAAATCGCTTTCACGCCTTGCGTATGTACGCGAACAAAAAATCAGCAACGAAACCGCCCCGTTTGTTTTCGAGGACATTTACGAGGCTTTGAGGGAGGGCTGCCAGGCGTTGATGGAGCTGAAGGGCTACAAGCCGTATTCACATGAAGCCCATATTGCATTTCTCAGGGAGTTTTACAAATTCCCCCAGCCCCTTCTAGCGGCATTTGATCGGCTTCGGATTCTTCGGAACAAAGCGGTTTATGGCGCTGCGCACATATCGCCTGAAACCTGCAGGGAAGCGCTGGGGTTCATTGTCAGCGTCCTCCCAGAATTCAAAAGGCATTTTGATAAGGAATTCCGGGCAGGTTGAAAATGAAATGGGTCCGCAAAGTCAACGTTCAGCTCATTGATTTGATGGCAGCCGGTTGGGGAGAGATAAGAACTAATTGAAAAACGGAAAAAGCCCTAAGATAAAGCTTTTATATACCATTTCCATCATACTTTTAGTGATATTTTTAATCACTATTAAAAGTTTTTGATAAACCTTTTTCTAAAAAGGTTCGTGGAGGTGGGAAGAATGAACATGAACGTGAGGCTGGAGGGGAAGCTCGAGCAGATCGTAGATGCCGCAATTGCGCAGGGGATTGTGAAGAACCAGATCGAAGCGATCCGGGTTGGGCTATTGGAACTCAACACAAAATATCACCTGCTCGAAAGGTATGCATTCATCCCTACCGAAAAGATTTCAGAGAAAGAAAGGAGGGAGCTGAAAAAAATAATGAGTGAAATGGAATCTGGCAAGGAATATTCCCTTGATGAAGTCATGGCTGGAAAATAGGCGAAGGCAATGTACTACATAACGCTCGAAGGGAAGGCCCGAAAAGAACTTAAGAAAATAACGGGAGGATACAAAGAAAGGATTTTTCAAGCACTTGCCACTTTGAAGCAAAAGCCGACCCCTTACGACCTATATGACCTAAAGAAAATCGATGGATTGGAGGATACATATAGAATCAGAATTTCGAGTTATCGGATCATTTATAGGGCATATTGGTTGGAGAATACGATAAGGATCCTTAAGGTGGAACGGAGGAGCGAAACCACCTATAAATGATTGGCAAATAGGCTCGGATGGGGGACAAGGAGAACTCATGCAACATACACGGAATATCGTAAAAAGATGCCCTAACCGCTCAATTTTTAAACAGGGGATCACATATTAATAGCTAAGTTGATAAGCTGGTTGTGATTAGGGGTTTTGAGGAATTGAGAGCGATTCGTTTTGAAGAGTCTTATTCTTTGAATTTACCTTTGAGCGATTAGCATATCTGCTGTACGGACTGGATCTTCCCTTTTAGGGAAAATTGCCAGATATAGAATAGGTGAAATAAGGTATGGGTTTTAGAGACAGGGACGACAGAAGGGGCGGCAGTGGAGGCGGAGGCGGCGGATATCGCGGCGGAGGCGGCGGTGGTTTTCGTGACCGTGGCTCAGGCGGCGGCGGTGGAAGCTTTGGAGGTGGCGGTGGATTTTCGCAGCGCGAAGCACCAGTCAAGAGCGGAGAGGAATACGACGTTGAAATAACGGACATTGCCGCAAAGGGCGATGGGATTTGCAAGATCCAGGGATTCATTATCTTCGTGCCCGGCGCAAGCAAGGGCGAAAGGTGCAGGATTCGTATCAACGAGGTCCGCAACAGGTTCGCACTCGCACAGAAGGTTGGCGAGGCATCTGCAGCGGGATCAACCGAGGCAGCTCCGGCAGCATCCACAGAGGATGAGGCAGGGGACGGGGAAGGGTCCGACGACGAACAGGTCGCTTAGATTTCCTTTTTTCTTTTTTTATTTTATTTTTCCTGATTATTTGATTTTTTCCTTTGGCCAGACTCCATTTTACCTAATGCTTTCCTAATGCGTATGCCTATTTCATCAATCAGGTCATTGGGAAGCAAGCTGACAATCCTCTGGTGGATCACGTTTGCACTGCCGCGCTTTACTGATGGGGGATAATAGAAAGCACCGCCATGAGTCAGGCGCAACCGATAACGCCTCTGAAGCATTCTTGCAAACGCCAAATCAGGATTTCTGCTGCCGCTTAAGCTGGTTCTGGAGATGTCGAACGGCACGAAATGATAGAAGGCAGAAGGCGGTTTTGCATATCCTCCTGCCCGCTGGACTTGAGGAATGGCGTTCATGACCTCATGCAGGCGGGAATTTTTTTGATCCAACACCTTCAAAGCTTCGCCCATATGAGCACGAAATTGCTTGGGATTTTGCAAGTAGTGGTTTATCAATTCTGCGCCGGCTTCTTCAAGCGGGGTTGGGGGGTTTAATTGCGGAGGCGCAAGGGTGAAGTTAATTGTATTTCTCAAAGCCTGCGAACGCTTATCTTTGCCAGGTATGACTGCCCATCCGATTCTGGCTCCCGTAAACCAAAAGAGGGGGTCTTTCGAAAACCCGCCAAGGTGTACAAGCGGAAAGCGCCTTTCTTCTGGCAGGGATTCCCAAACCTTGAGCATCGATGTGTAATTGCCTTCGGTAACAGTGCCGCCATATACTTCGTCCGCTACTACGGTCAGGTTATATTTCCTCGCAACCGCAGCAATCCTCCCGAGTTCGGCTTCGGAATAGAAAAAGCCGGTCGGATTGTTAGGATGCGTCAGCCAGAGTACCTTTATTTTTTTCAAAGGAACGCCCCGGTTTACGAGTTTTTTTATCCTTACCTCGATCTCATCGGCGGTCAATCTGTAACCGTTTTCCTCTTTCGCAACTATTCTCGAGAGCTTCCCTCCCGCGAGATGCGTGGAGCTTTCGTACGGCGGATAAAACGGCGCGCCAGCAATGCCATAGGAATCCTGCATGAGCGACTGCGAAATTTTCTCAATGGGGTCAGTAGCGCCCCTGCCTACCAGAACATCTGAAGGTTCCGTCTTGAAACCGAATCTGAAATCGGTGTAATCTGCGACTGCTTTCTTGAAATTCGGCGTTCCAGTGGAGCCGGAATATCCCGTTTGACCCCGCTCGAAAGCCTTAGTCAGGTAATCCAGGAAAAGATGGTTGGTTCTGAAAATCGGATGTCCTGGCACAACCGTATCGCCGATGCTCGCTTTGATGTAGCCCTGGTGCACAAGTATGTTCACAAAACGGGAAACCTCTTTTTTTTCATCTGGAGGCAAAAAATCGAGATTGGGATTTACCTCCCGGACATGTGTTCTTAATCTTTCGACCATTTCCATTTGCGGGAATGGCAGTTTGTCCTTAAGTACGGTAGTCAATTGGTCGATTCTCATCACCGAACGGGCAATAACATCGGGTTCCTGGGGATCCAGAAGCCTAATCCCATAAGGCTTAGCGGAGCGGACTCGCTCGGAAATATAATCGACAACCCCGGATGCGGTTTCGTCTCTTCGTGCAGGCAAAAAAACCACCTTCCACAATTTCTTAATTAAGTGCTTTTTAATTCCATTGCATTTTTTCCCTACCTGAACTTTTCGTCAATCCCCAAATTTAAGGTCGTGGATTAGCGTTTATTAAGCTTGCCAAATCTAAATGATAAAAAATTTTGCGCTGAAAATTAAAAGAGGGCAATAAGGATATGACGCTTGCAATTGCGAAGAGGGTACACGATGCAGAGTATGCAATCAGGGATCCAAAGATGGCACAGGCCGTAAAGGAGGTACGCGCAACTGGCAAGAAAATTTATGAATTCAATATCGGCGATCCAGGGGCCCTTAGGGGGGAATATGGCTTTTCCATGCCGGAATACATCCGAAAGGATCTAATCAAGGTAATTTCCAGCGGAAAGTTCGATGGGTATGCAAACGAGCAGGGGGATATCGAGGTTAGGAGCGCAATTGCCAATGATTCAAAAAAAAGGAAAATTGCCGATGCAAATCCGGAAAATGTAGTGGTGGGAAATGGCTTATCAGAGCTAATTGGATATTTGTTTGGGGTAACACTTGAGAAGGGCAAAAATATTGTGGTCCCAAGGCCCGATTATCCCCTCTACACCGCAATGGCCAAATGGTACGGGGCGGAAGTTAGGCACTACGATCTTGATCCAAATGACAAGTGGACGCCAAAGCTGGATCAGCTTGAAAACGCAATTGATGCAAATACGGCATGGGTGGTTGCCATACACCCAAACAACCCGACGGGATCGATTATAGATTCCGATAAAATGGCGCAGATGGTTAAAATTGTGGGTGAAAAGGGATTGGGGCAAGTGCCGCTAATGTCGGATGAAATTTACCATAGGCTTAGGTTCGATGGCAAACCCCACCCGGCAATGGCGAGCTTTTCGCAGGACGTTCCAATAATCACAATGGATGGATTTTCCAAGGGCTTTTATTCGCCGGGCTGGCGCCTTGGGCATGTGCTCTTCTCCAATTTTCCGGATGGCTCCATTAGGGATGCCCTAATCAAGGTTTGCGCATTTAGGCTCTCTGGCAACCAGGCGCTCCAAATGTCTTATGCGCACGCATTAAATGAGCTCCATCAGTATGAGGAGGAGCAAAAAAAGTACCTAAATCGGATGGTGGACCGGGTGATTTTTGGGGCGAGGAGCATAAACTCCATGCCCGGGCTTGAAGTAATCGAGCCAAGCGGCGCATTTTACATGTTCCCAAGGGTTACAAAAGGCCCCTGGAAAACTGACCTAGAATTCGTGGAGCAACTATTAAGGCAGGAGGGAATCCGCGTTGTTCCGGGAAGCGGGTTTGGCATGAAACCACAGGATCGCTATTTCAGGATGGTGCCGCTAGGTTCAAAGGAGTTCCAAGCGGAAGCATTCGCAAAGATGCGCACATTCATGGAAAGGCATCTTCCGAAATGAGAATGGCAAATTTTTAGATGGATCGATATATTTGTGTTTTACGTCCAGAAGAATTTTATTGAAAAATTCAACCGATAACCTTAAATATGCGCTCGGATTTTTAAATTATGATGCACCCACCATCTGAACGCCAGATTGCCGCGTTTATTGTCTTATCACTATTTTCCATTGCCCTATTCGCAAAAGCAGCCGAGCCGCAATCGCCTCCACCTGGCAATCAGCCCAGGGGCGATAACCCACAAGGCGGACCAAACGGTTTTGGTGGCGGGGCTGGTTTTGGGGATGATGGGTTCGGAGGCGCAGGGTTTGGCGGTTCCCCTGATTTCGGTGGAGGCGGGCCGGGATTTGGAGGGGATGATTTTGGTGGAGGCGCAGGGTTTGGAGGGCCGGGAATGGGCGGATCGGATTTCGAAGGCGGCGGGTTTGGGGATCCATCTTTTGACAAATTTATGGTTTCATCCCAGCCCATGGTAATTCCACACGAGCTGCCCGACGGCATTTCGGATGAGGAGATGTTTTCTGCGAGGTTTGGGGATGAGCTGCGGACGCGCTTTAGCCTCGAGGAAATCGCAGAAAAATGCACAAACACTGAAGAGTTTTCGAATTACATTTATACTGAAATTAAGGCTGAAGGGATAGAATTGGGCAGGGAATTTTGCGCCGAGCTAAAGGAGAGCGCAGATAGGTGCAAGCAATCAGGCGACATGTGCGAGCAAATAAAGGGGAATTCCGGCGGAGCGCAGCTTTCATGCCCCCCCAAGCAGGATGAAATGCTCGCGCAATGCAAAGGGCGAATTTCGGAGGAGTTCTCGCAACGCGAGGAATATATGAAGGAGGAATTGCCGCTTACGTGCGAGAGGGAATACTTATTGAGCGCGCCGAACTTTGAGCGGATGTGCACTGAAGGCGATGAAGGATTGCCATGCTCGGAGGAAAACTTCGTCAAGGAATGTGCGCAGAGAATGCAGGGAATGGGCGGTTTCCCGAATGATTATAGGCCGCAAACACCTCAGGGCGGCAATTATCCCCAGGGAGGTTATCCTAACCAGCAGCAAGGAGGACAATATCCGCAGGGGCAATATCCGGGAGGGCAACCTTTTCCCGGTCAACCAGGGCAGTACCCCCAAGGGCAAGGTTACCCTGCGGGCAGTTATCCTAATCAACAATATCCCCCAGGAGGCGAGCCTTACCCGAGCAATTATCCCGGCGGGTATCCTTCGGATCAGCAGCCTATAGGTGAACCATACCCTACTGGCACAGCACCGACTCCGTCTTTGGACGCCCCACAAGCGACAGCTCCTCCCTCTGAAACCGCGCCACCACAGGCGACTCCACCAGCCGAAACGACACAAACACCTCCGCCTGCTGAAACACCACCATCATCTGAACCGCCGTCTAGCACATCCGGCGGATTTGTGATGGGCTATTGGAACGTCCTCACTGGCTTGTTTGCCGCAGGGCAACATTTTGAGGATGGCAGCGCACCTAGGGATAGTACGGCGTTTGATAGCACAGCGTTTTGCAGGCAGCAATGGCAGGAAAGCAAGGATCGGATTATGCAAAGCTGCCAAAACCGCAGGTATCCGATGGGGGTGAAATCAAAGGAGGAACTATGCGATAAGGGCAAGTTCATAAGCGCCTGCAGTGAAAGGGTTTTGGGGCAATTCAGCAAGCAGAAAAGCAACACGCAAATGCAGGAAAGATTATGTGAAATCGAAGTCAAGCTCAACGGCAGGAAGTTCGGGCAATTCTGCAAATTCCAGCAGAAAGGATATGAGATGTGCGTGGAGCGGAGCAAGCGTGCATGCGAATTTGGGGAAAAGCAACTCAAGAGATGCGACCTTTTGAATTCAGAGGAACGAATGAAAGAGTTGATCGCGAAAAACGTCAAGAATTTCTGCCTCGTAAATCCATACAGGAAGAAGGCAAAGGCTTCAGCTGAAAAAGATGGCGGCGGCGCAGCTGCGACGGCCGAAAAAGATGAGATCGGTAGGAGCATCGGGGTATTGACAGGGAATGATCAGGCGCTTTCGGATGACTTGAAACCATGGGCTTCAACAGAAGCAACAGGCTTGGCAGATACAAAGCAGAAATTGGATGCGCTTGAGAATGCCGAGAAACAAAAGGATGCAGCTTACGGGATGGCTAAATTTTTGGGGCTGAAGGCGGAGCAGGAGAACAAGGAGGCGGAGGAGCTGAAAGCGCAAGCGGATAAGCTTGCAACGACAACCGGGAGGCTTGAAAAGCTTGCGGAGCAGGTGGATGATGAGGCGCTAAAAGCGGCTTTATTGGAGCAGATTCAGGAATTGAAGGATCGCAAAACCGAACTTGACAAGAAATCCGAGGGCAAGCGTTCTTCCGCAAATGGGATATTCAGCGCATTGAAGGGATTATTTGGTTAGGCGAATTCATTTTATTGGAAGCTCAAATTTAACGCAATTCAACTGCAGCACCTAAAGCCTATCTTTTGGTCCCCTTCCAGGGGGGCGCCAACTATATATGAAAAGCACCCGCCCCCTTTTTGGGATGCGTAGTAGCCCCCGCGCACGATTCCTGTTCCGATGAATGTTGCCCGGTTTTGCTCCCAATTGTAATAATAATCACTGCCATGCCGCAAGGTCTCGCCGGTAAACTGCCTTGGAAGCACGTAATCCTTGCCAGCGCTTAGGATATCATCGCGCTCGACTAGGCCTTCATAAAATGGCGTTTTGTCATTTACGGAATCCGATACCCATTCCCAGAAATTGCCAACAAGGTCGTGGACCCCTTCTTTTGATGTGCAGTTGGTTGCCTTTCCAGTTGGCACATAGGAGGAATTCCACGAATTGCACTCATTATCGCCAAGATCGCCATATTTTTCGCCCCGTATATTGCATGAAGCGGTGAATTCTGCCGATGTGCATAGGCGCTTTCCCACCTGCCTGCAGGCACTTTGCGCATCAGCCCGGGAGATGGAGCTGGTTGGAATCCTGCCTCCTTGTATGATGATTTTCCCCTGCACCATGGAAGCCTCGAAATTGTCAATGCAAAAATCACCCTCTGCAATATAGGATGAGCCTCCGGAGCACTGCTTGTGCCCAGTTTTGAACGTGAAATTGCTTGAGCGGTTGCAGCTCTCGCCAATGCAGGAAATGACACGGTAATGGTAGGGGGTTAGAAATTCAAGGCCGGTTAGGTTAATCGAATGCACGGTGGAATTATCGCCCTGCTTGATTATTCCCCCATATTTTTCGGTTTTGCCATATTCCACAAATGAATTGGATTTTTGGAACGTTTGCCAGTTGACCCTGGCAGTGAGGTTTGATACATTAACGTAAGGATCTCCCCGAAACGAAATGGGTATTGGAGTGGGGGTTGGCGAGATGTCAATAATTGGGGCGGGTGAGGGGACATCTACAAGGGGCTTTTTGCTTGGGGATGAAGATGCGCTTGGAACGATATTTGATGGTGTTACTGAGGCGCCAATTGTTGGCATGGCACTTGATGAGGCGGTTGAGGTTGGCGTTGGGGAGGGCTGGGAGCAGCCAAAAAGCAGGAGTGAAAAAATCAGAAGAATAAAGGCGGAATTTAGGTGCATGGATAAGTAACAAGCGGGGAAAATATAAAGCTAACATCGGCATAGCCCACCGGAAACTACCCCTCATTTAGAATATTAACTCATTTTTCGCCATAATTGAATCGATGGGAGGAAATGCTCTAGGGATAGGCCGCACATGTTTTGGAATATTGAAGGATTGGCGCAAAGGCCAAAACAAATGGGTTTAATAATTTTGCCAATTTTAATATTTTGGTGATTGGCATGAAACGTTACTTTGCCAGAATTGATAAATTTGGCAGGATATCTATCCCCAAACGCCTGCGCACTGAAGCGAAACTGGAAGGCGGCTTCCTTGAAATTTCAGTCGAGAAGCTAACAAAGGAGGAGGAGCGTCTGATTTTGCAGCCAGTTTATGCATCATCTGGGAATCCAGTTGAGGATTTGATTGGCATGAACCTTCCAATTGAGGATTGGAAAAACATCAAAAAGCAGTTGGAGGGGCGTTTTGGATGAGGTATTTGGTCGATACCTGCATTTTCATGTATGCTGCGGGAAGCGAGAGCGACCATAAGGCTTCGTGCGCAGCAATCCTTAGGCGGATTCATGCGGGTGAAATCGAGGCCGCCATCACAACGGAAACCTTCCAGGAAATCACCTACCGCTTTTCCAGGATGGGCAAAACCAAGGATGGCGCGGATATGTGCTGGCGGATCCTTGCAATGGGGCTTGCCGTGCTTCCGGTAACGGAATTGGACATCGCCAATTACCTCGAACTCATAAAAAAATACGGCTATTCCGTCTCAAACCGCGATCTTTTGCAGGTATGCGTCGCGCAGGGCAATGAGATCCAGAATGTGATAACGGTTGATTTGGATTTCAGGGGATATTCTGAAGTGAGTGCGGTTTTGCCGGGGAAGGTGTGATGAATTAGGTACCTACCTGCACTCCAGCTAATTTGATCTGAGAGTCATTTCCACCGGAGATTACGCATAATCCTACCAATAATTCCCATCAATAAACCAAAAGTTGCTTTCAAATCAACCAAATCTTAATATTGCGCCGCCCTGCAAGTTTTAACAATGATAAAACCAAATCCTTAAATATTAGTTATAACTAATTATAACTAAGGTGATGGGAATGGAAATGGTGGAGGTCAAGGTGAGGCAAGTGGGGAATGCTTTGGGGGTAATTTTGCCAGGAGCTCTTGTGAAAAGCGAAAAACTCAAGAAAGGGGATTCCATCAAGCTAAGCGTGTTAAGGGAAAGGAAGATTGATGCCAGGTCCCTGCTTGGCTTGACAAGGGGAGCTTCACCCTTTGTCAGAGAGCACGACCATAGGGATTGAGGCGGTATGCAAATGCTGTTTGACACTTATTCGTGGGTTGAGCTATTCAACGATACAGAGGCGGGCAGGAGAGTTGCCAATCTGATCAATGCGGAAACCGCCGCAACAGCAATGGCAACAATTTCGGAACTAACAAGCTGGGCTATCCGGAATAATCGCGATCCGAGCCTCATAATTGAAAATGTGAAGCGATTATCCGCTATCCTCGAATTTCGGGAGGACATTGCAAAACTTGCCGGCGAGCTGCATATCCAATATAAGAAGGAGATGAAGGATTTTGGGATGGTTGATTCCATGATCTACGCAACTGCGCTTGCGAACGGCCTGAAATTAGTTACCGGAGATAGGCATTTTGTGGGGAAAAAGGATGTGGAGATGATCTGATCGCGCAGGTTACCCAAAATCCCCATCTTAATTGCTCCTTTTACCTCTAAACCCCAACACAAAACCAATTCAATAATCCGTTTCGTTTGCCTCAAACCCCCTCGCTTTCAGGAATTCCTTTGGTGTCATATATTCTTGAAATGGCTCAAAATCCC
This sequence comes from Microcaldota archaeon, assembly GCA_038046605.1. Classification (GTDB taxonomy): domain Archaea; phylum Micrarchaeota; class Micrarchaeia; order Norongarragalinales; family SBBD01; genus JACRGC01. The sequence continues at coordinate 44,546 of JBBSVW010000079.1, read as the reverse complement.
TATCCACGGCAAGCAATACCCTAATTCCAAGGGCTTTGGCGGTTGCCAGATGTTCCAAATCCTTTTCCTTGATTTTCCCCCTCCATTTTTCCATTTCGCCACTGATCCTTTCCCGGGGAATGACTTGAAAAAAATAAAGCACCTGCTTTTTGGCCTTGTAAAATATTGATGAATCGTATTCTCCGGTCAATACCAGTTCCATTTCCTCAATTGCCTTCTGGCTTGTAATCCCATGAAGCTTACGCTTGGTGATCATTTTCACAATCGTCGCGGAATTGCTTTCCGGATAATTAAATGCCCATATCAGGACGCTCGTATCAACAAAAACCCTCTCCATGTCATCTGGCAGCCTCAATGTGCCTCCCGACCTCCTCTTCTGAATATTTTTTACCTGATTTTTTGATTGCTTCCTGCACGTCTTCAAGCATTTTTGTTCCATTAACTAACCCCAGCTCCATCCCATACCTTAGAAGGGCTGTCCTGACCGCCTCTGTTTTTGATTCGCAGTAGCCAAGGTCGATCATTTCCTTGAGTAATTGGGCGCTATTTCCCCGAAGCCTGACTGTGAAATCTGTATTCATGATATCACCAATATATACTTAATATATCACAAATATATAATTGTTTGTTTTGGTTGCTTTCCATTATTCCAGCCACGAACCCCCATAACTATGTTTGGTTGACAAAACTTCGAGCAAAAGGTTGATTTTCAATTAGCTGCTCCAGCGCATTTGTCAACAATCTCAAACCCAATTTCCTCGGCAGCCATTAAATCTGCCGGTACATTCGAATATTTAACCCTGCATTCGTCTATTTCAATTGATAATTTTTTCAAGAATGGAAGAATTCGGGTGGATTAAATTGGACCTGCCTGGCCATGAGCGTCTTTTGGAATTACTTCGGATATATTCCAAGGGGGACCTGAAAGGCAAACGCATACTCGTAATTGGCGATAACGTGGGCCATCTAACCAGCCATCTTTTGACAAAGCTTGGAATGGACGCGTATGGCATTAATATGAGCGGCAAAAAATTCGCGGATTCGCTTGAGGCTGTAAAGGAGGGGCGGCTTATAGCCGGAAATGCCATGCACCTTCGCGAGCATTTTGGCGACCAGAAATTTGATTTCGTGGTATCCAATGCAACTATGAGCCCCCAAGGCCTTGGAGCCGGTAGGTTTGGGCGTATAATCAAAAAACATGGTCTGGACCGGATCTTCTTAAGTATTAGTGAGGGGCTATTACTGGATAGGCTCAGATGGAGGGCTTATGCAAAAACCTCCTCGCAGATCCATAGGGCGGTTTTTGCGCAGTTGAATAAAGGTGGGCTTGCAATTCATGTGGTTTATGAAAATGAGGAAATTCCTAACCAAACAAAGGAGCTTGCTAGCATCGGTTTTGGCGTTCTCCATCGGAGAAATAACGAATTGGTTTTGAGGCGCTATAATAGGGAGTGAAAATAAAAAAAGAGAAAAACAGAAGGGTTTGTCAATTAATCCTGCGCTTTCATCACAACCTTCACAAGCCCCGTTCCACAGGGGATCGTCTGGCCGATGATGATGTTCTCGGTGATTCCGCGCAGTTCGTCCTTTTCGCCGGCAATGCAGGCGCTTATCAGGTGCTTTGCGGTCTCCTCGAATGCGGCGCGCGCAAGGACGGATGCCTTCTCTCCTGCAAGCCCGTGCCTACCAATGCTCTTGATTTCGCCCTTGTAGCTCATGACATCGGCAATTAGTGCAATATGGCGGTGATCAACTTTTAGCTCCTGCGCTTTTAGGACCTTTTCGATCTCGGCAACAATTGAATTGCGGCCGGCCTCAATCCCAAGCACGCGGTTTACCTCCATTATGTCATTTGATGTCGTCCTGCTGGCCTCGACTTCGGGGATTTGGAGCACTTGTTCAAGGTTCGTCCCTTCGGTTGCAATCGTGAACGTGCCATCAGGCTGGTTAATGATGATTGCGCGGTTGATGCCGGCAATTCCCTTGAGGATGATTTCGGAAAGCTTGGTTGTTGTCTTGCGCACGATTTTTAGGGTATCTTGCTTGGGGATGACCATCACGGTATCACCGCGTTTCTCATATTCCGCAACGGTCTTGATCGCCTTTAGTATTTCCTCATCATCTACCGATAGCTGCTTCATCTTCTCCTTATCAAGAATTATCTTTATGCGCTTGTTTTCAAAATCCTCCTTGATCGATGCGATCTTGTTTAGCGGGATTTGCTCGATGCTCGCGGCAATGTGCGCAACCTTCTTGTAATCCTTCGAGTACTGCGCCTTCAGGACAATGTCCATGACTGGGCTCTTTGGGGATTTCCGGGCGTCCACGATCTCGACAAGCCGGGTAAATCCAAGCTGCGCAAGCGAGGCAACCCCAGCGTAGTGGAATGTCCGGAGCGTCATTTGTGTTCCAGGTTCGCCGATGCTTTGGGCTGCAATAACCCCCACCGGTTCGCCATAAGTTATTGGCTTTCCGGAAGCGTCAAGCCCATCGCCGCCATAGAAAAATTGGGCGATGTTGCCCTCGGCGTCACGAACGGAAATATCCTCCCTCACAATCAGGTCCTGCAGGGCGTTAATTAGCCTTCTTTGCATGTAACCTGTCTTTGCGGGGTTGACTCCCTTGTCAACGACGGAGTCCCTTCCTCCTGCCGCATGGAAGAAATATTCGACCGTGTCCATGCCCAGTTTGTAATTGTTTGAAACAAAGCCCTTTGCATACGCGGATAGGTCCCCTTTTCGGAAATGCGACAGGATGCGGTTGGAATAGCCAGCAGTCATGCGCTTTCCACGGATGGCCTGCTGCCCTACAAGCGCCGCCATTTGGACGACATTGAGGAGTTTTCCCTTGGCTCCCGCCTTGCTCATCATGATTGCGGGATTGTGATGGATTTCAATCCCTCCAAAATACACCTTTTGCTTGTGCACGTAGTGCAGGATGATTTTTCCGCACTTCTCCCTGGTTTCCTCAAGGATGTTCATCATCTTCTCCTCGAAGGTATCCTTAAGTGTTTTTCCGGGCTGGCGTAAAAGCCGCCCTTCCTTTAATTGGTTGATCACGATCTTTTGCAGGCCGCGGCTTTCCTTTACGACGCCGCGGATTTCATTCTTCGCCTCGATTGGGAGCTCGTAGTCCGCAAGCGAAAGGGAAAGGCCGTAGATTGCAAGCACTTTTAGCGACATCTTTGTGGAAGCGTCAATGAATTTTTGCGTTGGCTGCGCACCATATTTCAAAAAGATCTCGCGGGTGATTGCATCATTGGTTTTGCTGTCGATGTGCCCCGAAATAAGCTTGCCCTTCTTGATTTCCACAAGCTCCTTGACCTTGTTTGTGAACTGGAATGCAAAATCATCCGGAAGCAGCATGGAAAACATTTCATGCCCGGTTAGGCCTTCCTTCACATTGGCAACGATATCGCCGGATTGCAAAAGCTCGCATGCCTCCGTCCTGGTGAATTTGATTCCCGGAAGTGTCATGAGGTATAGGCCTGAGATTTGGTCCAAATCAGCTGAAATTATTGGTTCGCCATTCCTCGGGGATAGTATCTGGTCGTGCACCTTCATCAAAATTTCGGCCTCCGCCTGCGCCTCCTCATTTTGCGGCACGTGCAGGTTCATTTCATCCCCGTCGAAATCGGCATTGTAGGGCCGGCAATCTGCAACGTTGAACCTAAATGTCTTGCCCGGGAGGATTTTTGCGCTATGGCACATCATGCTAACACGGTGAAGGGATGGCTGCCTGTTGAAAATCACGGTATCGCCATCCATCAGCTGCCGCTCGAGGGTGTAGCCGGTTGCGATTTCCCCAAGGACTTCTTCCAGGTTGGCTTTTGTTACGCGCTTGCGCCTGCCATCTGGCCTGATGACATAATTTATTTTTTCGGTGTGGGTTGCAATCAGGTCCTTGACATACTCCATGTTCCACTCGTTTACCGTAAGAGGAAGGGTGAGTTCTGCTGCTATGCTCTCAGGAATTCCCAGTTCGTTGATTCCAAGGGATGGATCGGGCGAGATGACAGTCCTTGCAGAGAAGTTGACACGCTTTCCGGACAAGTTGTACCTGAAGCGCCCCTCCTTTCCTTTAAGGCGTTGGAAGAGCGTTTTTAGCTGCCTTCCGGACCTGTGCCTTGCAGGGGGAATCCCGGCAGTTTCGTTATCATAATAAGTCACCACATGGTATTGCAAAAGCTCCCACAAATCCTCAATGATAAGTTGCGGCGCGCCGGCATCGATGTTTTCCGCAAGGCGCTGGTTGATGCGGATGATATCCACTAGTTTATGCGTCAGGTCATCCTCGCTTCTTTCGCCGGTTTCCAATGTGATGGAGGGGCGGACGGATACGGGAGGGACAAGAAGGACGGTTAGGACAATCCACTCCGGCCTGAATGCGACGTGGAGCTGATTTAAGGCCTCATCCGGGATTCGCTCGATGCGCTCACGGATTTCGGATGGCAATAGCTTTCGCTCCTCTTCGTAGAGGGAAATTGGGCGGATGAACTTGATTACCTTTTGCTTCTCGCCGCAGTGCGGGCATTCGGCGACTTTTTTTGCCTTGTCAAGCGAATCGATTTCAAGAAGGAGCTTTCCGCACCTGTTGCAGGTTGCCTTCAAAAGCTGGTAGATCATCTTTGCAAATCCCACATGGATTACGGGGCGCACAAGTTCGATGTGGCCAAAATGGCCCGAGCAGCTCTTCATCCTGCCCCCGCATGTCTTGCACTTAAGGCCAGGGTCGATGACGCCAAGGTGCTGGTCCGCAAGGCCCCCGGCGATAGGATAGCCATCCTCATCATAAGTGTCTGGAACGGTGATCTTGGCGGATGAGAGCTTGCGCACATTGTCCGGGGAGAAGACGGAAAATTCAATGCTTTCGATTACTTTCATGCTTATCAAACCTTTGAAATATTAAATTGCCCTTCAAATGCGGAACAATCCAATTAAAAAAAATATTAAAAAATAAAGATGCATTCCGGAAAAATTCCATTCCGAAATTTTAATGCTAATTGCTTTTTTGCTTTAGCCCTTCTCCTTCAAATTAATCTTTGGGAAGATTTGACACCCAATGGGGGATATCCCCCACCACGTGCCACGCAGACTTTATAGTCTGCTGAGCCGCGAAGGCTGATGCTTCACGGTCGCCGCCTCCCCCTTATTTTCACTATTAATTTCCTTTTTCATTAACCTTTTTCCTTCAAATTAATCTTTGGGAAGATGCCAATGGATTTCATTTCATCCATGAGAAGCTTGAATGCATAGCTCATCTCGACTTCCGCTACGCTCGTGCTTTCGCAAAGCGGGCAGTATGACTTGTTCTTGAGCTTATCAAAAACCCCCGAAGCGCCGCATTTGGTGCATATCAGCTCGGTGGTTTTATCCGAGCTTTCAATCATCCTCTCCTTTAGAAGCGAACTGGCGCCAAAGCCAATGAAGCAATCACGTTCCATCTCCCCAAGACGCAAGCCCCCTTCCCTTGCCCTTCCTTCGGTTGGCTGATGTGTTAGCATCTGCACGGGTCCCCTGCTCCTGGCATGGATCTTAAGGCCGACTAGGTGGTGGAGCCGCTGGTAATAGATGACGCCGGTGAATATTTTTGCCGCAATCATTTGCCCGGTGTAGCCATCGTATAAAATCTCGTGGCCGGATGGCTCAAAGCCGTACCTGCTAAGGATTGCCTCGTAATCATCCTGCGAATCCCCGGTAAAGCTGGTGCCATCACGGATTGTGCCTTCCATGCAGGCAGCCTTGCCTCCAAGCATCTCAAGCAGATGGCCCGCAGTCATTCTTCCGGGAATTGCATGGGGGTTGATGATCAGATCCGGGACAATTCCCTGCTTTGTGAATGGCATATCCTCCTGGTTGACTAGCAGGGCAACGATCCCTTTTTGCCCATACCTTGAGGAAAATTTGTCGCCAATTTCCGGGACATTTGTTTTGCGCACACGGACTTTCACAAAGCGGTTCCCCGCCTTGCTTTCCGAAACCATGACGGAATCAACTATCCCATCCTCATTGCTGCGGACGGTAACGGAGCTCTCCCTCCTTTTTTCAACCTCCACATCCAGGGCGGAAATTTCCTTTAGGAATCTTGGGGGGGAGCTTTTTCCAATCAGGACTGAATCGCCCGGCACATAAACCTCGGGGGAAATAAGCCCGTCGGGCTCGATATTTTGGTAAATTTCCTCACCTAAGTAGCCCTGAACGTACTCCGGGGGGATTTCGAATTTATCCTTTTGCCCGCCAGGGTACCTGCGTTCCTCAGCGGAATAGGTGCGGAAAAAGGCGGATCTTCCAAGCGTCCTATCTACTGCGCTCTTGTTGAGGACAATAGCATCGTTCATGTTGAAGCCATAATAGGAAAGGACCGCGACGACAAAATTCTGGCCGGCGCATCGCTTGTAGTTCTTTAGATTTTCGTAAATGCGGGTTTGCACAATTGGGCGCTGGGGGTAGAATAAAACATATCCGCGGGTTTCGCCGCGCAAATTGAAGTTTGCTGCGTATAGGCCAAGGGCCTGCTTTGCGTGCTGGGAAGCCATCAAGACCCTGGGGGCCATGTTGTGCTCTAGGAATGGGATCTGGTTTGAGACATAGCCAAGCATCGAGGTGGAATCAACTTCAATGTGAGTGTGCTGGGGGTTCAGGTCCTCTTCGCGCATTGCAACATAGGCGTTTTCCTCCTCTTCGGCATCCAGGTATTCGATTAATCCTTTTGAAACAAGTTCCTTCCATTGGAGTTGCCCATTGCGCAGCTTTTCGGTATGCTCTGGAATGATTGCACTTTTGCCATTCTTTGCTACAACAAGTGGCCTTCTTGCCCTGCCTTCGTCGGTATTTACAAATAGCTCGTTTGTCCTATCGTAAAAGCAGATGTTGGCATGGGGGCTAAGTTCGCCCTTGCGCCGCTTGTCGCGAAGCTCACCCGCAAGCTTGCGGCCATCGTCATGGAAGCCAATGAACCTGCCGTTTAGGAAAACCGAGCTCTTCATATCAAGCCACCACGTGAAAATGAAATTTCCTTAATGCCAAAATGGAAAAATCCAAAAGGATCCAATCAAACCCAAAGCAAACCAAAATACTCAAAAATCAAAAACGCAAAATGGAATGATCAATTGAAAATTGCGCCAGACCTGCAAAAGCGCAGGACCGATCCATTCAAACCCGAAATAAATATCATAAAATAAAAAATATAAAAAAATTCAAAGCGCCTGCATCGTAACCCCAAGGGAACGGAGCGTCTTTTCAACACCCTTTTCCTCGGAGCCGGGCGTGATTTCGCAAAACATCGCAAGCGATTTTATAAGCCCGCAGTTGGGGCCTTCGGGCGTTTCGTTGGGATCAAGCCGCCCATAATGGGTGCCATGCAAATCCCTTGCCTTGTGGTGCGGATGCTTTTTAGCAAGTGGCGAAATGACCCTTCGCATGAATGCAATTGAGGAAATGAAATTGTAGCGGTCAAGCGGCTGGCAAACGCCGGTGTGCCCTCCCATCCAATTGCCAGTTGCCATGGAATACTTGATGCGCTCGGTTAGGGCATCGGGGCGAACAATTGTGAACAGGGTCATTTTCCTCCTTCGGATGTTTGCCCTCTCAAGCTGGTAGGCAACATCCTTGACGAAGAATTGGAAGGCGTACCTGAAGAGCTCTTCCATCAGTTTTCCGGTGATCTTGATGCGCTTATTTGCGTAGTGATCCTTATCCTCCGGTTTGCGCTTGCGGTATGCGGTTAGGATTGCACGCTCGCCCATCCTGCATAGGTAATAGGCCTTTGCAAGGCGGTCCTTTTCATCGACGCCGATGTGAGGAAGGAGGTATCTGTCAATTAGGAGTTCTGCGCGCTTTAGCTGGTAATCAACGGGTTGGCCAGGCGCCGCCCTTTTGCCAATTGCCTCAAGGGCATCACGCTTTGTCTTGATGTCCGCATCCGCCTCATAATTAAGCAGAAGATCGTTGTGGATTTCAATCATGTCGGGGAATGCCGCGGAAACCTTTTCGGGCTTATCTAGGCCAAGAGCCTTTAGGAGAACAAGCAGTTCGATTGATTTGTTGAATGATGGAAGCGTAACGGAAAGCCTGCCCTCGCGGGTGCGATCAACCGTGATCCTTCCCCTAAAGCCAAGCCTTGTGGAAAAAACCTTTGCCTGGATGAGCTCTTTTTCCTTTTCCCTTGAAACGAAAATGCGGTTTGGCGCAAGGTCCTCAATGCTAATGAGCGCTTTTTCTGTTCCATTAATGATGAAATACCCGCCGGGGTCCAGTGGATCCTCGCCCGCGGAGAGCAGCTCATCGCGGTTCATTATTGATAGATAGCAGATTTTTGATTTGAGCATGACTGGCAGTTCGCCAATGAAGACTGTTTCGGTCCTGCCTTCGGATCCGGAAAAAAGAGGGGTGATTTCAAGGAAGAGCGGGGCGGTATAGCTTAAATCGCGAAGCCTTGCCTCCTGGGGGTAAAGGACGCGCCTTGTGCCATCGGCTTCAGTAACTGATGGTTGGCCGACCGTGACTTTTCCAAGCTTGAGAACGAGATTTTCAACCTGGGGCTCGATTGTCGATTGCGCCTCGACAACCAATTGGAGGCCCTCTTCGATGAACTTGTTGTAGGAATCGATAAACTGCCGCATAACGGAGCTATCCTGCAGATAATGCTTTGTGAGTTCTGCGCAATCCATTAATCGATCACCAGCCGGTAGTATAACTCCTCCTTGCTCTCCCCGTATGTCCGCTCAATTTTAAGGACATCGCCGGCCTTGGCGGAAAGCGCCTTGGCGGATGGGTCGTCGGATTTTATAAGGGGAAGATTTTCCTTGGTAATTTTGTATTTTTCGAGGACTTCTTGCACTTCCTCCTCGGTGGCTATGGTTTGCTTAGGGAGAAAGACATGGCTAAAATTAGTATCCATCGTATCAACCAACAGTTGGAGAATCCCCTAGCCCTTTAGAAGAGACATTATTTCGCAATCAAGATTTATAAACCCTTTGACACCCTGACACCACTAGGGGGCTAACCCCCCTACTCGTAGTCGCCTCTACCCCCTTAATTTGATGCGCAAATCAAAAATAGGAAGTGGATGCTTCCAAGGGTATCGTGAAGCGGATGCTTCGCGATGAGTTGAGAATGCTCAACGATAGCAGGGGAACCTAGGTTCCCCCAAGACGCTTTTTCCAAACCAATTTAAATGACTAGCGCCTTCCTTATAGCGGGGGGGCAAAACATGAATGCGACAAAGGAGATAACGGTAGTTGCAAAAGACCGGATCGGATTGCTTGCGGATGTATCCGAAACGCTGGCAAAAGCTGGGATCAACATTGATTCCGTTTCTGTGGATAGCTCGGCTAGGGATTCCATCATTAGGCTGGTTGTAAGCGATCCTGCAAAAAGCAAAAAGGTGCTGGAAGCAGTTGGTTTCAAGGTTATGGATACGGATATACTAGTCGTCGGGATACCAGATAAGCCCGGAGAGCTTGCCAAAATATCAAGATTGATGGCGGATCACAAAATCAACATTGATTCTATGCTCGTGATAAACAAGGAGGAGAACGGAAGCATCCTTGTTGCAATGAAGGCAAGCGATTATCCATCTGCCAGGAAGATCCTCCGGGAGAGGAAGTACCTCTAATTCGATTTAACCTGATTTGATGGTGCATTTTTGCTTAGCTGCGTCCCCACCAATCAATTCACCCTTGGGATTGGCTAAAGCCGCATATATGCCCTTATCGCAAACATAAAGCATCGACTCTGTCCAATGGCTCCGCTCCCTCTCAACAAATGTTTCCCCTTTCTTGATATTGTAGAATTGCCCATCCCGGGTAAGGCCATCCCCGCTCACTAACTTTTCATTGCAATAGAATTTCATTAAATATTCGTCATTCCCCTCCGTTGCATACCATGAAACGATGTCATTTGGCGCAGTGTTCGTCTTCAATGTGAATTTGAGACCGCCGCCCAGAAGGAACGTGCCGGCTTCTGCAACGCAGCTTTCGATGTGCCAGAAATCTGCTGCCTTGTAGGAGGATGCGCCGGCTGCATCAGCGCCGTTTACTGCCACCGCTTTGCTGCCGCAACTGCACTTGGGATCAGTTATACCCAGCATTCCACATGGATTTTGGGCTTCAAAAGAACCAGGCTTACCGCAATAATATTCAAAATGGAGATGCGGGCCGGTTGTGGACGAACCCGTATTCCCTGATTTTGCAATAAGTGTTTTAGTGTTTTTTGGGATTTGATCGCCCATCTTTACAGAAATCTCATCCAAATGATAGTATCCGCTAAAGCACCCGTTTTTGTGGTCAATAACAACCCGGTTGCCTTCACCTTCTTTTGTGCATTTGGGATCAATGCCCCCATTACCGCAGCCCGCAGCGATGATGTTTCCGCTTGCAATGGCATACACATCCGTTCCACTTTTAACAGCAAAATCAACCCCGGCATGGTTCGTATCCCTATTGACCTTACAGGCAAAGCCGTCGGAAATAGTTGCTCCGGGCATCGTTGGCTGAAAAATTGTTTCTTTGCTTAAATCGCCGCTTGGGGCCCCATTCTTGCTGTATTCGGCAAGCACATCGCCCGAATTGGCAAGCTTTTCCTCGACAACCCATTTTCCGCTATTTTCATCCCCAACATATTTCACAGCATCGGAAACCTCGGGGGCGTCTGCGGGCGTAAGCGATGCAAAATCCTTAACTCCAATTGCGGCGAAGGCCTGCATCTCCTTGCCCCCTAAAACCGTTTTAGAATACAATACGTAAATTCCTTCCTTATCCAGTACATATTCTTGCATTTCGCCCTTTTCCATTAAGGTAATTGTCGCCGGATCGGAAAATTCAAGGATTTTTATTCCCTTGGCATAATCGCTTGGGGTAATTTTTCCCGAACCGGTTTTTTCAATGAGTTCCTTAATCGAGTCCTTATCATAATACAGAAGTGATGCGATCCTCTTCCCTTTTTCATCGCCTGCGGGGAAATGGGCAAGGTAGGATATTTTAGTGTTGATGTTTGCAAACGAGGACTTGGTAGGTATGCGTTTATTGCCGTTAAGATCCAGGGAGAAATATAGCGATCCTTCAAGGTATCCTTCACTCTTGATGTTTACCTTAATGACACCTAATTCCCGTTTCGTTTCCTTTGCCTCCAATTTGCTCTTTGGATAATTGGTGATTGAATACAAAGTCAGCGTAAGTTGGTCTGAAAATCCATCCTTGGGGGCAAAACTAGAATAATCCGCGGAGAATTTCAAAGAATCGGCTGCAAGCTTGCACGAAAAAATCGTTGTTTTCGCAGAATCGGGCTTTCCTTTCAGAGCCTCATCGAATTCTTTCGAGTGTTCGGATGAGGATATTTCACAACCATATTCCTTTCCGGGGTCATGAGGACCTATCTTTCCTGCAAAATCAATTTGCCTGTCCAATACCGCCGGTTTTTCGCCATTTTCGAAAATTAGCATGTGCTCTTTAGGTATTGCCGCGAAATTCAATTTTGCAGATACCGATCCCTTGACGGTATCGCACTTAAGCGAGCCCGGAGAGGTTGGAATTTTGGGGAATTCAAAAATACCTTCCGTAACTTCAATCGGAACCTCCTTGAAAGCGTATTTTCCATCCTTTTGCTCAAGCACAAAATTCCCTTTAGCGAATGTGCCCTTCAAACCCACCCCGCTTCTAAATTCGCCTATATCAGTGGTTTTAGCGGTGGCACCCGGAATTCCCGTCACTTTGCAATCCTCCTTTGAGAAGATGTCATCGGTTTTCTTGAAATTTGCATTTGTTAGGGATGGCTCCTTGTCGGTTACAATGAACTGGAGATTATTGGAAATGGGCTCTATATCGTAATCCCCCGTTTCACCTATAGAAAGCTGCACGGGCGCAAGAACGATCCTTGAAGGATTGTAATAATTCATGTACAAGTAAAGCTCGTCTTCCTTGTTCAGGGCCGTTCCGACTTTGCCTTTTGGAATTGATATCTTGCTCGCATCTGCCATCAGTTTGATTTGAAGTTGATTGTCCTCGATATCGCAGGAGACGGATCCTTTTATTGCGGATTCATATTTTCCGGAAGTTGAGGGACCGGATAAGGGGTTGAATGATTGCCTCGATGTTGAAAGCGGGTTGTAATTGAGGTTTTGGGCAATCCCTGCAAAGTACTTTGGATCGGATTCAACCTTGCATAGGGGCGAGCTGGTGCTTGCAGAGCCAGCGGAAATCTCATATTGCGCATACCTTTGGAGGGTAAAGGGATCAAGCTCGATTATGATCTGGTTATCCAGTATTTCGTTTTGGCTGGAAGCGGCACCCCTGCCTTGTTGGTTGCAATTGTAGCATGGAATTTGCCTTGGGCCGAGGATATTTGGATATGGGTTGCCGCCTTTTGCAATTATCCTTACGGCAACCGATTCGCGCCTTCCGGATCTCAAGAGGAATGCAATTGAGCCCTCCAAAAAACCCGAATCGCAATTGCCTGCGGAAAATCTAGGATCAATATTGGAATTGCCAATGCCAAATGAAATTGAGGAGCTGGAGCGCAAATTGTTTTGCGTGTAGGGGGAGTAGGGGTATTGGTAGGGCTGCTGCTGATAATTCATGCCCGGGTAATTGCCATAGTCCACATATCCTCCGGAGTATTGTGGGGCGGGGTAATAGCCATCGGAAAACTGGTTGTAGGGCTGGGAATTGTAATTGTATTGGCCTTGCAGGTTTCCCCCATAATAGGATTGTCCGGTACCGTAATTGTAGCCTCCATTCAAATTGGCATCTAGGTAATTTCCCCCATAGCCCATGTTCCCATAGCCGCCTTGGCCTCCCAATCCTCCATTCCCAAAATAGCCATTGGGGTAGCTGCGATCGTACCCTTGCTGCGAATAATAGTTCATGCAGGAGGGGTTGTTTGCATAGATGCGCGAGAGCAAATTGTTGTATGTTTCGGAGGAGGAAAAATCAGCAAGAAGCCGAACCTTCTGGTCAACTGGGCCGCAGAATTCGGTTGTTATCCCATATTCGAGGTTTTGGAGGGCGCAGGAGGAAACGGGCTCCCCAAATGCGCCAAGGGAGTACTGCAAATCAAACCTGCGCGTGCTTGCATCAAGCTCAAGTATGATGGGGTTTGGCACACCCTGCAGATCCGAATAGTAGTTGAGGGATCCATCCGTTGAATCGGAAAATGCATCCAGCGCGGTTACCACAATATTGTAATAAGCCGGCTCGCTATCCTGCAGGGTGATCTTGAGCTGCCCTTTTTTCCGGAATGATTTTGTGAGCGCTTCGCCAATGTAATCCGCGGTTAGGGAAACGTATTTAGCGGTGCACTCGGCGCGTACCCGGAAATTCGCCTCCGCTATAATCTCGCAATTGATTGGTTCACCGATGTTCTTTGCGGAAAAGACCTTGTTGTCAAAGCCGATTTCATCCAATTTCAATTCGATGGTGCCTGGGATTTCAATTGTTCCTGGAGGGGAAATGGATGGGTCAGCGGAAGGATCAACACTGGGGATTGGGGAAGTTATTGGTGGAACCGATGGCTCGGGGCTTGGGATGAATGTAGGCCCGTGCACATCGATTTTAATCGGGATTGTTTTTGAGATCATGGAATTCTTGGTGAAGCGCTGCTGAATGAGGAGGTTGCAGGTTTTCCTCACAGTCAATTCCGGCAGAATGCCTATTGTGATGGTCTGTGAATCGCGGAAATTGGTAATTTCATTTGGCTCGGCATAAATTACAGGGGAGATTTCCGTTCCGCAATTGGAAATGACGGAAACCGTGCTTTTCGCATCTAGGGTTGTCGAAATCGTGAACTCTTCTTCAATTGTTTTGGTGGAATCGCCCGTAAGTTTTATTGAGGATGGCGAAATTGTCAGCGTATCTTCGCTTATGCCAACATCAATTTTGCATTCGTCATAAGTTTTGTATTCGGGGTGGGATACACGAATGCCAATTTTGCCAAAAGCTTGTGGGTTTGCGGAAATAATATAGCGCCCATCCTGCCCCTCATTTCGTTCATTATTGCCAAGCGATTGCAACTCCTCCGCTCCAAGGGGAGATTTGTCGCAATCATATAGCGTTACAATTGCATCGGTAATTGGCGCATCATTATCGGATAAGGCGCGGATTGTGACTTTCTTTTCCTCCCCAGTTAAAAGCGTCAAGGGCGAAACGGAAACCGCCATGAGGTTATCGCCGGTAATCCGCAAATTCTTGCTTACCTTGTAGGAATTCTTTTCGGTGTTGAATGAGAGGCGCAAATCAGTTGTTCCCGCGCGGATTGCTGAAAACTTGAGGAAGCCGGATGTTTTGATGCCTGCGGGAATGGAAATGGAAGCTATTTGGGTATCGGCTCCAGCGGCGGAATTGTCATCCGCAAAGCCATCCCCTGTGCTGCTTCCCGTCAATTTGACATTCTTGCTCCCAATGGAAATGGTATCAACTGGCTCTTGGGATAGGATTTCAAATTTTACAAGGAAATCGCTTCCAAGGGGGATTTCGCTTTTTTTATCGAAAATAATTTTTCGGCAGAAATTGCCTCCATCCAGGCAGGTAAGCGGGGAAGAGGTGATTTTGAGCTGCTTTATTGCGTTCTTGCCAGTGCACATGCTTTTCACGGCATCAACGGGGGCGATGTTATCCGCAAGCTTCCTTACTTCCTCTTCTTGGGGGAATAAGGCAACCACCCCTTTCCTTACCGCATAGGCTTTGTAGTTGAATGCAAATGATGAGGATGCGGGCGCATCTGGTTTGACCTTTATTTTAAGCGCAATTTCCCGCGATCCACTGGCGCCTTTTGGGAAGAGCAAATCTAGTGAGCCAATTGTGCCATTATCTGATCCGGAATAGCAG